>CADABA010000176.1 GCA_902785985.1 uncultured Lachnospiraceae bacterium
TATAGACCGGCTTGGTAAAATCACTGCTCTTGTACATACATAGAAACCGCCTTACTTTCAAAGTACACATCTATACATACAGAATAGCACAAATGTTCGCCTGTGTAAATAAAATACGGTATATATTAGTACACTTCTGCACTACTATATACCGTTCTTTGTTACTGTAAAAAAACCCTCTCAAAAAACTGCCACCAGAAGTCACCGGGTCCGATGATCTTTCCTTTTCTCTCGACTCTGATCACGACCGCAAAAATCTGATCCCGTCTGATTCCGCATTCCGTCGTAAGCTGAGCATCACCGATTATATCGTACGTGTTTCGGATATCCGTTCCCCTCTTTTTCCCCTTTTGGCAGAGCATTTTTGTGAACTCTGCGTATGCGATGCAGAATAAAAGAACCGTCGTCCCGCTGAAAGAACACGCTATCTCCCTTCTTAAGAGGACATTTCGGTTTTTCGAACCAGACCGTGTCCCGTCCATGGATGAGAAATGGAGCCAAACTGTTCCCTGCAACGATGAGACTGACCTGACGTCCTTCTTCTGTCAGCTCACGCAGAATGCCTATATATTCCCTTGCATCTACTTGTTTCATGGACTTTCTTCCTGTTCGGACAGGCATCGGCGGAAATCTGATCCGGGTTCAATACCTTTTCTTCTTTCTATGACTGCCCGTCACTGCCTTTCATATTTTGTCTGGTTTTCGAAAACAGTCCTGAAAGGACAGCGGCCAAGGTCATTTCGTTGAGATGACCTTGACCGCTGCCTCTTTTTCATACAGGACGAGACGCTGTTCTTACATCCCCAGCTCTTCCATCCAGATTTTCAGATCTTCGAGCGACACACTGCCGCCGTACCGTTTCCCTTCCAGCACCTTGAACTTTCTGCCGGTCAGATTATTGATTCTTTCACTTGTATTGCCGAAACCGCTTCCTCCGGATGTACAGAACGGAATAATCACTTTCCCTTCACCCGTCAGCTGATCAAGAAACGTATCTACAACGCTTGGTTCTCTGCCCCACCAGATCGGAAAACCGACAAAAATCACGTCATAATCATCCGCCGGCTTTCCCACGATCGCCGGACGGCAGTTCGGATCATTCATCTCGACAGTCGACCTTGAATTTTTGTCTCTCCAGTCCAGGTCCGCTTTCGTGTAGGGAATCTCCGGAGTGATCTCGAAAAGATCCGCCTGTTCGATTTCCGCAATCTCCTCAGCCACCTTCTTTGTTACGCCCGATGCAGAAAAGTAAGCAACCAGTTTTTTCTCCATAAAATATACCTTCTTTCACTTTAGTTGAAATGACCCGCAGGATATGGCCGACGTATCAGCACGAAAAAGAGCATTGATCAGCCCTGCCCTTTCAGCTCCTCCCAAAACATAGTTTTGATGTCTGACTTAATGGCCTCAGATGACTGTTTTGCAGCTACGTGTGCCTTCAGGCATTCGTGGGCAAAATATGTCTCCCGACCGTCGTCAGCTTAAGGAGCCTCGGCTGTCACTACTATATCACACTTAACAATTCTTCTTCAACTCCATGCACCTGTTTCTTCGCTTTGATCAGAACGCCTCGTCTGCGTCAGAAATCAATACCGGATACCGTAATATCTTTGATCCAGATGCCCTTGTTAATCAAAATGCTTCCGATCGCCACCTTGATCAGCTCAACTGAGCTCACGGCCGCATAGAGTGCCAGGATCGGCACCTTCGTATAGTGCGCCAGAAAAAAAGCGGTTGGGATAGACGCGATCCAGCAGAAACAGGAATCGAAAAGAAATGTGACAAACGTTTTTCCGCCGGACCGAATAATGAAATAGGCAGCATTGTTAAAAGCATGCACCGGCATGATGACTGCGGCTATGCATATGAGACCGCTCGCAAGATGACGGATCTCGTCCGTGGTCCTGTAAATGAGCGGAAAAAGACCGGATACCGCTGCCATCAGCATTGCGGAAACAACGCACAGAAGAACCGAAAAGAATGTGAGTTTCCAGGCTTCTGTCTTAAGCTCCTTTGCACGCGTCTCGCCCCATTCTCCCAGCCTCTGCCCCATTATAATAGCTGTAGCCGACCCCATGGCGATAAAGGCGACATTGAAAACATTTCCCAAGGTCTGGGAAATATTGAATGCGGACACAACGGACAGACCGCGCACACTGTAGCACTGCGTCAGCATGGCCTGTCCCCCGGACCACAGGGCCTCGTTCGCAAGAAGAGGGGCCCCTTTCTGAATGCACGCCATCGTGAGAGCCTTCGGCACATACAGACTTCGAAAAGCTCCGACGATAAATGGCATCTTTTCTGTATGCGTGTGCGCCCAGATCACGATAAAGAACAGCTCTGTGAACCTGGCAACAACGGTTGCAGCAGCTGCTCCCACAACTCCAAGGGCAGGTGCGCCGAATTTTCCGAATATAAGGATATAGTTGCCCAGCAGATTCACGCCCACTGCGATAAAGGAAGCCACCATGGGCGCGACCGTCTCCTCATGTGCGCGGATAACGGAATAATAGGCCTGCGTGACCGCGAACGGCAGAAAACCCACGCACATGACTGCGAGATAAGCCGCCGCAGCCTGCAGGGTCAGTTCCGGGGATCCTCCGCCATTGTCTTCCTGCAGGTACAGACCAATCAGCTGTTCACCGTGAAAAATAAAAACCGCCAGACCTGCCGCAGCAAGCACGACTGCCACAATAAGCTGCAGGCGGAAGGTCCAACGAACACCTTCATGGTCCCCCTTCCCGCAGTACTGAGCGGTGAAGATCCCGATTCCCGAGAGTCCTCCGAACACACACAGGTTCCATACAAAAAGCAGGGTGTTCACGATCGAAACACCCGTCATCGGATCCGTGCCGACTCTTCCGACCATGATATTGTCCAGCATATTCACAAAGTTCGTGATGCCGTTCTGGATCATGATCGGCAAAGCGACCGCCATAGTGTGACGCACAAATTTCCTGTCAAAGATAGAAGTCATATCCTAACTGCTCTCATAAATGCAATGCCCGGACCGCTTCGAACGATCCGGGCATAATTCTTACCAGCTGGTGTTCATTTCGTCCGTTCTTCCGGGAAGCCTTATCAAATTTATAACTGCCCGGCTACTCTGTTACGGAATTTAATATAGTTTTCACCAACATGTTCCTTCTCCCATGCTGACGAAATTCTGTAGCCGACGGGTGTGAAAACAGCTTCAAGACCCAGTTCAATCAGCATCGATGTAAAGGAGCAGATGATGACCTGCGTCCAGTTCCATCCGAAAAAGACATGAGAGACCAGTGCCGAAAATACGAAGTTGTCGACGAACTGGGCGATACAGGTAGACACAAGGCTTCTGGCCGCGAACCCGCTGTACCTGCCGTTGTCGGCTCTCTCTCCGACCAGATGATTCAGATAGGAGTTGACGACCGAACTGGCCAGCATAGCTGCGGAAGATCCCAGTACGACGTACCAGGCTCCGGCAAAAGTGCTGTCAATACCTGCCGTGATCATCTGACCCGTCACCGGCTCGCCGGCTGAATAATATGCCGCCCACTGTCCCGGTGTCTTCATCAGCACCCAGAAAATGACGGCACAGATCATATTGACACCGATCGCGACCACAGAAATCCTTGTGGCAGCTTTTGCCCCGAAACGTTTGCAGATGCAGTCCATGCACAGGAAAGAAATCCATGACAGTGCAAGACCGGTGTTCAGACAAAAGTAATCCACTCCTCAATGGTATTTCTCAGATGCTTCATTTTTTTCTCCTTTGGTTTTAATCTTTTACAAGCAGGATATCGGACCCGAACTGCTTGGCTCTCTTCTGAGAGCGGAGCTATTATAACACAAAAAAGCCCTGTGTCCTATGAAATCTTACAGACAAGAGAATATATTTTCCGGAATATCCCGGATTCAGGAACGCCTCGGCGTTCCTGCCGCACCGCGTGAGGCACGAATGTGCCTTCCATTGCACGCGTCTGCGATCCGCCGTGCCTAACATGCGTAACAATGCTCCAGTGGAGCATTGTGCAGCTGAGGCGTTTATCTCAGTGTGGGATGAAATTCCGCCATTTTAGACGGGCAGGATATTGTTTTTCCCGCCGCTTGCAGAAGCAGGGGTCTCCCCACACTGAGGTAAACTTACGTCACGAAAAGTCCGCGGCAGAGATCAAATCCGGCCAAGAGGAATTTCATATGACCAGGGATTGATCTGCTCATATGTGTACGCCGCCGCAAGAACATCCTCATCCATGAACTTCCTTCCGATGATCTGCATTCCGACAGGCAGCCCGCCTTCAGTCAGCCCGGCCGGAACAGAGGCTGCGGGATTGCCGGTAAAATTCTCAAAGAATGTTTCGCAGAAACCGATCAGCGGTTCTGTCTTCTGTCCGTTTATTTCCATCGGTCCTTTCGTGTTCCCGTCCGCTGTATTTGCGACCGGCGGGCAGATCGTGACCGGCGAAAGGATCAGATCATATCTTCTGAAAGCATCTTCCTGTACATCCAGGATCTCCGTACGCATTTCATTCATGGCTCTGAAATCCATGATGTCCGCCTTCATGATCTCCGCATTCCAGTAAATGAATTCCTCCGGCAGTTCATCCCGGTGATCCCTGACGATGTCAAATCCTTTTCTCTTCCACAGTTCCATGTCCGTCGCAGTGTCAAAGCAGATACTGCGGCACCAGAATTCCGCATACTCATAGTGCGTATGCGGGAAATGAAACTCCACCGGTTCCACATCTGCTCCCGCTTCCCGGAATCGAAGAGCGGCCTTCCGGACGATCTTTTTCACCTCATCCTCCACCGGGAAAATGCCGAAATCATCCGTGTAACCGATCCTGATATTTTTCAGCGGTTTCTTCATAAGCTCTCTGAAATGTCTTTTTTCACGGTATACGCTGTGCGGATCCCTCGGATCGTAACAGGACATGTATTCCAGCATCAGGGCACTGTCTTCCACCGTCTTTGTAATCGCACCGTTAAAGCAGTATGGATGGGATGCTGACCACCCATCCGGCCTGTTGACGCTTGGAATCGTACCGACAGAGGCTTTGTAGCCGAAGCAGCCGCACCAGGAGGATGGAATCCTGATCGATCCGCCTCCGTCCGACCCCTCGCCGATCAGGATCATGCCGTCCGCAACAGCGGCTGCGCTGCCGCCGGAGGAACCGCCTGAATTATACCCGGGCTTGAACGGAGTGGAAGTCGGACCATAGAGCTGATTGTCCGTTGTTCCCCGGAAAGCAAAGGCAGGCGCATTGGTCTTCCCGACCGCAATCGCCCCGGCTCTGCGTGCTGCACTGTAAAAAACAGAGTCTTCCGCGTCCTTCTGAATCAGAGACTTTACGCCGCCGTGGGAATTTGTCCACCCGCATTTGGAAGGAAGAAAATCTTTCAGTGCGATCGGGACGCCGGCCAGAGGTCCGCAGTCCTTTCTTTTTGCAAGACGCTTTTCCAGTTCTTCCGCTTCTGCAAAGGCATCTTCAAACTTCGTATATGTGAACGCGTTAAGCGATGGATTTCTCTCTTCAATTCTCTGTTTGAAATATTCGATGACTTCCGTCGGTGAGATCTCCCCTTTGTTCACCAGCCGTCCGAGTTCACAGCCGGAAAGCAGCTCCAGTTTCATAGTACCTCCATCAGTTTGTTTGAGATGTTTTTATTTTCCGAGCGGTGCCATTCGCATTCCGCTTGCGCTACATGCTCATGTCGCGCTGTCGTCTGTTCGCAATCTGTGCGGCTTTGTGAGGCGGCTCACTGCCGCTCAGTTGCTCCATCCGGCACCGCTCGCAGATACGCGCAAAGATGCCTCTGAACCGTTGCCGGCTCAGAGGCATTGATCTTCATTGTACAATTCTTTCATTTTCAGGCTGCTTGAACGCACTTCATTTTCTGATGAACTGACCTTCTGTCTCCGGTATCTCCACGCTGGTGAACCGTTCCACGGTCATGTGGAGATCATATTTTTCCCGGAGTGCGGCAAGCGCTCCCATCATCGGAGATGCGTGATGTGAGTCAATAGCTTCCTGGTCCCGCCAGCTGTCAATCAGCAGTACGGTCTCCGGATCATTCATCGGACAGAAGTATTCATACCGCAGATTTCCGTCCTCCGCCCGGATGGCATCCGCTGTCCCGGAAGATTCCATCTCCTGCGCAAACCTGCGTGCATTGCCGTTTTTTCCTGTATAATACAAATTCACTGTTATAGCCATGTTCTTCTCACCTCGCAAATCCGGAAGCTGTGTGCTGTCAGATGTGTCGCAGCAGGTCCTGCAGCAAGCGCTGACTCAGCAGCGGTGTCTGACAATTTCACACCTCACTGAATCCCTGCCGCTGACAGAATAAGTGTAGCACACCGCTTTTTTTATTGCAAGATTTCGCCGGATACCGGCATCTGCCTGTCAGATTGCACCGGTCTGCTGTTCAACCCGGCCATTCTTTCAGAGCAGGCAAATTCTTCGTCCGTTTAACAAATACTCTTCAAAGCTTTCGGAGACCATAAAGCATTCTTCCTGATCATTATTGAGCTGCTGCAATCTGATCATCCCTGCTCTTCTGCCTTGCTTTTGTGTTTATCATCTTTCCGAATTTTAAAAAGCAGAATATTTTTTGCTGTCTCTCTCGGTTTACTTATGTCCTTAAAAGAGGAAATCCTGCGGACTGTACTTTTCATGAATCCGCTCAGCGTACTCACCTGTCCGCTTACGAACCGCCCCTGCCTTAACATGCTCTCCTTGATTTTATTGGACTGAGTAAACGTATTATCTACAATCGCCTCCATGCGATGATTAAAGGAATCCTCCATACGCGCCACCATCCTGTCAAAGTGGAGCAGAGCCGTAACCGTGAGTGTAAGATCAACGGCAAATATAAACAAGACAAGCAAGGCCAGTGCTTCCAGCACGATCGGAGATAAATAATCGACCGCACCCACTGTCGTCGGCGCAATAATATAAACGGTAAGCAGACCTCCGAGACCGAATCCCAGGCTTGTAAACAGGCTGATCCTTCCCTGATAGTTGAACGGGAATTCACTGTAATCCCACCATACCGCATGAAACGTCTTCTCTAATGCACAGGATGTGAAATATTCTAAAACTGCACTTCCGATCACTGAAATAGTGAAGACCTGCCATGGACTGATACTGATCCCCTTTCCAATGGTAAGTTCCATGATTGCCGAAATCGCAACAGCACCCGTTCCGTATATAGGGCAGATCGGGCCATATAAAAATCCTCTGTTTTCCCATTTGCCGCCCTTCACGATACAAAAAAGGGTCTCATAGATCCAGCCCATAAAATTGTATATCATGAAAAGACAGACATATTTGCTCAGCCACATATTCGTTATGCCTTCTATTTAAATCCTTTAGTGACATGCACTTAATGTCAATGCACATGATCTTTTCCATTCGCTACCCTATCATTTTTAACGCAATGTCACTCAAACTGCAATATTTTTTTCCTGGATCCGAGAGATTCTTCCGCCTCAGATACAGGAAGTTTTCGTTCTGAATTCAGGAACGCCCCGGCGTTCCTGCCGCGCCGCGCGAGGTGCGACGCACCTTCTTCTTTGCCGGTTGCGATCCGCCGGGGGCATTTATTCTTCATCGAGAGATTATACTCTCGATGAAGGCAAGTTTCACTTTGCGCGCATATCTCACGATTAAAATCAAGAGTATTGCGCGATGAAGAATAAGCCTGCTGCCTCTCACTTTCTCGCTGTTACGATCGGCTGGTAAAATCCTGTTTCCTCCGAGAACTTCCAGACGACCTCGCTGCAGCCATTCGACAGCAGCAGATTCGTCAGTTCCTCCCTGCGGACAGCACGGTATTCACAGACGAACTTGCTGATCTTCAGACTGTTCCCGTCATCGATGATGTATTGCGTCAGCTGATAGTTGTCTCCGATCCACTCCCAGGTCTGGAAGGATACACGCTGTCCCTTGTCCGTCCTGTGAATATATGGCGGAGAATACGGAGGTTTCTCAGCCAGAAGAGTGTCATAATCACGGATACTGGCTACAAAGATTCCACCCGGTCTGATCTGACCCGTGATGCTCCTGACAGCTGATGCCAGGTCCTCGCCCGTAAGCATATGCGGCAACGCATTGTCCATCGCGATCACGATATCGAACTGCCCGGAAAAAACATCCGACAAAGCACAGAAGTCCGCATGTTCAAAATGGATCTTCAGACCATATTTTCCGGCACGAACGGCTGCCTCAGCAAGCTCACCGTCACTGATATCCGAAGCGGTCACAGAATACCCGATCGAGGCTAAGCCGATTGCCTGCGTACCGATCCCGCACGCACAGTCAAGGATCTGCGCTGTTTTGTCGAATCCATTCTCCGAAAAGATCCTGCTCAGGATAGCTGCCTGCTCCTGTGTCGTCGCATGCCAGTCAAGAAACAGCTGATCATACTGAGCCGCCATATCATCATAAAAAGTCTGTATGATATTCATTTCCTCTCTCCTTCAGTCCTGCTGCACTGTTTTAAAATCACGAGACTTCTGCATCAGAGATCAAACCAGATCATATTGCTTATACAGATCGAGTATGCGGCCATACAGAAGCCGGTTACTCATGTACTGTCTGTATGTGGCTGTCTTTTCCCTGCCCTTCGCTTTCAGTTCGTCCATCGCCTTTTTCTCTTTCTCATACTGCTCCTGAATGTCCTGCAGCATGGCTTCAAACGCCTGTAATCGATCCATTTCATGTTCCTCTCTGCATCAGCGAAATCTCAGTTTACCGAGCGGTGCTATTCGCATTCCGCTTCGCTTCATGCTAATTCCTCATCCATCCTGATGAGGAACTCTTCCAGACTGCCGGAAATCGTACCTGCAGTCTGAAGAACCGGCCGTAATTGTTCTCACCCAGCGGACCTTCTCCGCCATCGTGCTCCTGCATAAATGCGAGATAGTCCTCCGGCAGGGCAAGCCCGTTAACTTCAGTGATCATTTTTTTCGGTTTTTCATTGAACACAAATTCCCTGAACATTAATTTCATCCTGTCATTCATGGTCATATTTTTCACCTGCGGACCTTCTTTTTCCTCTCCGGCAGCTCTTCCCACATGCCCGCAACCAGGCTGCACAGAAACTCCCGGTCATCAACATCCTCTACCAGGAGCATTTCCTTCGCGCCTTCATACGGCAGCTCCATCGGTGCATCCGGCATCAGCCTCACTGCCGACGGGACCGGCTTTACCAGCAGACGGTCGTCATAGATCCCGCCGAACACCTTCCCCCGATAGTATAATATATACTCTCCCATCATAGCCCTGGAACTTACTTCAGGGAGATCTGACAGCTGCTCCATAATAAAGTCCAGATACTCTTTCTTTGACGCCATCTCTCCCCTCCTACCTGTTGATCAGCTTCAGGAACTTTTTATCGTTCATCTGCTCATTTGTAATGTA
>CADABA010000177.1 GCA_902785985.1 uncultured Lachnospiraceae bacterium
ATCTCCACGCACTGTTATCTGCTGGAATCCGCTCAGGCCAATGAGACCTGGGGCCGCTACTCTTTCCTCGGTTTCGACCCGAAGCTCGAGATCACCTGCTTGGACGGGGAAATGAAAATCGGCAGCTTGAAAGTCAGGACCAATGATCCGTCCGCATCTCTTCGGCAGATCCTCGCAGACTTTAGAAGCCCCCGTTTTGATTATCTTCCCTCTTTTACGGGAGGACTCGTCGGATATTTTTCCTATGACTATCTCGGTTACAGCGAACCTTCCGCGAGATGTTCGGTGGAAGACAATGAGGCTTTCAAAGACGTCGATCTGATGCTTTTTGACAAGGTCATCGCCTTTGATCATCTTCGGCAGAAGATCACGCTCATCGTCAACATGCCGCTTAAGGATCCCGAAGTCGGATACAGAAAGGCAGTCATGGAACTTAAGCAGCTCGCAGACCTTCTCCGGAACGGGGAAAAGAAAAACGAACCGGGCGGAAAGCTCCTCGGCGAGGTGACCCCGCTCTTTGAGCGGGAACAGTTCTGCAGCATGGTGGAAAAGGCAAAGCACTACATACATGAGGGAGATATTTTCCAGATCGTGCTCTCTAACCGCCTCTGCGCGCCCTTTGAGGGAAGCCTCCTTGACACCTACCGCGTCCTGCGCACGATCAATCCTTCCCCGTATATGTTCTATTTCTCCGGAACGGATGTCGAAGTTGCGGGCGCGTCCCCCGAGACCCTCGTGAAGCTGGAGAACGGTGTGCTGCACACCTTCCCTCTGGCGGGGACCAGGCCGAGAGGAAAAACAGATGCGGAAGACCGCGCCCTGGAAGCCGAACTTCTGGCGGACGAAAAAGAGCTTGCAGAGCACAACATGCTGGTGGATCTCGGCCGAAATGATCTCGGCCGGATCAGCAAATTCGGCACTGTGCAGGTCGAAAAGCTGCACTCCATCGAGCGCTTCTCTCACGTGATGCATATCGGTTCAACGGTCAGGGGCGAAATACGGGAGGACAGGGACGCGCTGGATGCAGTCGAAGCGGTGCTTCCCGCCGGAACACTTTCCGGAGCCCCGAAGATCAGGGCCTGCCAGCTCATAGGAGAGCTGGAGAACAATAAGCGCGGTATCTACGGCGGCGCGATCGGATATATAGACTTCACCGGGAATATGGATACCTGTATTGCCATCCGCATCGCCTATAAGAAAAACGGCAAAGTCTTCGTTCGCAGCGGAGCCGGCATCGTGGCGGATTCGGATCCCGAAAAAGAATATGAAGAGTGCCTGAATAAAGCAAAAGCCTCACTTAAAGCATTAAAGCTTGCAGGGGAGGGTGGATTATGATCCTTTTGAAATTTGAAGAGGATTGATTTTTGAATGTGAGGAGGGGTCGGTATGATTCTGCTGATCGACAATTATGACAGTTTTTCCTATAACCTCTATCAGCTCATCGGAGAGATCGATCCGGAAATAAAAGTCATCCGAAACGATGAAATGACGACAGAGGAGATCCGGGCGCTGAAGCCCGACCATATCATTTTGTCACCCGGACCCGGCAGGCCGGAAAATGCCGGGGTGATCATCGATGTCGTAAAGGAGATCCATGACATTCCGATCCTGGGAGTCTGCCTCGGACATCAGGCGATCTGCGCGGCATTCGGCGCAGAGGTCACCTACGCAAAGAAGCTCATGCACGGTAAGCAGTCGGATGTGAAATTTGACAGGAACTGCCTGCTTTTCCGCGGCTGTCCGGAAGTCGCGCCTGTCGCCAGGTATCATTCTCTTGCGGCGGATGCGGACACACTTCCGGAAGAATTAAAAATAACCGCCATCACCACAGACGGAGAGGTGATGGCGGTACAGCATTCGAATTATCCTGTTTACGGAGTGCAGTTTCATCCCGAGTCGATCATGACGCCGGACGGAAAAAAGATGCTTGAAAATTTCATTTCTTCAGGAAATGACCGGTGCTGACCCGATCGATCACGCCCCGGATGATCTCAGGGTTGGGATACCCCTGACCGTTTTTGCCGTCCATCCCGTATTGCATCGCGTCCGCGAAGTTATCTGCCATGCACTCCTCGGGATCAATCGTATAGTTGGTATTGGTCCCGAAGACTTCGTCGAAGTTTGACGCCTGCTCTTTCGTGTAATAGATATCGGTTCCGTCAATCGGAATAAGTGCTGTTGCGGTCATTGATTCAGATGACGACTGTGCTTCAGTATAATCCATTGTGGCGATCCATGCAACAAAACACTCTTTTTCCTGTCCGTCGATGATGAATGCTGCATGTGCATCGTGATGTTCAACATCCGGATTGCTCAAAAACTTTTCGCGCACGCAGGGCGGCAGTTCATAATCAGAATCTTCAACCGTGAAGTGTATGAGTGAGTACATGTCCGCTCTGAAATCAGGATTGTTTCTGGTGAGGCAGTGGAACAGCTCATGCCACAGCAAATGGTCAAAATATTCGCCGGCTCCGGGAATGATACTGAACATGATATTTACAGAGTTCAGATAGATCTCATTGCCGTGCGTGTACCCGCTGGCACCCATTTCCACAGCCATATCAGTCTTAATATATACGATTTCTTCGAGTTTCGGAAGTTCGTAATGATTCTTTTTGAGCAATCGGGCCATTTTGGCGATATGACGATCCATCAGGTATTTCTCAAAGATGTTGAAATTCCTGATCTCGTCAGTGGACGCCTTAAGCAATTCATCCATCGTCGCGCCGCTCTTTTTCATCCTGATATCGATATCGATCTGCGTGAAATGATCGTAATATCCGGTGTTCGAGAGAAGCAGATCTCTTCCTTCTTCTGCGGAAGCAAACCGATGCGGTATCTTTTTTGCAGTGATCTCCGTCAAAAGAATATCGCCTGCGATCAGCACCACAATAACAGCAGCTGCGATCAGTATGATTCTTTTTACGATTGTTTTTCCGGTTTTCATAAATGCCTCCTGATGTGTCTGCAAGAGTTTTCTTTCCTGCTGAAGACTTCCCCCTTAAATACTTAGGAGCAGTACAGAATTGCCTGTGCCTCGGGGTGTCTCGCACCCATACATAGCAAATTACTTAAATCATTTGTTGCACTTCACATTGGATAAAGAAATGATTATGGGGCTGTCGCATCAGGCAGTGTCCGTACTGCATAAAGCATTCATCTGTAATTGATGTCTGCTATATGCAGTACGGATTCTGCTTTAGTGCGGCAGCCCCCTTTTTTCGCCATATGTTCCTGCCTTTTCTGCATTCATCCGCTATCCTCTGCAGACTTCTGACAGTCTTACGGCATTTCGCTATTTGACCATGACGCGATCGTTCAGCACATCGTATCCGAATTTCCGATACAGATCATGCGCATCTCTAGTAATCAGGATCCCGCGGAGGCCGGCATACTGTGACAGAGATTCTATATAGGACACCAGTGCCGTTCCAAGTCCTCTGTGCTGATAGGATGTGTCAATTATGACATCACTCAGATAGTACGTCGTGGCGTAGTCACTGATCACTCTTGCAAAACCGACCAGCTTTTTTTCGTCATCAAGATACACGCCATAACACGACGAATTGTTCATAGACTTCCTGATCTGTTCTGCTGAACGCTGATCCGCCCAGTATGTCATTTTGAGGAGTCTTATGACTTCATCAATGTTCATTTTTTCTGATCCGTCAAGAATCCTGTATTTCATGCCCGTCTCCTGATCCTCTGCATTTTAAACTTCCGATAAGATCTATTCTTCATCGCGAGATTGTACTCACGATGAAGGCAGGTTTCACTTTGCGCGCATATCTCACGATTAAAATCACGAGTATTGCGCGATAAAGAATAAGCGTCAAAGTACAGGAGACAGTTAATGCCCCCTGCGCTTTTCTTTTTTCTTCTGCTGTTTCAGCGAAAAGCGGCGCTCTGCTTCTGCAAGCCGCTCTTCCTTTCTCTTCTCTTTGCGCTGTATCTTGTTCTGCTCCCGTAAGAGCTGCAGGGCCTGCTGGGATTTTGTCCCGATCCCGGTCTGCTCTGTCTGCTTTCTTGCTTCACGGGCTCTGCGCTTCGGATTGTCTGCCACATGACGGGACTCGACCTGTACAGCCGGACTGAATTTCAGCTCATAATAGTGTTGAAGGACATACTCCAAAACCGCATAGTCTTTAGGCTCCGCTCCAAAAGTCACCTTGCAGACGGACAGCTTCCCGTCCTCGATCAGTTCAAAGACTCCTACCCAGAATGGCTCTTCAAAGAATACCGTCAGGCTCCCTTTATTTTCTTTCATTTTCTGATTCCGCATCGCTGTTTTCACGGCAGCCTCGTACCATAACTATACATCATTACGGGTTTTTATAATACCTCCATCCGGATCTTCAGAGATATTCCGTCAGCGTTTTCATCTTCTTTATTTCGTTTCCGGCTCTCTGTCAGCGTCATTGTTTTTCTTTTTCCAGACCGCCGCGGCAGAGGACAGACTCGCTCCGGCTCCTATAAATGCAATCCCGGGCCAAAAAAATCCGTCCGCAACCATGAACACTGCTGCCGCAAAGCAAGCAATCGCCAAAATTGGCATCCATTTTACAAACTGTTCTTTCATTGTCATACTCTCCTTTCCTGCGCTGCGCGCTTATTCTTTATTCCTGCTCCTGCTTGTTCTCTTTATCGGAGTCAAAAAGGCCGAATGCAATTCCCATGTTCAGACCCAGGCACATTCCCAGTACCCAGCTATGCATGGCGGTCGCAAATATGATCCCCCATAAAACTGCCATGGAAATCGGAAATACTTTCTCTCTCATCGTTGATTCCTCCTCAGCATCCTATCGTTCGTTAGCTTTGTATCGGTAAGAAAACCGGTCAGCCGTTTCGGTTCTGACCGGCTCTCGTTGCTCTTCTCCATGCTCTTCGTCCTCTCTCCAAAATGAGAGCAACAGGCTGTTTTCATAATCTATTTTACCTAACGTTCGTTCGTTAGCCAACAGCGTTTTTCATTTTCTGACCAAAAAAAAATAAAGAAAGAAAAAAGGCGTATCGTACCGGTCCCGGATCTTTTGGTCCCTCGCCGTATACGACATGCCTTTCTTTTATTTTACATAGCTGAAAGTTCAGTCAGCCGACAATTACAGTCTGTTTCGCAGCCTTCTCGTGAACTGATATGACAGGAGCTTTGCCGGCATTCCCTTTCAGTGCTTCTCGTACAGGAACTTCTCAGGCAGCTCGACGCCGAAATCCACAGCCAGATGACGGAACTCATCAGGCTGAATCGTCTGTCTCTT
>CADABA010000178.1 GCA_902785985.1 uncultured Lachnospiraceae bacterium
CATCATACCGAGAATGTAATTGAGGAACGTTGCAAATATTGCCCAGACGACCGTCCATGCGAGTACATGCCAGAACTGGCGGCCGATATTGCCGTTCATGTTCAGCACTCTCATGAACTGATGCACGCCGTCCCAGTCAAAAAGGACCAGATGCTCGCCTTCCTTGGAATACGTCGTGAAAGCCATCGTGATCATGTAGACCAGAGGAACGATATTGAATATCAAAATACCGACGCAGGGAAGCGTCATCAGGGTGATATGAAGATTGCTGTCGAACAGGTTCTTCACATCCTTGCCAAGATTCGGTACCTTTTCCCCTTTTTCAATCATCTTCTGCAGCTTGTAAGAATGGCGAAGCTGCAGGATCCAGAGCGCAATGAATCCCGCGATGACAAAGCATGTAATAACGCCTGCAAGCAGGATCTGCTGCGAATTGTCACCGGCTGAGTATTCATAAATCTGTTTGGCTTCATTCCAGACCTTTCCCTGCGCTTCGGTGCCAAGAGTCGGCATCATGCTCAGATTATGAGCGCCTGTAGAGATCATAAAGCCAAAGAAAGCGATCTCCAAAAGTAAGATGACAGCGCCCTTTACGATCTGCCGGTGTCCTGCTATGCCCGCTCCCATGATCACGACAGAAAGTTTCGTGAAAAGATCACCCTTTATCAGTGCATTTTTCACGGAAATGCGATCTTCATTCATGACAGATTACCTCCCGATGGAGTGAATGACAGGCGGCCGGTCAAGACCGACCGTTGTTTTCGTGCTTTAAGGAATGAACCGGGGACAGCTCCCTGGTCCATTCCGCTTTTCGGCACGGGCCGCACCGGCCCGGCCGTTCCGATTCTACTCACGAAGCGTACTTACTGTACTGCGGAAGTATTCATAGATGTGTTCATTGCCTCTGTTTTATCTGCCGCGTTGTCATGTGTCACAGTGCCTGACACAAGCTCTTTACCCATAGATTCTGCCGGAGTCCAGTAATTGCCCATGTCCGCCTGAAGAGGCTGTACGATAGATGCAAATGCCATTGTATCCATCTGTGCTTTGGCAAGCGGATCGTCGACAGTGACATTGTTGTCGGTAGGAATGATATTGCGAAGCTCATAGTGAGCTTTCTGAGCATCGGTGCCGCCAAGATATGCCGCAAGAGCAACTGCGATTTCGGGATGCTCTTTGTAAAGCGCGGTTGCAGGATTTATGCCGACTGCCTTGGAACCTGCGAAAGCCTTCATCTGCTTAAGCTCGCCGTCAATCGTGATAGACGGTGATGCTGCAATGCCGAGATTTTCGCCGTATGCGTCAACAGCCTTCTGATAATCCCATGTGCCGGAGAAGAACGCCTTGGCATCAGCGTTTGTTCCTACATCGCCGTTCGCGAAGTTTGGATTTGCGACCAGATCTACCAGATAATTGGTCACTGCCACAGCCTTGTCTCCGCTGAAATCAAAGCCTGCATCGGCATCATTGCCATCCGCTCCAAACAGTGTGCATCCGTTTGCCACATAGAAAGCGGCGATATACCAGGAGTTGTCCAGCGGGAAAGCTACCTTGCCCTTTTGAAGCATGGCATCCAGGGATTTAATATCCTCATCCGAGAAGACGGACTTATCATAATACATGAACCATGTATTGCCGGTAAACGGGAATCCGTAAACAGAACCGTTATAGGTCACGGTATTCACTGTGGTCTCGGAATTGTTGGCTTTCATGGTCTCGACATTGCTTCCGCCGAGCTCGGCAAGACCGCCGGTCTTGAGCAGATCCGGGATCTGGTCATTTGCGAAGAAGTATACATCGGCGCCGACACTGGGGTCTGTTCCGATATTTGTCTTTGCATCGCCTTCCGAGCATACGCCATACTTGAAAGTAATGTTCCATTCGGGATGTGCTGCCGCAAACGCCTCGCACTGTGTCTGGAGCCACTTGCCGTTATCATCGGACTGGTCTTCCTGCGGGCTCCATACTGTGACAGTAGCATCCACCACTTCCTTAGTCTCCGAACCGCCGGCGTCACCGCCGCCTGTGCTGCCTCCGCCGGAACCGCCTGAACTGCCTCCGCATCCGGCTAGCAGACCCACGCACAGCATTAATGCCATCATCATTGCCATAAGCTTTTTCATGTTTTTTTCCTCCCATTAATGTTTTTTATTTTCTGATCCAAAAGAATTCCTTTGGATCTGTTGCACTTTTTATACAGGAAACTCCACGCTTTTCATTTTCCTGTCTTTTACAGCAAAAGGCTCACTGTCTCACCGGCGCCACACTCTCGCCTTCAATGAACTCATAATACGGTATCAGTTCGTGAACGGCCGGGCCTCCGTAGGTAATCCTCAGCAGAAGATCATCGACGCATTTTTTAGCCAGCGTTGCCGTATCCTGTCTGATGGTCGCAAGTCTTGGAATGGAATATTTTGCATATGTAAGACCGTCAAAACCGATTACTGAGACATCTTCGGGAACACGACGACCGATATCCTTCAGGGCTCTGATTGCACCCAGCGCGATCGAATCACTGATGGCAAAGACAGCTGTCAGATCCGGTGATCGGCCAAGTAGTCTTGCCGCAGCTTCATAACCGCTTTCCGCCGAGTACGAACATGGTTCGTAATCCCTGTCAAAATCGAATGTAATACCCTTCTCATCAAGCGCCTCTACAGCTCCGATGATTTTGCCGTTCTTATGCTCTCTGCTGCGATCTGCAGAATAACCTCCGAGGATACCGATCCTTGTGTGTCCGTACGATAACAGCTTATTGACAGCATATTTTCCTGCGTCATAATAGTCTGTCGTAAAGCTTGACAAGTTTTCGAATCCCAGATCCTTAGCGCCGGTCGTGACAAGAACACATGGCAGGTTTATCTGTGAGAACTCGTCGCGAAAGTTGTCGATATAGCCGCCTAAGAATATGATGCCCTTCGGCTTTATGTAGGACACGGTCCGAACCGCTGTAGCCACCTCATTCTCTGTTTCACTGATAAAGTGGACATTGATATTCTCATCGTACCCCCTCATTATGATCTGGATCTCCTCCAGAATAGACTCGAAAAATACATTTTTATTGCCGCGTACAATGATTGACACTTCCGATGAAATGACCTGTTTCAGTTTCCTGGCGTTAGAATTCGGCTGATATCCGCGCTCGCGTATGATCTCGCTGATTTTTTCTCTTGCCTCTTCACTGACATCCGCCCGGTTGTTGATCACCCTCGATACAGTGCCGATACTGTAGCCGGATATCCGTGCAATGTCTTTGATTGTCGTCATGATTTCACCTTCACGGTATTGCCCGTATACCTTTCCCGGCATTTCCGCAACCGTTACCGTAAACGTTTCCATAGAATAATTATAATATCATTTTGTTACATTTTGTCAATGTTTTTTTTAAAATTATAAAAAATAAAGCACTATGCATATAATATCAGATATTTTTGCAAAAATCTAACTAAGCAAGCGGTCTCTCAGATCCTCACGATTTTTCATTACTCTTCACCACTACTCAGCACACGGGGCTGTCGCACTAAGTGATTAGTGCGGCAGTCTTTTATATCGGATGAAACAAAGACCTGGGCTTCGAAAAGTCCGGGTCTTATAGTAAAATAATGGTATGCGAACCCCATTACATTTACAGCCCGATTATACGACATATCGAGGCTATTATCAAATCAAACTTCCAATCGATATGGAAACCATGATCCCGGCTGATGACCCGGTCCGCCTTCTGAATGCATTTGTGGAGGGAATGGATCTTTCGGAACTCTATGCCACCTATGACAGAATCCGAAAAAATCAGGCGACTCCGCGTCAGATGCTTAAGATCATGCTCTATGCTTCCATGAATAGACTGTTCTCCAGCCGTGATATTGAAACAGCCTGCAAGAGGGACGTCAACTTTATGTATCTTCTTGAAGGGATGCCTGCCCCGGATCACGCTACGATCGCGAGGTTTCTTTCCCTTCATCTGTCTTCCTGCCCAAAGAAAATCCTTACTAACGTGACATCGATCCTCCATGATCTTGGGGAGATCTCCGGCAAGACCATATTTATTGATGGGACAAAAATCGAATCCTGCGCAAATAAGTATACATTTGTCTGGAAAAAGTCTGTTACAAAGCATCAGGCCCGCCTGTTTGAGAAGATCGTATCTTTCTCATATCTGTGGAAAGAGGAACAGCTATTCCAAGACCGATCCGGATGCGACATTCATGCGCCTGAAAGAAGATGCCATGCAGAAGGGGCAGCTGAAGCCAGCCTATAATCTTCAGCACGGAGTGGACGCGCAATACATCACATGGGTGGACCTGAGCAGCCATCCGACAGATGTCCTGACACTTGTCCCGTTCTTAAAAGACATGGATGATCATCTTCCGTTCCAATACAAGGAGATCGTTGCTGACTCCGGATATGAAAGCGAAGAAGCTTATGTTTTCCTGGAACAGAATGGTCAGGAATCCTATCTGAAGCCTCAGAATTATGAGATCTCGAAGACCCGGAAATATCGACAGGATATCAGCCGGAGGGAGAACATGAAGTATGATCCTGAAACGGACGAATATATATGTACAAACGGAAGGAAGCTCAAACGGCTGTATGACCGGCATAGTAAAAACCGGAACGGATATGTCAGTACGGTGACTGTCTACGAATGTGAGAGTTGTCAGGGATGTCCTTATAAAGACAAATGTATCCATGGCAACAACTGCAAGACTCCAATGGAGGAACGAAACAAACGGCTGAATGTCTCGAAATTGATGAAACAAAAGAGGCAGGAGACCCTGGAAAGGATCACAACGGAGTATGGAACACAGCTCCGGATGAACCGAAGTATTCAGGCGGAAGGCAGTTTTGCTGTCATAAAAGAAGACATGAATTTCCGGCGATATCTTTACCGGGGACAAGAAAATGTACTGGCCCAGAGCGTTCTTCTGGCCATTGCCTATAACATCAATAAGCTTCATTTCAAGATCCAGGGAGGCCGGACTGGCCAGTTCCTGACTGAGCTGAAAGCTTCATAAATTTTGGACAATCAAAACAGTGATCAGGAGAAGGCGCCTATTCGGTGGACGGCTTTAGTTGAAGTCTGCTGAATTCTGTAACCTACCAGAGACCAAGATTGAAATAGGAAGGGGCTGTCGCACTAATCTAAAGCGACAGCCCCTGTTTAGGAAGGGGAGAACACCAATCATGGTATGAATAAAAGTCATATGCTGTTTTGTCGCTGTACTAGAATTCCAGAATTTCGGAATTGTCCCAGT
>CADABA010000179.1 GCA_902785985.1 uncultured Lachnospiraceae bacterium
AAAGGCACGTAAACTCTTTGATATCTCTCCGGGAGATCAGATGGTCATACTGGGGGATGAGACGCAGGGGCTGGCGTTAATAAAATCTGAAAATTTTCTTGCACTTGCGGATCTGATCCGGAAGGGCATAAAGGAATGAAGGTAAATACGTGAAAAGGAACCGGACACCGGTTCCTTTTATAATGTCTGTTTTATCATATGCCGTGGTATAATAATCTCGCAAAATCAGTCAGAAGACTGTTTCAGTGGGAGGATTCTATTGATAATCATAATTATACTGTGCCTGCTGTCCGTCATTACTTTTATTTTATTCGGAACGGATAAGCGAAGAGCACTGAAGCACAAATGGCGCATCCCGGAAAGAACACTGCTGTTCTTCTCTGTCTTTGGCGGAATCGGCGGACTCCTTGGGATGCTTTTTTTCCATCACAAAACACGAAAGCTGAGATTTAAGTTCCTCGTTCCGATCTTTGCGTTTGTCGATGCGGCTGTGCTCGCTTTCTTTCTCTATGCTTCGGTATATTATGCGGCAGATGCTTCTGCCGCCGATGCCATGCAGTCCGATTCTGTTGTAACTGTTGAGAAGACAGATACCGGGTGGCTCTTTGACGGACCGTCGGAAGAGAGAGCGCTCATTTTTTATCCCGGCGCCAAGGTGGAGGAGACAGCATACGCACCGCTCCTCCACAGGCTGGCGGAAGAGGATATGGATGTGTATCTTGTAAAAATGCCGCTGCACTTCGCCTTTCTGGGAATCAACAAGGCCGGAGAGATCATGGATCATTCCGACTACGATCAGTATTATATCGGAGGACACTCTCTGGGAGGTGCGATGGCTGCTGAGTATGCCGCGGAGCATGAGAGTGATCTTGCCGGCATCATTTTGTTTGCGGCGTATCCTACGAAGAAGACGACTCTCGATACCCTTCTGGTCTACGGGTCGGAGGACGGAGTTCTGAATATGCAGCGCGTGGAAGGTGCCCCGGATCTGGTCTCCGGAAGGTTTCAGGAGATCGTAATCGAAGGCGGAAATCATGCCCTTTTCGGCAATTATGGGGAGCAGAAGGGAGACGGACAGGCAGATATATCCGGGGAGGAACAGCAGGAGCAGGTCGTTTTGGCGGTCAGGGAGTTTTCGCGATTCGGTGATTGAAATAAGGCTTGCAAGAACGCGAAAATTCAGGAATTGTCATTTTGTATAGAATACAATACAGTAAATTGTCTATTTTTATGTGTGGAATTTCTGAAAAATGAGACTATAATGAAGCTGTAAAAGGGTTTTTTATGCCCCACGGAGTCGGGCATTAACAGCCCGCTGCAGAATTCTTTATCTTTTTATGAGAAGGGGTGGTTTTATGCTGAGCTTTATTATCTGTCTGGCTATTCTTGTCTGCGGATACTTTACCTATGGCAAGCTTGTAGACAGCACCTTCGGACCTGATGACCGTGAGACTCCGGCGGTCGCGATCAACGACGGTGTTGACTATGTCGTCATGCCGCAATGGAAACTCTTCCTGGTCCAGCTCCTGAACATCGCAGGCCTCGGCCCGATCTTTGGAGCGATGCAGGGCGCACTGTGGGGACCGATCGTATTCCTGTGGATCACATTCGGTACTGTTTTTGCCGGCGCTGTCCATGACTACTTTTCCGGTATGCTTTCCGAGAGGAACAGGGGTGCATCGATCTCTGAGGTCACCGGCACATATCTTGGACCGACAATGAAGACCGTTATGCGTGTCTTCGCAGTTATCCTTCTGATCATGGTCGGTACCGTCTTTGCTGTCGGCCCGGCAGGACTGCTGGTCAAGCTTCTTTCGGAGAAAGGTGTGACCGGACCGTTCGCGCAGACTACCGTGTGGCTTGCAATCATTTTGATTTATTATTTCATTGCTACGTTCATTTCCATCGATAAGATTATCGGAAAGATTTATCCTGTCTTCGGTATCTGCCTGATCGTCATGGCCGTCGGTGTATCCATCGGTCTTCCGATGCACGGCTACAAGATCCCGGAGGTCTGGAGCAATTTCCGCAGCATGCACCCGGACGGCACACCGGTCTGGAGTTTTATGTTCATCACGGTCGCCTGCGGTGCGATTTCCGGTTTCCATGCGACGCAGTCTCCTCTGATGGCCAGATGCCTGAAGAGTGAACGGCAGGGACATTTTGTATTCTACGGTGCTATGGTGGCTGAAGGCTGCATCGCGCTGGTCTGGGCAGCAGCCGGCTGCTCCCTCTATGAGGTCACCGGCGGTCTCAACACAGGGCTTAAGGCTATCCTTGATACTACTCAAGGCGGCGGCCAGTCAGTAGCGATTTATGACGTCTGCGTCAAAACAATGGGTTCTGTAGGCGTGATCCTTGCCATGCTCGGTGTTATCGCCTGCCCGATCACTTCCGGGGATACCGCTTTCCGTTCAGCGAGACTGACTCTTGCTGACTGGTTCCAGATCGATCAGGAATCCTATGCAAATCGTCTGAAGCTCTGCATCCCGGTTCTTGGTGTCGGTGCTGTCCTGGGCTTCGGCAATACACTCAAACTCATTGATTATTCCGTAATCTGGAGATACTTCAGCTGGACGAACCAGACACTCGCCATGATCGTTCTCTGGGCAGGCGCTATGTATCTTGCCAAGGAGAAGAAGAACTACTGGATCTGTGCTGTACCTGCAACATTCATGAGTGCCGTATCCATCACTTACTTTGTGATGGCGAAGGAATGCCTTGGAATGATTCCGGTACTGACTCTGAATACGAAGGTGGCTTATCCGGCAGGACTTGTTGTGGCGGTATGCTTCCTGGCACTTTTCCTTACAAAAGCGAAAAAGTATGCGAAGTAAGGTGCGCAATGATCTCAGGACTCAGACTGCAGAGGTCTGAAAAAGCGGAAGCGTATCTGAAAAAGCGGAAGCGTATAAGTTTGATCAATCAGGAGACTGCCTTGTTAAATGAGAACCTCACTTAATACGGCAGTCTCTTTTGAGCGTTCAGGAGGAAGTATGTTATTTGCACCGAAGCAGATCGGCAGAAGATCGGCAGAAGTTCTCTCTCGCCCGATCATCTGAAGGCAGACAAATCTGCCTGCAAGAAGATCGGCCCTTGCGGACTTGGCCGGGAGGCAATGTATCTCAACAGTTTTTTTATCGACCGGTATTATTATGTAAAATATATTGATGTCGCCCGGGTCTTCAAGCGGGTCGCCATGAGCCGCGGCGGGTTTTCCGGAAAAGGTGTTTTCGGGTCTATTCCCTACCTGGTGGTACAGCTGAAAAATGGCAGCGAGCGGGCCTGCAATTTTAAGTATGAGGATGATGTCGACCGGTTCCTTGCGGAAATATCCCGCACGCACCCGGAAATCCCGGTGCTGAGCAGGGAAGGAGAGAAGAAGCTTGCGGAGGCCAGAGCGAAGGAAGAGGCCAGATATGTCAAAAATCTGACATCGGAGGCAGAGGCTTCCATCGCGGAGCTTTTAAAAGCGAAAGGGATCCTCTCTGAGGACAGCGGGAAGAGCGCCCGTCTGTCTTATTCCGCAAAGCAGAAGAGGACGATCGACCTGATCAATCCGACCTATCGGTATGCGGCGCTTGCGATTTTCCTGCTTGCAGCGGCAGCATGCGTATTCGGCGTCATCACTGTATTTCAGCATAAAGGCTATTCCGCCTATTTTATTCTGTTCGGCGCTGCCTTCATGCTTTTTGCCATGTCGACCAGGGTCATGCCGACCGGGAAGAACAACCGGCGGGCGGCGCAGAGAGAATGGGACAAGGCACTTTATGACATGCAGAGATTTGTGTCAGAGCATAAGGGGATTCCGGTACCTGCACAGTACGCCCATCCCGCCACGATCGATCGGATGATCCGCGTGATCCGCGAGGGAAAAGCCGAAAGTGTCGGGAAGGCATACGAGGTCATGAAGGAGGAACTTCGTGCGATCAACAATCAGGTGACTGTCTCGCAGACAGAGTATGATGAGATCGTGGCGATTAAGCCGATGTTCCTTCTGTGCGGTTACAGGGATGACCTTACAAAGGCAGCATGAGGATGCCGGATGCCTGAAGGCGGAATACTAAGCCTCAGTGGAGTGGACCGGGAATGCTGATAAAATACTTTCTTTGGAAGAGGTGAGTGTATGACAGACGGGAAGAGAGAAGACATCTTAACAGTTCTTCGTCGGGAGGGGATCCGAGAGGAGCTTCTTACCGGTGTGGAGGATTTCAGGCGTTTATATCCTGTCAATGAGACTGACCGGGAACGGATCCCGCATCCGGAATATATGTATTACGGAAAGACAGTGTGGGAGCAGGCGCTCGCCGCGATTCTTGCCGGCAGGAACCTTCTGCTCGCCGGACCGAAGGCGACCGGAAAAAATGTCCTGGCCGAGAATCTCGCCGCAGTCTTTCTGCGGCCTGTCTGGAACGTCTCTTTCCACATCGGAACGGACGCGTCCTATCTGATTGGGACGGATACCTATGACGGGAGCCGTGTTATTTTCAGGGAAGGCCCCGTCCTTCTTACAGCTTTGAAGGGCGGATTCGGTGTCCTTGATGAGATCAATATGGCTAAAAATGAAGCCCTCGCCGTCCTTCATGCCGCCCTTGACTTCAGACGAGTACTGGATGTACCCGGATATGCCAGGGTGGAGCTTAAGCCCGAGACCCGATTCATCGCGACGATGAATTACGGGTACGCGGGAACGAGGGAGCTCAACGAGGCGCTTACATCCCGTTTCGCGGTCCTTGACATGCCGGTCATCTCGGAGGAAGACCTCATGAAGCTGATCCGCGGACGTTTTCCGGATATGAATGAGAAAATCTGCAGTCAGTTCGTTCTCCTCTATCTTGAGATCAGCAAAAAAGCGGAGCATGCGGAAATATCCGAGAGAGCGCTTGATCTTCGCGGACTTCTCGATGCGCTCATGCTGATCAGGCAGGGGCTCACTTCCGGGGAGGCGCTTGATATGTGTATCGTGAATAAGAGCTTTGACTCTTATGAGCGAGGCCTTATACGGGACTGCGTTCTTGCGAGAATCCCGGATGATCTGACGAAAGAGGTCGTGTTCAGGGGATGATTTAACGAAAGAGGTTATATTCAGAGGATGATCTGACGAGAAATGACGTGTTTTGATAATCTGACGAGAAATGACGTGTTATTGGGTGATCTGATAAAAGAGGCCGTGTTCAGGGGATGATCAAGAGAAATTATTCGGGAAATCAGAGGAAGGCCTGCAATGTCATCTGGAATGCTGCCGGACGTTATGATTACGATCCGCCGTTCATGGCGTTCAGGACGAACGGGACACCGGATTTTTATTTTAATATGGTAATCGGGTTCATCGAAAAGTACTTTGACAGCGGTCGAGTGGAAGTTTTTCTGGAAAGCTACAGACAGGACCGCCGGGCGGATGAGTTCGACGATCTTCTGTGGCTCGGGATCGAGAACTGTGTATACGAGAAGGAGCTTGCGTCCCGCCCGATCCTCTCTGCACTCAGAAAAAAGCGCGGAGAAGAATTCTTCCGGTACGCACAGGATATGTCGGAACAGCAGATGATGCTTCAGAGCATGCCGGTCTGGAATCAGCAGGAGGCACGCTGGGCTGAGGTGACCGGCAGACGGATGCCCCTTCTTTCGGGCAGGGAGAAGCGGATGCAGGAATCCCTGCGCTTTTCGGGAAACTTCGGGACAGATGATCTGATTCAGGCAATGGGAGATTTCCTCGGCACATTTTTTGATTTTGATTCGGGCAGGGTGTCCGGAAGCCGGCTCGGCCCGGTCAGGAACCGGATCTTCCATTTTTTGCACAGGGGAAGACCCGTGCGGGATCTGCTGATCGTTCCGGCGGGCGGAACCGTATCCGAAAACGGGCTCGTCACGCTTCCGCACGATGCGGATCTGCGCCGCGGATCCGGGAGAGCGGAGAAGGACGAGAAATATATACGCGGGTGTTTTGGGGACTGCGTGTACGATGAAGCGCGAATGGAGATGCTTCGTGCGGAGGTCTGCACAGGGGCGGATCAAAACGTAAGACTCTGGCTTTCGAGCGCCGGAAAAATGTCCTTTGATACGGAGCCTTCTGACAGGGATACCCGCAAGGAGCAGACGGAAAAAAGGGACAGAACTCTCGCAAAGAAACTGTCAGACAGCTGTGAAAGGGATATCAGAATGACGCTTTCAGACAGGCGTCGACAGGCAGAAAAGAATCTGGAGTTTTATAAGACATGGCAGCTTCCTGCCCGGGAAGCGGTGCGGAAGCTTGCGCAGGAGACGGAGGCGATTCTTGCGACGTACATGCGTCATCTGCCGACAGGTGCAAGGGCGGGGAGTCTGTGCGCGGAAAAGGCCTGGCGCTTGCCCGTCCTCTCGGACCCGGCCGTCTTTCTGAAACCGGGTGACGAGACGGAGCATCATATCACTGCGGACTTGCTGCTCGACGCTTCCCAGTCAAGGATGAATGATCAGGAAGTTATTGCGGCCGAGGCCTATATCACAGCAAAGGCGCTCAGCCGGGCCGGAATTCCCGTAAGGGTCGTGGATTTTCATTCGCTGAGAGGATACACTGTCCTGGAGATCCTGAAAGACTACGGGGAGGACCCTGAAGGAATTTTCCGCTATTTTGCAGGCGGGTGGAACCGTGACAGCGCTGCTCTCAAGTGCATGAGGGCGCTCCTTCATGATCAAACAGGAGACCCGGATCATATCCGTCTTCTTTTTGTTCTGACAGACGCGTCCCCCAACGACGATCTGCCGATCCCTCCCAGTGGAAATGGAAAGCGTCCCCGTGAATATGAAGGCGCCGCAGGCGTCAGAGAGACGGCTGCGGCGGTAAAGGCTCTGCGTGAAGATGGAGTTTGTACGGCGGCTGTCTTTCACGGCGCGTCGATTCATCTGGAAAACGTTCCGCAGATCTACGGAGACTGTTTTACCTGCGTGCGGCGGATGAGGCAGCTCTCGGACGGGATCCGCATCCTGACGGAGCAGATGCTTCGAAATTACAGGCGTGATTGAGACGTGGTCTTTGAAACTATATTTTTTTAGAGAAACGCCCAGGTCCGTGCTGCGCACTTAGATCGGACTGTTGTGTTTTCTCAGAGCAGCGTCTACCATGAGATCCTCTGCGATTCCGGCTGTGAGACCGTTTTCGCGGAGGATTTCTTTTGCCTTCTCTTCGTCAGCCTCGTTTACTTTGACAAAATAGATATCGTGGTCGATTTTTCCTTTTGGGCCGAAATCCCGGGGATCGAGCTTTGCGCCGCAGCCTCCGGCCATGACGGAGTCCTGGAGATAGTGGCCTGAGCGAACGCCTTTGAGCCCGGCTTCTTTGAGAGCGGCTTTTATTTTCAGCCACTGGGGACGGTCTTTTTTCTTGAAGATGGTGACTTTCTTTTCGAACATTTCCTGCCTCCTCTTCTGCAATATCATTTCTGCAAGATCATTTTTTGTTCGTGAAATCTGCGTAAGATTTAAGGCTCATTTATGAGACCTGCGCAGGATTTAAGTTTCGTTTATGAGACCTGTGCAGGATTCGGGTTTGAACAGCATTTCTCGTAAAATGATACCCGTTCATTCCAGCGCCTTCTCCCCGTACTCGAAAAGCAGCAGATTCGTATCGATCACCGTAGCCGACTGATTGATGGCTACCGTGATGATGATATCCCTGCGGGATTTCGGATAGAGAGGGGCGTTTTCACTGAGCTCCAGCGCCCGCGTGGTCTCGCGGAGTGTAAGTCCTGCACCGATACACAGCCGCAGGATCTTGTCACGGCTCGGATGCCGCTTGCCTTTCATGATCTGATAATAGTAGGAGCGCTCTATGCCGCTCAGCTCGATCAGTGCACTGTCCGTAGTCTCTTTTACCCTGGGAAGTGAACGATAGTACTCCGGAAAGGTCTTGAAACTGTCAGTGACCTTGGGCTGCTCCATGAATTTTTCCATATCCTGTGTATTATCGATCGTTGCGAGAACTTCTGCCAGTTTTCCTGTTGTTGATTTGTCCATAGCTGTGGTACTCTTTTCTTAATATTCTTATGCGATGCGCCTGTGCGCTGCATGAATTTACATGGGGGAAATATCAGTATGACGGAACTGGAAGCGCTCGTCGAAGAAGCACTGTATCAGACAGTCCGGACGGTCGATGACAAAAAGAGCATCGTTCTGGATACTTCCAATGGTTTATTATATTTTAAAAAGATCTTATCTGTCTATAATATCTCCGTCTTTTCGTGGCTCA
>CADABA010000180.1 GCA_902785985.1 uncultured Lachnospiraceae bacterium
GCTACGAAGTGGAACGTACTTCAACTGATTGATTGTTCGCCCCTTCGCTCCATCCCCATTACAGGGACTTCTTCACTACTATGGGCTCTGCTGACTTCTCACAGTTCGTTGTTACTACGGCTAATGAGACCGCCTGTGAGATCTCCACGCTTAAGGTGCACGCTCTTTCCCCTCATCTACCTGCCACATTTACTGGTACTTCCAGCAACTTTTGGACTTCATCGCTCTTTGCCGACTTATCCGTATTTCCCAGCCTTATATGTGGTTCCTGTTCGTCAGGCCAAGGGTTTGCCTACAGCTTCCTTCAGATTCCACCTCGCGGCGGACACCCTTGCTGTTCAGCTATGTACTTCGTCGTTGCCTACGCGTACTCGGGACTTTCACCCGTTAGAGCGCGCCCATGGCGCGCAAACAAAGAAATCCTTGTTTTAAATCAATCTCCGTCTCCTCCACAGCAGAACTCCCACTCCAAGGATCAGGATACTGCCGAGGATCGTGAAGAGCCGTGTGCCAGGGCCGCCATATCAGACAGCACCTCTCCTTCTCTTACGCATTACTAATCCTGTACCTGCGAAAGCAGTGAGCATGATGCCGAGGAGGTAGAGTGCTGTGGTTCCGGGGCCACCGGCGTTCGGGAGCGCTGCACCAGGTTCGTTCTCGACTTTAAAGTTGATCCCTGTCGATTCATCAGTATGATCTACTATCACGCCGTTTTCAGTCGTAAAGGTCTTACCTTGGTCTGTGATGATATAACCCGCCGGTGCCGCCACTTCATAAAGCGTATAGGTGTCATCAACCAAACCGGCGATCTTGATACCCCCTTCTGGTACAGTCACAACTTTTATAGTCGTCCCGTTGAAATCGTAATCCTCTGGTGTGATTGTTCCACCACCCGTAATCGCTGTGATCGTCAATGTGGTAAGATCCACGTTTTCAGAGCCCTGCACCAGACGGAATTTTGCACCCGGGATGGAGGCACCACTGTTCTTGTCTGTCTTGATCAGCGTGATATCGGTAGCTCTGCCGTTTTTCAGCTTATAGGCATAGATATCAGCATTTGTCCCAGTAGTGGTACTGTCAGAATCTGCAACGAGATATGTTGTAGACCCGTTTCCATATTCTTCCGCTGCTATCGTTGTCGTCTGTGTCCAGTTATACAGCGGTGATGTACTGTCTGTTCCCTTATTTTCCGTCAGCGTCATTGTAAATTTGATTGCGCCTGGCATCTTTGCGTATGTGGAGCCACTCACTGTAGGTGCTGTCTTCTCCACAAGATAGAACACGGTGTCATGGGTGGTCTCCGCCGCCCCCACGGAAATGTTCGGTTGATAAAGCGTCTTGTCTGTCACGGAAGAATCCGTATCCGGAATAACCGGATTGATCGTGATGATGCCATTGGAATCCACCGTAAGATCGTCGCCGACTTTCGTGTAGGTACCAGACGGCAAATTGTAAGACGATACATCTGCTGCATCAGCAGTCCCGGATGCAACAACGCGGAACAATTCAAACACCGCTCCAGTAAGAGGATTCTCCGAGGTCTTATCGATCTTGGTGACCTGGATGCCTTTCTGGAAGACATTGATGGTATGAGTGTTGGTACTGGTTAGTGGTCCGGTCTCTTCTGTACCGCGACCATTGGAGCCGTTATGATAGTTGTTATTGTTCTTTCCTTCATCATCTAGCTCATTTGCTTGTATCAGCCTTGCTTTTCGCTCGGCTTCGGTAAATGGCTTATAAGTAAAGGTAACCTTATATTGCTCTACCGGAGTTCCAATGGTGTCCGCAGTGTGTGTGGCCGGAATCTGGTTTCCAACCGTCCTTTCCACCTTAACCGTAATCTTGCCGGATTCATGACCATAAGCAGTATATGTAAACTCTTGTGATGCACTGGATTTGATCGCAGTGATTTGATTGATCAGGGAGTCGATGTTGAAAGTTGGTGCCACTTCAGCCATCAGGCTTCCAAGCGTAAAGGTTTCGCCATCTCCTTCTTCACCAGTGCCAATATTAGCTCCTGATCCTGTAGTAATCTTATGTGCGCTATCCACAGTAGAACTTACAACTTCCTCTATGGGAATAGTATTCCACAAAGCCTTAATCTGATCTCCTGGTGTCACACTTGTTCCCTTGTAGACCGTCCAGGTCGTGCTGTTCTCACCGGTTTCCAGATTGTGGACATTGACGCGGGGAACTGGAAGATCAATCTTATCCATATTTTCAAGAGGCCTCCATGTTGATTCCGGGGTCCCGTTAACGACAAGCTTAATTCCCGTAGGCTCAATCTGAGCATTCCCATCGTTAGTCTCGATAAGATTACCTCCAAGGTAGTCTTCCTTGGCTTTTACATACACAGTGCCTGTCCATGGATTGCCGGTTGATGAATTGCTATCATCCCAGCCGATTTCCTGATTGTACCAGGTGATCTTCCATTGATCGCCAACCTGCTCCCAGATATAGAACGCTTCATTAGCATGAGCAGCTGTAGGTTTTCCATTGGAAACATAGTCACTGATCTGAGCATTCTGGACTTTTGTTCCATTCTTGTATACTCCGGCACCAAGAGGATTTCCCTGCGCATCCACAGGATAAAAGCCATTGTCGATAGTATCGGTGATTTTTCCTCTCACCAGACCTTTGGCCATGATTGTCCGTAAGATTTTCAGCAAGATATATTCGAGATCCTTTGCCTTTTCCGCCTCATAAAACTGGCGTACGCCGCCAACGGTATCTGCAATGTCATAAAGCATCTGTGACCCGCCATCGACATCTTGCGTACTTAAACCGATAGAAATAATTTTCAAGCCCGGAATAGCATTCTTCAAGTTTTGAGCAGCCGTCCTCACATCATTCATAGAGGGGCCATTCGGTGCGCCATCAGTTACTAATATTACATATTTGTCCGTTGAATTAGATGTATCCCATCCAAATTCGTTTGCGGAGTATCCGTAAAGACTGCTATTTCCGTCATATAAAGCTTCGTTCTGCTTTGTTCCGGAACTTGTCTGACTCCATGTAAGAGAATACAGTGTTTCTCCCCTTTCTCTCAGATCTTTAAATGAATCATATCCTCTTATAGTTTGAGTATTTCCTGCAAACAGATTATATGCAATTCTTACCGATGCAGTACCATCATCCACTTCCTCTGTCGGTTTTACAATTTTATTCAAAACATCAATAGAATAATTCACACTTTCTTTCAAATAAGTAAATCTTGTTTTTGTATCATCTGCATAATAAATAGTATATGGCCTTTTATATACTTCTTTAAAAAGTGTATCCGTAGTAAGATCGTATTCCGTCCCACCAGATGCATCCATATATTTCCAGTTGCTACCGACTTTATATATTTTATAGATAGTAGAAGTAAGTGCGGGGTCGCTGATTATATAAAAACAATTCTGTATATTATACTTGGCTCTGAAATCATTGTTGTTAAGCAATTGATTAAAAACATCGGGATCCATATTAATGGATACTTCCGTCCCATTCGCTCTTGTAAGTGGAGCGAGACTTGAAGGGAAGTTCATAGAATTTGACACATCCAGTACAAATCCCAAATCAACATCTTTAAAAAAGTCAGTAACGCCCGAATCCGCAGTAATATCTATTTTATATATGCGATTATCATAATTATGGACTTCCGCAGTTTTATTATAATCGGTCAATGTATTAAACTTCTCAAGAGTTTCTTCCCATTGTTCCAATTCTGCTCTTTCTGCATCAGTTAATACAATCCCATCCACGCCGCTACTTCCAGAAGAAGCGTCTAAGCCGTAGAAAATCAAATTATTGCCACTGGTTGATGGATAAAAACCCTGATTATTTCCATAACCATTGCAGCCAAGATACTTGCCATTATAGGACAGGCGAATTCCGTTTGTTCCATTTTTTGTTAAAGTAACATTTACCGGACTATAACTGTTTGCGATCTGGCTTATTGAATTTTGACTATTGACTGTTCCATACAGATTAATATATTGTCCGTTGGAATTACGGATCGTGAATGTGCCGTTTCCATTGTTGTGGACATACCACCTGTAATTATTATTGTTGGATGCAGTTGTACTTTTTCCTCCATTGGTTCTCAAAAATACATTTGTACCATTAGAAACTGTGTATATAAGGTAATATCCATCAACTATCTCAGCCGGATCCTTGTAAGGCTTTTGAGCATCCGTCACCTTCACGACAAACTGATCCCCATTCTTCATGGTGACCGTCAGCGTTTCTTCACTCGTAAACGGCTGCACACTAATCAAAGCCCAGTCTCCGGCTTCCACCGTCTGCGCATTAATCTCTGCAATCTGTTCTTCCGTCAGATCCGCACTATATTCAACTTCGAGCCCGTTAGCTTCCTTCAGTCCGCCAACCGTGGTCGCGCCATCAACCTTTCGAACCCAAACCAACTCCGGACTGGAGAATTCCACGCTCACCACATCTGCCACGAACTTCCTGGTGGCTTCGCTGACCTCAACCTCATTCAGCTTTATAGCCTCTTCGTAGGCCGTAGAATCTGTGGATGAACTGTTTTCGTCACTGTCTGTCTCATCTGCGCTGCCTTCTCCGTTCTCATCACTTACATCTACACCCGGCACTTCCCCTACGAAATCATTGCCGTTTTCGGAGCCATTTTCGGCATTTCCAGCCCCTTTTTCGCTGTTCTCATCAGCTGTCGCTATACCCAGCACTTCCACTATCTTGTAAAATGATGCAAAACCGCCGCCGGGCATGCTGAATTCGTACATTTTGCCGTTTATTTCGTAGTGGAAGTCCACCGTATAAAGCACGGAATAGACGGAGAACGAATCTGTTGTAAAACGTATTCCGTCTTCTTCCGTGTTCTCAGCCTTTTCGGAAATCTCCATCAGTTCCGGGCCGTCTTCCGCAAAATGGACCACCTTCGGCGATGCCGCAGTATCTTCCGGCGCATCCTTCAGTTTGATATTTACTGCCACTTCGCTCTTCGGCTCAATTTTCTTATTTCCGCTCCAGATCTCAATATTGAAGATCCGGGCATATACGAGATCCGAGAATGCTTCATGCTCTTCCGCAGGATTGCTGCGTTTTGCGGCAGTGTCTTCAGATGCCTTCTCGGCAACCGCACCGTCTGTATCGTTTTCAGCTTCCGGAACTGTATCTTCTGCAGCAGCCACGCCCGCCGTTTCCGCGGACTCGTCATAATACTTCTGATACTTTCTGTCCTTCGGCTGGATCTCCGTGACTTTCAGCTTCGCTCCGTCAGGGATCCCGGCGCTTTCATCATAAGTCACCGTAACTTCCCAGGTATCTCCGGCAGCACTGATCATAGTCTTTTTGATCTGCGAATCCGTCACCTTCACCGTGAACTGCTCACCACTCTTCATGGTGACGGTCAGTGTCTCCTCGCTCCTAAAAGGCTCTATACCGATCAAAGCCCAGTCTCCGGCTCCCACCGTCTCCGCGTCGATTTCCGCTGTCTGCTCTTTCGTCAGCTCCGCGGCATATTCCACCTTCAGTCTGTTCTCTTCCTTCAGGCTGCCG
>CADABA010000181.1 GCA_902785985.1 uncultured Lachnospiraceae bacterium
CCGGAATCTGCTGGATGCATTGGGACTGGATGAAGATGAGATCGTCAACGCCAAGATGACACAGAATGAGGCCAAGTATCCGGCGGAAAAGGCCAGAGGCAGCTCGGCAAAGTATGATCAGCTGTAATAGCGTGCATTTCAAAGAATAAAAGCCTCCGGCGGGTCGCAGCTTTACCGTGCGAAGCACCTTCCTCACGGTAAGGATGTGATCTGTCGGAGGCGTTTACTCTTCTCTGATCAGTCGCTCTTAAGGATACGGTAAAATACAATACCGATTATGAGCAGTATCACTCCCACGGCAAGGCAGGACGGAGCGACATAGTCGGGCAGACCTGCATTTCCGAGATACAATCCTCCGATCATAAAGAAGACACTGATGAGCATCGTAAGGAGTCCGATCATTCGGCATGTATTCTTGCTCATGTATTGACACCCCCCTCTTAAAACGCAGTTCTGACGTCTGACTGAATGGCCTCACGCAGTTCTGACGTCTGACTGAATGGCCTCACGCGGTTCTGGCGTCTGACTTAATGGCTCCGGATGACGGAACATGTCAAACGGCGGGTTCAGATTCCTGATTCCAGCTGCTCATCCTTTCCTGCAGCCCGATCATATGGCAGTATGCTCCGTTCTTCGCCATCAATTCGTCGTGACTTCCCTGCTCTACGATCCTTCCTTTCTCCAGTACCAGAATGCAGTCAGCTCCGCGGACCGTATTCAGCCGGTGCGCTATGACCAGCACTGTCTTATTCCGGCAGAGCTCGCTCATGGCCTGCTGAATGTATACTTCGTTGTCGGCGTCCACACTGGCCGTGGCCTCGTCAAGGATAATGATCGGCGCGTCCTTGAGAATGCAGCGGGCAATGGAAATGCGCTGCGCCTCTCTTGATAATGTAAAACAGCTGTCAATTGTGAAACTCAGAGCTTCGCAAGCGTCAGCCTTCTGTATAAAATCGGCGTGCGCCGCTTTTACCGGATAACGATTTTGGAAAAATGTTATTGAAAAAGCCTGACCGGGATGCGGTCAGGCTTTCAGAAGGGAGGCCTTTTCAAAGCCATGGGCGAGGAACTGTTCCTTCCCGCTGTCAAGCAGCAGCTCCCGAATGTTCGTCGGAAAACGTGACATCACACACCTTTGGTTAGATGTTATTAACTAGCAATAACGGATGTTATTGCGAAAGTCAACCCGGATTCCGAAGAATTTGCGGGTTCCGTTCATGGAACCGTCCGCCAAAGAGGAATAAAAAGCGTATTTTCCAGTGTCAGGATGGGTTCAAAGCCCTGCCTGACAGATCCGAAAAGCGGGGATTAAGTTCACGGGAAGCCGGCACGGTGAATTGCGAGTGTCTGCTTTACAAATCCCGGAGTTTTCGGTATATTACAATTAGTTATATTAAACTAACTGTCTTCGATATGATTATCCGGGCCGTAACGTCGGCTGATTTCGGCCCGGCTCTCTTTTGTTATCAGGGGGATCACCATGGGATTATTCAAAGATTATGTGAGTCAGACACGTAAACCCGAAGGGTTTCTGGGAAAAATGATGCTTACAGGAATGAACACCGGGCATGCAAAGCTTGCTGACTGGGGGTTGGGCCATCTGCGCAGCACAGATCCGGAAAAGATCGTTGACCTTGGCTGCGGAGGCGGCCGGAATGCAGGCGAACTGCTGAAAATGTATCCGGAAGCACACGTTACGGCGGTCGACTATTCCGAACTGTCCGTGGAAAAGGCGAAAAAATACAATAAGGAAATGATCGCAGCCGGAAGATGTAATGTACAGCAGGGAGATGTTTCGGCCCTCGCGCTTCCTGAGGAGAGCTATGATCTGGCAACGGCCTTTGAGACCATTTATTTCTGGCCGGGCCTTACCGAGTGCTTTTCCCAGGTGGCGAAAATTCTGAAGCCGGGCGGATATTTTCTGATTTGCAATGAATCGGATGGAACAGATGCCGTGAGCCTGAAATTCGAGAAGATCATAGACGGGATGAAGAATCATACCGTGGAAGAGATCGAGGCGGCACTCAGAGAAGCGGGCTTTTCGAAAGTGAAAGCGGATCATCATAAGAAGAACCCGTGGATCGTCGTGCTCGCAAAGAAGTAGTAAGTCGTTATTTTTACACAGAAGAATTTGAAGGAGGATATGATGAACATGAGACCTGATTATAAAAACTGGATGCCGAAGGGAATGGTCGCTTCATTTTGCGGAGGCGCAGCAGGATCCTGGATCGCTGCGCTGGCCCTGAAGTCCGGAAGGCCGCAGGGAGCGGTCCGGCGTGTGCTGACTGCCGCATCCGTGGCAGCCGGATGTGCGTTCACCGGCGTTTCCGTGTGGTCTTATCTGATGTACCGGGCATTTGATTACAACGGAAAGAGAAAGATGTCAAAACAGATCATAGAGGGGATCGCATCCTATGTGGAACTGCAGAAAGGCGAGGTCTGCCTGGACGTAGGATGCGGCAGCGGAGCGCTGGCGATTGCGATCGCAAAGCGAAATCCGGATGCACAGGTGATCGGAATCGACCGCTGGGGGAAGGAATACGCATCCTTCAATAAGCCGCTCTGCGAGGAGAACGCACTGGCAGAAGGGGCAGAAAATGTCACTTTCCGGCAGGGTGACGCTACGGATCTGGACTTCCCGGATGAGACTTTTGACGCGGTGGCAAGCAACTATGTCTACCACAATATCCCGTCGAAGGATCGGCAGGCGATTTTGCTTGAGACTTTGCGGACGCTGAAAAAAGGCGGGACATTTGCGATCCACGACATTTTCTCTGTCGGAAAATACGGAGATATGAACGCCTTTGTAAAGAAGCTGAAGGAGATGGGATACGATAAGGTCTCCCTGATTGATACCACAGACGGAAAGTGGATACGGAAGAGCGAAGCCGGGTGGATGGGCCTTTCGGGTTCGGCTCTGCTTACGGGAATTAAATGAGAGAGAACAAGGGGGTGCCGCGCGAACGACACCCCCTATCATTTTGATCTTTGCGAAAAGATCACAGCTCTATATTGCACATTTCTTCAATCCAGTCCCTGCGCCTGATGGCTGTCAGCCAGTCTTCCGGAATCGCGTCATAGCCATAGTATAGACCTGCAAGCCCTCCGGCAATTGCCCCGATGGTATCGGTATCCTTTCCGAGATTTACTGCTTTCAGGAGCGCCTGATCAAAATGATCCGTTGTAATCAGAGACCAGACCGCCGCTTCCAGCGAATCTACGACATACCCGCCGCTTTTGATTTTTTCTCTCGGAACGTCTGCAAAAACGGCCAGATCTCTCAGTCTGTCATAATGATGCAGATTCTCCATGTCAGCGAGGAATGTCTCATAAAATGCAAAGCCCTGTGCCAGGCCTTCCCGGAGGCGGTCAGTCAGAGATCCGTTTCCTGTCAGGATCTGATGTACCATGAAGAAATACAGTCCGCAGGCAATGTTGGAAAGGATATGGGCATGTGTCAGTGCGCCCACAGCATGGACTGTTTCAATCGCATCTCTGTAAGTATAATTTTCCGTGCGCACCATTTCGCTGCTGTAAATGCAGACAGGCATGATCCGCATCAGGCTTCCGTTTCCGTTATTCCATTCTTCAGCATTGCCGCATTTCTTTGCATTGTGATTTTTGCAGTATCGGTCTATTGCCAGCATGGTGCCGTGGCCGATATCATAGGGATGACCATACGGGGTGAACTCTCCGTCATAGAGCCAGTTCATAAAATTTTCCATGATGCCATCAAGGTCTACGATTTTCTGCCTGCGTATGCTTTCCAGCAGAGCGAGCGTCAGACTGCTGTCATCTGTCCAGGATCCTTCCGGAAGATTGAAAGTGCCATATCCGCGCATGCCGGTGACCGGATACAGAGCAACTTCTTCCCTGCTTTTAAATTGTACGGGGCAGCCGAGAGCATCTCCGACCACTACGCCCATTATTCCGTTCTTCCAGATATTGGTGTTGCCTGTCATTCGAAATCATCCCCCTTATTATCTGTTTTTAATATTGCACATTCTTTTACTGAAGGAAGCTATATGGTAAGCTCTTTTTGTTGACAAAAAGAGTATAACACATTGAGATTTCTCAGGGGTCGTCTGACGGGCGACGACAAATATTTCTTCAGCATATTTGCGCGTATCTGCGAGCGGTGCCGGATGGAGCAATCGGGCGGCTGGGAGCTTGCTCACAAAGCCGCACAAATTGCGAACAGACGGTAGCGCGACATCGCGGCATGAGCATGGAGCGCAGGCGGAATGCGAATGGCACCGCTCGATGAACAATCATTTTATAAGGGACAATGCTTTAGCCGGTCTGTATAATAAAAGCAAAGTCTTCTTAACGTTTGGAGAAAAGAAGTATGGAAAAAGTGCTGATCAAATCTATCATAGCGGCGTTTGTGATAGAAATTACAGGCGCTGCCGTTAATTTGTTTTCGTATTTTGTTTATGGAAAGTTTTTGCTCGCAAAACAGCTGTATGGCGGCGAGTGGATGGGGTGGGCAGGTTTTGCTTTATCCTTTATCCTTTTTGGATTTTTGCATATGGTCAGGAAGAAGGCAGAAGACTGAATTTTGCTGTTTTCGGTAAATTTAAGGAGTATCAGGAAGGAGGAAACGAATGAGTGTATTAACATTTTTCGGGCGCGGGTCCGCTTTTACGGATGAACAGAACTCCGCATATTTCTGGCACGGCAACGACCTGGTAATTATAGACTGCCCGACGGTGGCATTCCAAAAAGCAAAAAAGGTAATGGCAGATAAAAAAGCGGAAAACATATACATCCTGATTACGCACACGCACGGCGACCACAGCGGTGCTGTCGGAACAATGCTCTCCTATGTATGGTTCGTACTGAACAGGCAGGCAACGATCATAGCTCCCTCAGGAGAGGTAATGGAAGATCTTCTTACATATCTGCTCCGCATGGAGGGATGTGAACCGGAGTGGTTCCGCATCATGACCGCAGACGATCTTCATGCGGAATGGCTCGTCTCTGCGATCCCGACATCCCACGTTCGGACGCTGGACGGAAAGTGCTTCGGATATCATTTGAATATCGATGGACATGACACCACCTACACAGGGGATACCGCTACACTTGAACCATATATCCCGCTTCTTCACCAACTAGCGCAGGATGCTCGTGACTTGAGTCATGAGAGGAATGCGCTTTTTTTGTTCTGCTGATGTATAATTCGTTCGTCATTTCTCGAACATA
>CADABA010000182.1 GCA_902785985.1 uncultured Lachnospiraceae bacterium
CCTCCACGCCTTGATATCCTCCTCGCGGACGTAATACATGGGCCGGATGAGCTCCATCCCCTCAAAATTCAGACTGTGCAGCTTCGGCATCATGGTCTGGATCTGGCCTCCCCACAGCATGGCCATGAGGTTCGTCTCCATCACGTCGTCATAATGATGCCCGAGCGCGATCTTGTTGCATCCGAGCTCCATCGCCTTATCATAAAGATGGCCGCGCCGCATCCTCGCGCAGAGATAACACGGGGATTTTTCCACATTATAGACGGCGTCAAAAATCGAAGTTTCGAAGACTTTGATCGGGATTCCCATCGTCGCCGCATTGTTCTCGATGAGAAGACGGTTCAGTTCATTATAGCCCGGATCCATCACGAGGAATTCAAGCTCGAACGGAAACCGATTCTGTCTCTTCAGCTCCTGAAAGAGCTTGGCCATGAGCATCGAATCCTTGCCGCCCGAAATACAGACGGCTATTTTATCGCCCGGTTCGATCAGCTTAAAATGCGTGATCGCCTTCGTAAATTTGCTGAAGATCTTCTCATGGAAGTTCCTCTTCTTGATGATCGAGAGCTCGATCTCCCGAGACCGGTCTTCCTTTTTCAGCGAAAACTCCCGGAGCCATGCCCCATACCCGTCTTTGAGACTGACGGAGTCATAACCCATCTCCCGAAGATGCGCGGCCAGTGCAAGGCTCTCAAGTCCATGCATGCAGAAAAGGACCAGCTTCTTATCCTTTGGCAGCCTGCCTGCCCGGGCTTCCTCAAGAATATTCGGAAAATGAACAGCATTTTCCATCGTTCCATACTCATAAGAAGCTTCATCCCTGGTGTCGATGAGAAGAAAGCTCCCCTCCGTGAGATCTGCCAGCGCATTCAGCGTGATCTCCGGCTTTTCCATATTCAGCTCCATATCGTTCATATCTGCCTTTGTCATTCTGTCCATTCAGGAGAACCAAAGTGCTCCTGACTTCTATATCTTATTTCCATGAAAAAAACGCTCTTTCACATAACATGAAATTTACCCGTTTCTGCACGGCCAATTTGCATTCTTCTGCAGAAATTCAGAAGAGAATCCCTTTCATACAGATCCTCTGCTCATTCTTATCAAAATCCCAGCTGTGCGCTGCCCCGCCGGCACAATACTTCTCATGTTCGCAGTCACGGCATGTCGCACTCAGGCGGGAAATCGGCTGGCGGAAGATCTCAAAGCGGTTCCGCCAGATGTCCGTAAAGCAGTCTTCATAAACATTTCCCTGTATCGTCTCCGGACGACGCTCAATATCGAGACAGGCTCCGACGTCTCCGTTGGCCATTACACTGGCCACGTACCGGCCGGCATTGCATAAGAAATACCATCTCCGGACTTCCCGCTCATACTCAAGACCCAGATAATGGCTGCAGCCGTAGGTCACGGGCATCCCTTCATTTCTCTGACTTCTGATAAAATCAAATAAACGCTTCTGATCCTCTGCCGTGAGCATAAGGTCCGGATGCATGAGCGCACGGCCGATCGGCTCCAGTCCGATGACCCTCCAGGAGTCTATATCCATATCTCTGAACATCTCATAGAGCGCATCCAGCTCTCCGATATTCCCATGATTAAAGACCGTCGTCACCTGGATATGTCTGAAACCGCCTTCCGCTATAAGGTTTTCAATCCCGGCCATTGCAAGCTTCCATCCCCCGGGCAGGCCCCGAAGACGGTCATGGGTCTCGGGGAGACCATCTATGCTGATGGAGATGGTCCGCATGCCGGTCTCCCGGAGCTTCCGTGCGACGGCAGGCGTTATGAGCGTGCCGTTGGACGTCATTCCCCAGGCAAATCCCATCTCATGAGCGGCTCCCAAAATCTCAAAGAAGTCCCGTCGCATGAGCGGTTCGCCTCCGGTGATTGAAATCCGGGTTTTTGAGGTTCCAAAGTGATCGCGCACATCCGAAAGGACCTCCAGATACTTTTCCGCAGGCATGCCGACTTCCGCATCGCTCTCGCAGCGGCTGCCGCAGTGAAAACAACGTTCATTGCATCGCAAAGTGAGCTCAAGGAAAAGTTCCCTGAGCTCAGGTTCGCGGTACAGGTGCTCGCGCCATTCTGCCAATTTATCCATCTGCCGGGTCTTGATGGCCCGGATCTCAGATTCAGTCATATTTTTCTCTCCCATTCAGCACCAGAGCAAACAATACCGTCCATGTTCCATCAGCCTCTCCGGGCAGCTTCCCTGCTGCACAAAGTTTCAAGAACGCCTCGGCGTTCTTGCCGCGACGTGCGCGGCGCGACAGCGCCTTCCACTGCGGACGTCTGCGATCTGCCGGAGGCTTTTATTCTTCATCGCGAGATTGTACTCACGATGAAGGCGAGTTTCACTTTGCGCGCTTATCTCACGATTAAAATCACGAGTATTGCGCGATGAAGAATAAAAAGTTTCCTGAAAGTATTATTCCGCCGGCGGACCGTAAACGACCTCCGGAATGTTATTGGAAATATCAATATCAAAAATCGGACCATGGGCTCCTGCCTCGTCCTTTGAGACAGTACCGAAATCCTGCGGAGGACCGTAGACATCTTCCTCCTGATTTGAAGAAGCATCATAGTCTTCTGCCGGGGGACCGTACATATCCGCCTCGGTGTTAGATGAGGTATCATAACCCTGCTCAGGCGGCCCGTAGACCGTCTGCTCATTGTTTCTGCAGGATGTAAATGTGATTGTTGCTGCAATCAGCGCTGCGCTGAATGCGAGATTTTTAACAGATTTTTTCATAAATCAAGTCCACCTCTTTTTTGATGCTTTGTAAATATCATATCAAAGGCCTGCCGTTACTTCAAGTTTCCCTGTTATTCATCCGATACTGTCTGGGCGTCATTCCCCGAATTCTGTGAAACACCTTTTCAAAATAGGTCACATTCCCGAACCCGCACAGATCTGCAATTTCTGTTATCGGACTGTCCGTCTCTCTCAGAAGTCTGGCCGCCTGCCGGATTCGGACGACCATCAGATACTGTACGACTGTAATCCCGGTCGTCTCCTTGAATATCCTTGTCAGATAGGACCGGCTGATAAAAAATTTCTCAGCCAGATCATTCAGCGTGAGTTCCTCCCGGTAATGATCATTCAGATACGCCGTCACCTTATGAACAGAACGATATATACCGGACTCCACAGGATGTTCCGATCCGTTTTCCTCCGTCCCGCAAACATACAGGAGCTCACAGACATAAAGCGCAAGGATCTCTCCCGCCATCTGTCTGACCAGCGGCAGAAAATACTCCTCTTTCTCAAACTCATTTTTCAGCCGCCTGTATGCGGACAGGAATTCCTCCCAGGCTTCTCTCCGGAAACTGACGAGCCCGTTATATTGCAGACAGAAATCGTTATAGCCGACCCCGAAGGATGAACGAATGATTCCGTCAAAATCCTCCCCGGAATATTGGAGCAGGAAGCTCCTGTGTTCCGGGGATTTTTCCACAGCGCATGTTTTGTGGATCTGCCCGGGCGGAATCAGCACGGCTGACATCGGCTTCATGTGATATACATAAGGATCTACAAAAAAGAAGCGCTCCCCCTCCTCAAGCACAAAAAGTTCAGCGGTCTCGTGATAGTGCCGCGTCTTCATGTCAGGGGAAACCCTGAGGGTGCTCTCGCTGACCCGGAGTCCATGCTCTTCTTTTTGAAATATAATTCCTGTATTGCCTGTTCCCATTATATCACCCGTGTTTCCGGCATTCATTGTGTCTCCTGCTTTATTCCCGATTCGCGGAAAACCTGCGGCAGCTGAGTGTCCGCAGTCTCCGGTCCCGCTGCAAAAAGCTGTCGAATCAGAAACGCCCCCGGCGTTCCTCTCGCACCGTGCAGGGTGTGCAAGGTGTGCAGGAACGTCCTTCTTCAAGAATGCGTCCGCGGCGAAATCGCTTGCCCCTTATTTATTATTGTAGCCGATTTGGCAGATTGTTGTATTTCTTTATCGCTTTTTGCTGTTTTTCTTTTCATTCACGAAAGATAATACTATGAGAAACGGGCTGACCTGATACGCTCCCGGCAGGAGGCAGGCCGCAGCACAAAAATAGTATTTAAGGACGGAATATGAAAGCGATAAGCACCAAAAAAGAAACGAAACTGGATATGACGCACGGACCGATCATGAAGCTGGTCATTCTCTTCGCGATCCCCATGGTCATTGGCAACATCCTTCAGCAGCTCTACACGACGGTCGATACACTGGTCATCGGCAATTTCTGCGGACACACTTCCATCGCGGCGATCGGGACGAGCTCCCAGCCTCTGGAAGTATTCATGTGCATTTTCATGGGAATCGGCAGCGGCGTCTCCATCCTGGTCTCCTGCACCGGTGCAGGAGACCGGGAGGAGCTCCAAAAAATCATAAACGGTGCCACCTCTTTCACCTATCTGGTCGCCATACCGCTTACCGCAGTCGGTATCATACTTACCCCGGCGATCCTGCACCTGATGCAGGTCCCGGCGGATACCTGGGATCCTGCAGTCCTTTACATTCGGATCGTCTTTCTCGGACTCCTCGGCAACATGGGGTACAATATGAACGCCGGGATCCTGAGAGGTCTGGGGGACAGTGTGGCCTCCCTGGTCTTCCTGGTAATATCGTGCCTCACCAATGTGGTCCTTGACTTTGTCTTCGTCGCCGGATTCGGAATGGACGTGTCAGGCGCCGCGCTCGCGACGATCATTGCCATGTACCTGTCCTGGTTTGCAAGCATTTTATATATTAAAGAAAAAATATCCGGAGATCACCTTCAGGATCCTGCCGGGCAGGCCCCGAAAAGACACCATGCATGAGATCATCTCTCTGGGGCTGCCGCTTGGAATGAATAACTCTCTGTATACTGTAGGCCACATCGTCCTGCAGTCCCTGATCAATACGCAGGGTTCGGAATTTATGGCCGGAGCCTCTGTATGCGGAAAAATAATGGGCGTAAGCTCCATCGCCACAGCGTCCTTCTCGGCGGCAATGTGCACCTTTGCCGGTCAGAACTACGGCGCCGGGAATTATGAGCGGCTTCGTCAGGGAGCCCGGAGGATTCCCGTCTTCTCCGCCCTGATCACGATTTCTCTCGGAATCATCATGTTTATCGCCGGCCCGCATATGGTGCACTGGTTCACAGATGATCCGATGACGACAGAGTACGCGCTCCTGATCCTCGGGGTGCTGAACTGCATCCTGAATCTTGCGAACGATATCGGCGACGTGAAGTTTTCAACGGTTGTCAACCTGCTCATGCTGTGGGCTGTCCGTATTCCGAGCGCGTATCTGATCGCGACCTTCATCGACGGGCACTACGTGAGTGCAGGCGTATCGATCAGCTTTACATTCGGCATCATCGCATCTTGCTTCTACTTTACAACGAACAGTTGGAAAGAAGTTCGAAGAAAGGCTGCAGAAGCGCAGAAAGAACACGAATGCGAGCTACTTTCCTGTACTGAGCGTGCCGGGATAATGATTCCTGAACTCGGAACAAAATTCAGAAAAGCGGGTTGATTTACGTTGGCTGTTCATGCGTGAACGGATCGTAAACGGTACAACTCAGGCGATTGACAAAAAAAGAGGGGCTGTCGCATAAAGCATTCTATGCATAAATAATTCATTCAGGGACCGCTCGCGCTTAGTCCTCGCGCAGCGGTACTAATAAATTTTCTGCACTTTCGTTTGAAAATTTAAAGTACCGGCGCTATGGATGTCCCTTCATGAATATTTATGCATTTTTTCTGCTTATTGCGACAGCCCCATTTATTCCCTAGTTTTCCGTATCTTCGCCGGAAGAGTTTCTGACCGGGGCAGGAGCTCACGGAAATAAAGCGCAAGAATTTCCCCCGCCAGATGTCTGTATAGTGGTTTTCATGAACAATGGCTTAATGGCCTCGGATGACTTTGCGGCAGCAGCATTATCCGGTCAGTTCCATATCTTTCTGAATACTCGTCCGGAACTACGCCCCCGAGTTCCTCCACAAGGAAATTTCTGAGTGCTGTAGAATCTTCAACATAGTCATGAGGCAGCTCATTGGCTCCATCAAATGCCGTATGTCCGTCCCCGTGCCCGAGCAGAGCATAGCGGTTTCCGCTGACTGTATAGATTCTCTCCGGATCAAGGGGTTCCCCGTTGACCAGAATATCCTTTACCGTTAAATAAAACCGTATAAAACAGGTCAGCGACTCCTGTTTCTGTTGTTTCAGGACTAACGGCTGTCCAATCTGTATAAGTCCGGCGGCAATTCT
>CADABA010000183.1 GCA_902785985.1 uncultured Lachnospiraceae bacterium
GATCTTCGTCAACGAGGGCGACGCGGTCTTCTCATCCAGAGTCTTCCCGACGGAGGAGGAGCACTTCTTCCGCGCGGAGGGCGCGAGTGGCGTGCAGATCTGGAAGATCAGGCCGGCGGTGAGTGACGAATTTATCGTATAAGAGTATCTTCCGGGGGTCGTGCCTCCATTGTCGGAACAGCAATATCAATCATTCCCGGTATCCTCCGGGGAGTGTATCTTCGGGAGGATCATCGGTCCGGGTCCCGCTTGCGGGACCCGGATCAGGAAGACCAGAGAGGCGTTCCTGATGGTTTGTTTCGTGTAAATATGAGCTGCCTTATTCGACTGATCAGGTATGTTGATGGATTTCCTGATATTTGTTCCCCGTAGGAATGCGTCGCCCTTGGCAGATTAGGTGCGCAGGTGGAATTTCTGAGAATTGTTCCCCGTAGGAATGCGTCGTCTTTGGCAAATTAGGTACGTAGGTGGAATTTCTGAGAATTGTTCCCCGTAGGAATGCGTCGTCCTTGGCAAATTAGGTACGTAGGTGAATTTTCTGGTATTTGTTCTCCATATGCCTGCCTGATATGTGGAGAACAGTTGACGGAAACCTGCTGCCTGTACCTAAACGGCGCAGAGAGGCGGGGAACATCAGATAGGAAGTTGTCCCCTGTACCTAAATTGCCATAAAAAAGCAGAAATCCTTGGGGAATATCAGATAGATATATGCTTCCTGTACCTAATGATCTTTTCAATTGAAGCATTACTTCAGACGGCTGATCCGAGAATGGCAATTATATAAACGCTCATAATGAGACCCAAAGCTCTAAAGCTGTAAATCTCATAAATCTCATAAATCTCATAAATCTCATAAAGCCCATAAAGCTCTAAAGCTGTAAATCTCATAAATCTCATAAAGCCCATAAAGCTCTAAAGCTGTAAAGCCCATAAAGCTGTAAAGCTCATAAAGCTCTAAAAGCTCAGCGGGCTAAAACATCCGACCGGGCAAAAAAATGACTTACAAAAGCTTACAAAAGCATCTGACTTGCCGCAAAAAAGGCTTGCCAAAGAATGAGGAGTGTTATATAATCAACTTTGTTGCAGATATTGGGCTATCGCCAAATGGTAAGGCAACGGACTCTGACTCCGTCATTTCAAGGTTCGAATCCTTGTAGCCCAGCTAAAAATCTCAGATATGCATGATATGCAGTTAATTGCCGGGTGATATGCATGATATGCAGCTGATTGCCGGGTGATATGCATGATATGCAGCTAATTGTTGGACGATATGCATAATATGCAGCTAACGGCTTGGTAATATGCATAATATGCAGTTGACTGCCTTGCCGGATGCGCCGGGCAGCGGTTTATTCTTCATCGCGCAATACTCTCGACTTCAGTCGTGAGATACGCGCGCAAAGTGAAACTTGCATTCATCGTGAGTACAATCTCGCGATGAAGAATAAAAGCCTCCGGCGGATCGCTTTACGTGCGCAGAGGAAGGTGCTTTGCACCATGCGCGGCGCGGCAAGAACGCCGAGGCGTTCTTGAAATGTGAAGACAGCAGGAGAAGTGGCAGCAGATACCGGGGTATTTCTGATGGACATCCGATAAAGGACAGCCTGCTTTTGCGGGCAGATGGATAATGTCAAGGAGGTGCAGCATGGAAGCGAAAAAATCTGTTCGAATGGCTCTGATCGGGACCGGCGGCATGGGCCGCAAGTACGCGAATTTGATTCTTTTTGGCAGGATTCCCTGCATGGAGCTGACCGCCATGGTCTGCCGCAGCGAAAGTGCAAAGGCATGGGCTGCCGATACCCTCAGAACATTGCCGGAAGGGAGTGAGTCTCCGCGGATCTTTGACTCGGCGGATGCGCTCTATGCGGAACCGGATCTCTATGATGCTGTCCTCATCGTGACTCCTCATAAGACACATCCGGAGCTTGCAAAGCGTGCGTTCGCACTGGGGAAGCATGTCCTTTCCGACAAACCGGCCGCTGTCACCGCCGCAGAGGCGGAAGAGATGTGCGTAAAGGCAGAGGAGAACGGAGTCCTCTTTTCCCTCATGTTCCAGCAGCGATTCATCCCCAAGCATGTCAGGCTCAAGGCGATCCTTGAGAGCGAACTGCTCGGCAGGATCAGAAGGGTCCTCATGGAATCGACCCGCTATTTCCGGACGGAGTTTTATCACGCGTCAGGTACCTGGCGGAGCAGCTGGGCAGGGGAAGGCGGCGGTCTTCTTATTAATCAGGGCCAGCATATTCTGGATCTGTGGCAGTATCTCTTCGGGATGCCGGAGATCGTGTTTGCGGAGATTCCATTTGGAAAATACAATCATTTTGACGTCGATGACGAGGCAACGATCGTAATGCGCTATGCGGACGGCATGACCGGGACCTTTATCGCCTCTACCGGAGAGGCGGGCGGTGCCGACCGGCTCACGATCTCCGGTTCAAAGGGGAGACTCGTGCTGACAGGCAATGAGATCGAGCTCGCAGTCTACAGTGAGGATTCCGATCTCTACCGCAGAAACGCGCAGGTGACAGATGCGCGGGATCTTCGGATCGTGCGGTCTGTCGAACCGTTCGGGCAGGAAGCTCCTATGGCAGAGTATATCGCTCTCCTTACGAACTTCTCGGCGGCAGTGCGCGGGGAAGAGGAACTCGTCTCGACCGGACGGAGCGGAATCGGTTCCCTCGCCCTTACAAATGCGGCATATCTGTCTGCATGGAAGGATGAAAGGATCACGCTGCCTGTCGACGGGGAGGAGTATGCGGGACTTCTCGCCGCAAAGTGCCTTCCGACTGAAATGTAAGAGGCTTTTTATGTATGAATTTTCTTCCAATATTCGTTACTCGGAGTGCGCTCCGGACTCGCACCTCTCCCTGCACGCTCTGGTGAATTATTTTCAGGACTGCGCTGTAGGGCATGCATGCTCGGTGGATCGGGGACCCGACACCTGGAGAGATGAGCATTACGGATGGATGGTCACAATCTGGCAGATCCGCATAAAACGCTACCCGAAGCTCGGAGAGGTCGTGCGTGTCCGGACCCAGCCCTATCGATTCCGCGGATTTGAGGCGGATCGAAACATTGCCATGTTCGATGAGGACGGTGAGATGATTGCGCTGGCGGATTCGAGATGGATCTATTTTGATACCGAGGCCGGCCGGCCGATACGCATTCCGGAGATCGAGATCACGTCTTATGGTGTGGATCCGGAGATTCCGCTGGACGTTCCCAAGCTTCAGCGCCATATAAAGACGCCGACTGAGAATGTACAGTCGAAGCAGCCCTTCAAGGTCCGCGCGACGAATCTCGATGCGAACGGGCATGTGAACAAGTGCTCGGCGACCTGCTCGAGCCGAAGGTCTGCCGGAATGAGGACGGCTACACAGTGTGGCTTGAGCTTACGGGCAGGCCATGCGCCGTGATGCAGTTCATTCTGTAGAACGGAGAAGCCAGATAAAGAAACGCCTGTGACCACTCAATACACAGCGGCGTAAAAGCAGATGAATTCCGGAGGTTTCATCATGATAGAACTTGGAAAAATGCAAAAACTGACCGTCGTCAAAAAAGAAGACTTCGGTGTCTACGTCGGAGAAACTCCCGATGCCGGTCCGAAGGAGAGAGTCCTCCTGCCTGCAAAGCAGGTCCCGGAGGGATGCGGGGAGGGAGATGAGATCACGGTCTTTATCTACCGTGATTCCAGCGACCGGCTGATTGCGACGACGACCCGGCCGCTCGTGCTGCTGCACGGCGTAGCGAGCCTCCGCGTAAAGGAAGTGACGAAGATTGGTGCTTTCCTGGACTGGGGACTTGAGAAAGACCTGTTCCTGCCTTTCCACGAGCAGACTATGCGGGTCCGCGCAGGCGACGAGATCCTTGCTGCTCTCTATGTCGATAAGAGCGGACGTCTTGCTGCGACAATGAAGCTGTACCCATACCTCCGTCAGGATCCGCCATACAGGATCGGTGACCAGGTCTCCGGGACAGTCTATCAGGTCGCGCCCAATTTCGGCGTGTTCATTGCTGTTGACGGAATGTATTCCGGAATGATCCCGAAGAGAGAGGCACCGGCAGATCTGAAACCGGGCGATACAGGGGAATTCAGAGTCACCAATGTCAAGGAGGACGGAAAGCTGGATCTCTCTGCGGGAAAGAAGGCCTATCTTCAGATGGCGGAGGACGCTGAGGCAGTGCTTCTCAGGATCCACGAGGAATATGATGACATTCTTCCCTTCGACGATAAGGCTGAGCCGGAGAAGATCCGCGAGGTGTTCGGTCTCTCCAAGGCGGCGTTCAAGCGGGCGGTCGGAAGATTATATAAAGAGAAAAAGATCGTTATTGAGGAAGGGCGCATCGTAGTATTATAAAAGAGAAGAAGATCGTTATTGAGGAAGGGCGCATAGTAGTATTATAATAGAAGGGATCAATAGATTCCGAACCGGATGCGGCCGGGAAACTCAATAGATATGTGGTTAGGGGGAGATGAAATTTATGGATAGTATGTTGAATCAACTCAAAGAGTACTTTTTTAATCGATTTCCGTTCATAGAGCAAAAAGATCTGATCATAATAATCACGGTACTGGTCGTGGCACTGCTGTACGTGTTTTTCGGATATAAGCTGCTCCGTGTCTACATCTCTCTTTTGGGACTGCTCCTCGGAGCGGTCATCGGAGTTGTGATCTGCGCGGTGCTCGATCTGTCCAGTCTGACGGCTGTCCTGATCATCATCGGTCTGTGCGCGGTCGCATTGGCTGTTGCCGGGTTCCTGCTCTATAAAGCCGGACTGTTTGTTCTGATACTGATTTCGTTCTTCCCGGTCATCCTTACGGTCGTCAAAAACGTCGCGAATGTCCAGCCGGTCTTCCTGTGGATCGGTTCAATTCTGATTGCGCTTGTGCTTGCGATTCTGGCAATGTTCTTCGTGAGACCGGTCGTTATCATCTCGACGGCAATCTCCGGCGGTATTTCGATCGCCAACCTGATCGTGAACAATATCCTTCCGGAGATCGCTAATGTCAACACGACGGATGGCGCAAGAATATTCATGCTGATCATCGGGCTTGTAATTGCGGCGTTGGGAATCTACTTCCAGTTCATGACGACGAAGCCTGCGGCAAAATCAGAGGATTCGCAGGGATAAACGCAAAGAACTGAGGGGATTCGCATTCAGGAAACAAAGCAGATGAGTGAGCTGCTTCAGGAAACAAAGCAGATGAGTGAGCTGCCGTATTGAGGAGTGAACTTACTGTATATGACAGATCGTTACCAGTGCATCTGCTGTATATAGTAGTGATTTCCTTAAAACGGCAGCTCTTTTCAGGTTTTAATCGTACACTCGGCAGCCCGTCGGGACGCCCGGCCGCTCGCTGCACCAAATCACGCGGGAAGTTTCAGTACATTATTTGCGTGGGAAGTTTCAGTACATTATTTACGCGGGAAGTTTCAGTACATTATTTACGCGGGAAGTTTCAGTACATTATTTACACGGGAAGTTTCAGTACAATATTTATAAGGAGGCTTTATGCCGTTCACCCACCTTCATGTCCACACGGAATATTCGCTGCTGGACGGCTCCAATAAAATATCGGAATATGTATCCCAGGTCAAAAAGCTCGGGATGACAGCCTGCGCAATTACGGACCATGGCGTCATGTACGGGTGTATCGATTTCTATCGGGAGGCAATGAAGCAGGGAATCAAACCGATCCTCGGCTGTGAGGTCTATGTCGCCCCGAAAAGCCGCTTTGACAGGGAAAGTGCCGCAGGAGAGGACCGATACTATCACCTGATCCTTCTGGCCGAGAACAATAAAGGGTACGAGAACCTTATGAAAATCGTCTCCGGCGGTTTTGTCGACGGGTTCTACTATAAGCCGCGCGTCGATAAAGAGCTGCTGCGGATATATCACGAGGGCATTATCTGCCTGTCTGCCTGCCTTGCAGGTGAGATTCCTAAAGCAATCATGCGCGGGGATTATCAGGGGGCAAAAAGGGCGGCGTTTGAGTATCAGGACATCTTCGGCAAAGACAATTTTTTCCTCGAGCTGCAGGATCACGGGATCCCGGAGCAGAAGCATGTCAACCGCCAGCTGATCCGGATGCACGACGAGGAAGGCTTTCCTCTGGTCTGCACAAATGACTGTCACTATACATACCGGGAGGATGTGGACTCTCATGACATCCTGCTCTGCATTCAGACGGGAAAGAAAGTCATGGATGAGGACCGTCTGCGCTACGAGGGCGGACAGTATTATGTGAAATCCCCTGATGAGATGCGGGAACTCTTCCGCTTTGTGCCGGAAGCGGTCGACAACACGGAAAAAATAGCGGAGCGGTGCAACGTGACGATCACGTTCGGTGAGCGCAAGCTCCCGAAATACGATGTGCCGCAGGGGTACGATTCGTATTCTTATCTGTGTGAACTGTGCGCGCCTTACGGACGAACTGAACACGATCCGCGGGATGGGCTTTGTCGATTACTTCCTTATTGTATGGGATTATGTCAAATTTGCCAGGGATCACGGAATTGCGGTCGGACCGGGCCGCGGCAGCGCGGCCGGCTCCGTTGTATCCTACTCGCTCGGCATCACGGACCTCGACCCGCTCAAATACAATCTGATCTTTGAGCGCTTCCTGAATCCGGAGCGCGTGACCATGCCTGATATCGATATGGATTTCGGCTTCGAGCGCAGACAGGAGGTCATCGACTATGTCGTTGGGAAGTACGGGAGGGACCGGGTCGTTCAGATCATTACGTTCGGTACGATGGCTGCCCGCGGTGTCATCCGTGACGTAGCCCGCGTCCTCGACCTGCCCTACTCGGAGGCGGATGAGATCGCCAAGATGATCCCCAAGGAGCTGAACATCACGCTGGATCGGGCAATTTCGATGAATCCGGACCTGAAGACCCGGTACGAGGAGGATGAGAAGGTCCATTATCTTATCGACATGGCGAAACGTCTCGAGGGCCTCCCGCGCAATACCTCCATGCACGCGGCGGGGGTCGTCATTTCCCAGCTTCCGGTCAGGGAATATGTTCCTCTTGCCAGAGCCCAGGATGGCTCGATCACCACGCAGTACACGATGACGACGCTTGAGGAGCTGGGGCTTCTCAAGATGGACTTCCTGGGGCTTCGGACCCTGACGGTCATCCAGGATGCCGTGGAGCTCGTGAACCGCCGGTATGCAGCGGAAGGGAAAAATGAAGAACTGGATCTTTCGCTCGTCGACTACAACGATCCCGGTGTCATGGAAATGATCGGCCGCGGAAAGTGCGAGGGTGTCTTCCAGCTCGAGTCCGCGGGAATGAAATCCTTCATGAAGCAGCTGAAGCCGCACACGCTTGAGGACATTATCGCGGGGATCGCGCTCTATCGTCCGGGTCCGATGGACTTTATTCCGAAATATATTAAGGGTAAGGATCACCCGGAGACCGTGGTCTACGAGTGCGAAGAGATGCGTCCGATCCTTGAGCCGACCTACGGCTGCATCGTTTATCAGGAGCAGGTCATGCAGATCGTCCGCGACCTCGGAGGCTACAGCTACGGCCGGTCAGACCTTGTGCGAAGGGCGATGTCCAAGAAAAAGGCTTCTGTCATGGAGAAGGAGCGCCGGAATTTCATTTACGGGAATCCGGAGGAAAATGTTCCCGGCTGTGTTGCGAACGGAATCCCGGAAGCTGTCGCGAAGCATATATTCGATGAGATGACGGATTTTGCGAACTACGCGTTCAATAAATCCCACGCGGCAGCCTATGCGGTGGTCTGCTTCCAGACTGCCTACCTGAAGTATTACCATCCGGTCGAGTTCATGGCCGCGCTCATGACAAGCGTGATCGATAATCCGGATAAGTGCTCGGAGTATATCATGCACTGCCGGGAAATGAAGATCCGGATCCTGCCTCCCTCCATCAATTCGGGGAACGGTCCTTTTACGACGGAGGACGGGAAGATCCGATACGGGATGTATGCAATCAAGAGCATCGGCCGGGGCGTGATCGATATGATCGTCGCAGAGCGTGAACAGAGAGGACCCTTCGAGAGCATCAAGGACTTTATTGAGCGGACGTACGGGAAAGATCTGAACCGGCGGGCAATCGAGAACCTCATCAAGGCGGGGGCCATGGACTGTCTGCCGGGCAGCAGGAACCAGCTGATGCTCATTTACCCGAAGATCCTCGACTCTGTCGCGGCAGACAGCAAAGAGAACATGGCCGGACAGATGTCGATTTTCGACTTTATGGCTCCGGAGGTGAAGAAAGCCTATGAAATCTCACTTCCCAATGTCCCCGAATTCGACAGGGAGCAGCTCCTGGCCTTTGAAAAGGATGTGCTCGGCGTCTATCTGAGCGGCCATCCGCTTGAGGAATATCAGGATATCCTGAACAGCTGCACGTCCGCCGTCTCGCTGGAATTCACCTTGGGGGAAGACGGAAGTGAGCCGACGATTGAAAATGATTCCAGGCAGGTCATCGGCGGAATGATCACCGGAAAGACGATCAAGTATACCCGGACAAATAAGGTCATGGCCTTTGTCACGGTGGAGGATCTGGTGGGATCGGTCGAGGTGCTGGTCTTCCCGAAGCCGTTCGAGCAGTACAGGGAACTGCTCGTCGAAGATAACAAGGTCCTCATTGAGGGAAGAGTCTCCGCTGAGGACGACAGGCCGAGCAAGCTGATCTGCGAAAAAGTGACGGCATTTTCAGAGGTCGCGCGGGAGATGTGGCTTGCATTTTCCGCCAGGAAGGAATGGGCGGAAAAAGCGCAGGAGATGAACGAACTGCTTCTTTCCGCTGAGAACGGAAATGATGCGGTCTTTGTGTTCCTGAGAGACACCAAAAGCTACCGGGAGGAGACGCGCGGCAGGAGGATCCGGATCACAGAGGAACTCTCGGAGCTCATGAGGAAAATCTGCGGTGCAGAAAACGTAAAAATCAGGGCTATGAGGAAAGCTCGAATCTCATAAAGCACTTGAAAAGTAACTTCTATTGCTTTAGAATAATAGAGTAAACATGCACAGAAATATTGAATAATGTGCGGGATTCATAGTCAAAAGTGCAAAAACACTCCCGAGGGGGACAATACAATGGCTGAAAAAAAGATTAAAACAATCGGTGTTCTCACAAGCGGTGGCGACGCGCCGGGAATGAACGCGGCGATTCGCGCAGTTGTGCGTCATGGCCTTGCAAGAGGCATGAACGTCTATGGTATTAAGAGAGGCTATACAGGCCTTATGGAGGAAGACATCAAGGAAATGAAGGCCAGCGATGTCTCCGACACGATCGAGAAGGGCGGTACTGTCCTCGGAACGGCTCGCTGCAAAGAGATGCGCACACCGGAAGGTATTGCGAGAGCAGTCGAAGTCTGCCACAAGTACGGCATCGAAGGCCTTGTCGTAATTGGCGGTGACGGCTCCTATCGCGGCGCGGAGAAGCTTGCGAACGAGGGAATCAACGTTGTCGGTGTTCCCGGAACGATCGACCTGGATATTGCCTGCACTGAGTATACGATCGGTTTCGATACCGCTGTCAACACTGCTATGGAAGCAATCGATAAAGTCCGCGATACATCCTCTTCGCATGAGAGATGCTCCATTATCGAGGTCATGGGCCGCAATGCCGGCTACATCGCTCTGTGGTGCGGTATCGCGAACGGCGCGGAAGATGTCCTTCTTCCGGAGCGCTATGACTACGATGAGCAGAAGCTGATCGACAATATCATTGACAACAGAAGACGCGGAAAGACCCATCATATCATTATCAATGCCGAAGGTGTCGGACATTCCGCATCGATGGCAAGACGTATTGAAGCGGCGACCGGTATGGAGACTCGCGCTACGATCCTCGGCTACATGCAGCGAGGCGGAAGCCCGACCTGTAAGGACCGTGTCTATGCGTCTACGATGGGCTGCCTGGCAGTCGATCTTCTTGCGGCAGGCAAGACAAAGAGGGTCGTAAGCTATTGCAAGGGCGAGTTCTGCGACTTCGATATCAACGAAGCACTTGCGATGACGAAAGAAATCGATAATTATCAGATCGAGATCTGCGGATCCCTGTCCCACAATTACTATAAGTCTGAGGCAGCTCTCAAGGACGAGGAGCTTTGATCTTAAGGTGAGTATTTCATTCAAAGAAATCAAAAATCTTGAAAAGAACAAGAAGGCCCGCGATGAGCAGGGCCTTTTTGTCACGGAAGGAATTAACCTTTTTCGCGAGGCACCGCCGGAGAGAATCGCCGCGGTCTGCGCGACAGCGAAGTTCACCCGGGAGAATCCGGAGCTCATCGATCTGATCCCGCCGGCCGCGGAGCGGATCCTGGATATCAGGGAGGAGCGCTTTGCGGGAATTTCGGATACGAAAAATCCTCAGGGGATCCTGACCGTACAGAGGAAGCCGGAGTTCGACCTGGATGAGATCCTCATGCGGGAGTCCCCTCTTTTTCTGATCCTCGAGAACCTGCAGGATCCCGGCAATGCAGGGACGATCCTTCGCACGGCGGAAGCCGCCGGCGTTCATGCGGTCTTTCTGACGCAGGGCGCGGTCGACCTCTATAATCCGAAGACGATCCGCTCTACGATGGGCGCGATCTATCGGGTTCCGCATTTTTATGTGGACGATATAAATGCGCTTCTGGCACGGTTCGCAGAGAGAGGGGTCAGGACCTTTGCGGCACATCTCCGCGGAACACATGCCTACACAGAGCTTGATTTCCGGGGCGGAACGGCATTTTTCATAGGAAATGAAAGCCGCGGTCTCACGGATGCCCTGTCTGACAGTCTGGATGTACTTATGAAGATCCCGATGTCCGGGAAGGTCGAGTCTCTCAACGCGGCGATGGCAGCGGGGATCCTCATGTATGAGGCGAGACGGCAGAGGGGAGAGTAATTTTAAGAATTCAGATATGCAGACGGAAGGGGCTGTCGCATTAAGCATTCTATGCATAAATAGTTCATTCAGGGATCGCTCGCGCTCATTCCTCGCGCTGTGGATGTCCCTTCATGATTATTTATGCACTTTTTTACGCTTATTGCGACAGCCCCTTTCGATATTGAGCGGAGTACATTGCCGGGATTATGAGAACCGCTTCGCGACCTCTGATCAGAATACGGCCGATCAATCGGCCCTTTATCGGGAGTTCCTTACGGAACTTCCGATACGATAAATTACGGAAGCTTTGGATATTCAGGTTGACACCTCCCGAAAATTGCAATAAGCTTTCAAGTATATTATCTTTGCACAGTCCGGAGACATATTTGCCTGTGAATGCCTGAAGGCACATGTGACAGCAAAAAAGTCATCCGTGGCATACAGTCAGTACACAGAACTTTGTTTTGTGAGGAGGGAAAATCATGGTGAACTTACACGGCCGCTGCTTTCTCACGCTGAAGGATTTTACGCCGGAGGAGATCGGATATCTTCTCGATCTCGCGGCGGATCTCAAG
>CADABA010000184.1 GCA_902785985.1 uncultured Lachnospiraceae bacterium
AAGTCCCCTTGAAGACGACGAGGTAGATAGGGCAGAGGTGGAAGTGCAGTAATGTATGGAGCTGACTGCTACTAATCGGACGAGGGCTTGACCAAAGATTTTATCTGATATCGCTCTTGCAAATATCAGAAAATGTCTTTATAATAGTTCTGTAAGTAAGTATATGCGGTTTTGAGGGTGCGTAAGGCATCCGTGATCATGAAGATCACACATATTCCTCGATAGCTCAATGGTAGAGCACTCGGCTGTTAACCGAGTTGTTGTAGGTTCGAGCCCTACTCGGGGAGCTGCGAATTTTTCGCATATGGCCCCATGGTCAAGTGGTTAAGACATCGCCCTTTCACGGCGGTAACAGCAGTTCGAACCTGCTTGGGGTCACTCATAAAGCATGGCGACATAGCCAGCCTCTACAAACTCCGAATCATAAGGATTCGGAGTTCTTTTTAATTTATTTAAGAATTTTCGAAAGCTCTTGCATAACAGGCCCCTTTATGTACAATATTAATGTTAACATGTGTTAAATATTAACAGGTGTACAAGACGGAGTATAACGATTAAGGGGTAGAATTAATTATGTATAAGCTCTTTTCCGACGCATCCGGAGAACAGCTCTGTGAACTTCTGGTCACCACAGAACGCATCTGGAGAACTTCCACAGAAGGGTTCAGAGGGGTCTTCGCAGACTGTCCGCCATGTCATTTCGAATTACTTTTCAAGACCTGTTTATCCATGAATAAACTGAAGAAAGACGGAACAGCCTATGTTTCCGATCTTGCCAGGGAGATGCATCTCCTTCCGTCTGCCCTTTCCAGGGACCTGCGTATCCTTGAAAATGAAAAACTTGTCGAGCGCTATGCGGATCCGGAGGACCGCCGCCGCATGATCGTGAGAATGACAGAATTCGGCAGCTCTGTTTTTGCAGAATACGAAGCAGCTCTTTTTTCCTATCTTCGCTGTGTCCTTGACCGTTTCGGCGAGGAGAACCTCAGAAGACTGCTTATGCTTCAGAAAGATCTGCTGTCCTCTTTTGAAGAGGAAAACAAAGTACAGAAGGAGAGGAGGGCATAATGGAAAAATTCAGCGTTAAAAGACCATTTACTATCCTCGTGGCTGTCATAGCAGTTATTGTTCTGGGATTTGTCTCTGTTACGAGCATACCGATGGACCTTCTGCCGCAGATCAGCCTCCCGTATATGCTTGTTATTACGACTTACCCGGGGGCCAGCCCTGAGAAGGTCGAGCTGGAAATCAGCGAGCCCATGGAAAATGCGCTCGGAACGATTGCCAATGTAAAAAATGTCAATACCGTGAGCGCCGAGAATTACTCCCTCACACAGCTGGAGTTCGAGGATGGAACGGATATAGACAGCGCGATGGTAAAAGTATCGAGTGCCGTGAATCAGCTTTCACAGAATCTGCCGGAGACGGCCGGAGTTCCCAATATCCTGGAGATCAGTATGGACATGGTCGCGACCATGTATATAGCGATCGAAAGGGATGGGTACGATGTCTATGAGCTGTCAGATTATGTCACGAATGAAGTCATTCCCCACTTTGAGAGGGCTGAAGGGGTCGCATCTGTCACGGACGTCGGTCTTGTAAAAAAGACAGTCCAGGTCGAACTCAATCAGACAAAGATCAATGCACTGAATGACAGGATCCTGACGGAGACGACAAAGGCGCTGGAGGAGGCGAAGAACCAGCTCGATGACGCGCAGGGACAGGTCGACGCGGGGCAGGCGCTTCTTGAAGAGCAGGAATCAAGTTTCGGATCAACGCTGGCCTCGGGGGTTTTCGACTCGATCCGAGGAGGCGCATCGGATATCGCCGGATCCATGGGAGGCTTTCTTGAAGTGGTGAGAGCCCGTCTCTCGTCGATCCAGGCTTCTCTCGGAGAATATGACCAGGATCAGGATACAATCAGTGCCGCTGTGTCGGAAGCACAGACGGCATATGATTCCGCGCGGGAAAAGGTGACGGCCCTTTCTTCGGCGCTTACAGATGCACAGGCTGCCTATACGGCCGCTCAGCAGGCGGTGACGGATGCAGGCGAGGCAGTGACGCCGGAACTGCAGGAAGCGGCAGGCCTCGCGCTTTCAGCTCTCACTACAGCGGCCACAGACCTTGTGGCAGCCCAGGAGGAAATGACACAGGCTGCGACAGTACTGCAGAACGCACTGCTGAAGGGAAGCGCTCTGGTAGATGTCGACTTGCTGAGCGGACAGATCACGGAGGCGATCAGTTCGGTCAATGAAGCGCTTGAATCTCTTGACGGGAGTTCGATTTCAGGCCTTATGGCGTCAGTGACAAAAATCTCAGGCATCCTGGCGGGTGTGAGGACTATCGCCACACAGGTTGCCATGATCGATGTGAACGGGATCATGACGGAAGCCCTTCAGGGCCTGAACGGCGGCCTGGACAGCCTGTCCGGTCTGATCGCGCAGGTTCCGGCGCTTCTGACCTCGATGGAATCCGTGTTCGGCATGCTCACACAGGGACAGTTGGATGCGGCCGTCGGATTCTCGACAGCTGCCCAGCAGCTGTCGATGGCCCAGACTCAGCTGGCTTCTGCCAGACAGCAGTATGAGACATCCAGAGCGGCTGCGCTTGAAAGCGCCAATGCAGATTCATTTTTAACGCCGCAGACACTGTCTCAGATCATATACGCGCAGAACTTCTCAATGCCGGCAGGCTATATCGATGACAAAAACGATGAATCCTGGCTGCTCAAGATCGGCGATGAATTTGAGGATTCGACACAGATCGCGGATTCTCTTCTGGTGGAACTGGACGCGATCGGTTCTGTCAGGCTTTCGGATGTTGCCGATATTACCGTAATAGATGATTCGGATCTGAGCTATTCGAAGCTGAACGGGGAGCAGGCGGTCGTACTCAGCATTTATAAAGGTTCGACTTCCGGGACCAATGAGGTCTCAAGGAATATTAATAAGGCGATCAAAGAACTTGAAGAGAGAGATCCGGGCACCAAGGTCCTTATCCTTATGGATCAGGGGGAGTACATTTCCATCATCGTGAATGATCTCCTTAAGAGCATGCTGCTTGGAGCACTCCTTGCGATCATTATCCTTGCTATCTTCCTGCGTGACATAAGGCCGACTTTCCTGGTCGGACTCAGCATACCGCTGTCCGTGCTGTTCGCGCTGGTCCTCATGTATTTTACAGACCTGTCGCTCAACATCATGACTTTATCAGGTCTGTCACTGGGGATCGGTATGCTTGTAGACAACTCGATTGTCGTGATCGAGAACATTTTCCGCCTTCGCGGAAGAGATATGGCGGCTCCCCGCGCGGCGGTTCAGGGCGCCAAACAGGTGGCAGGTGCTATTACGGCATCTACGCTCACGACGATCTGTGTATTTTTCCCGATGGTCTTCACGACCGGGACAGTTCGGGAACTTCTCGTCCCGATGGCTCTTTCGATCTCATTCTGTCTGGTCGCGTCCCTGGTGGTTGCGATGACGGTCGTTCCTGCGGCGTCCAGCACCATTTTCAGGCGCTTCAAGCCCAAAAACAGTAAACTGATGGGCAGGGTACAGGATCTTTACGGAAAAACGCTCAGGTGGGCCCTCAAACACAAAATTATTACGCTCGCCGGCGCGATCGCGCTCCTGGTGCTCTGCATCATACGGCTGATCAATATGGGTATTGTGATCATTCCGGATATCAGCGGAGAGGATATCCAGGTCACGATCGTGACGCCGGAAGAGGATGCGCGCGAGGAATCTTACAGGAAGGTCGATGATGTGCTACAGGCAATCATGAAAGTCGACGGAGTATCGAGTGTCGGCATCATGGATGCCTCCAGTACGACAGGCCTGATCAGCTCCATGCAGTCGAACAGCAGTGTCTATGGTTCCTATGTCTGCTATGTCACACCGGAATCGGGGGCATGGACAGGGGAAATGAAAGAACTCTGCAAAAAGATCGAGGACGCCACAGATAATATGGACTGTGAGATCACTGTTTCGACCGGAGGAATGAGTGATATGACCTCGCTTCTTGCAAGCGGGCTGACGATTAATATTTCCGGAAATGATCTGGAAACGCTCAACAAGGTCAGCGAGGATGTCATGGATATCGTTGACCGGGTCGACGGATTCAGCAACATTTTGAACGGATCGGAGAATGCGGCCAGGACACTGCATCTTGTCATTGACAGAGACAAGGCGATGTCCTACGGACTGACGGTTGCTCAGATTTATGCGCAGATTGCCCAGCGCCTTACGACAAGCGTTACATCGACGACAATCACGACCGGTGGGGAGAAGCTCGACGTTGTCATCATTGACAAGACGGACCGGCTTACCAGAGAGAATATCCTGGATATGGAGTTTGAGGCGGCCGATATGACAGCAGCTGCTGCTCCTGCGGGGTCATCCGGGATGGATGCGGCAGCCCTTGCTGCCATGACCGGGGCGGAAGAAACGAGCCCTGGTACTGCATCTTCGGAGAATAAGGTGCATAAACTCGGAGAATTTGCAACCCTCGAGGAGACGAGCGCACAGGGAACGATCACTCGTCAGAACCTGACCCGCTTCATCTCCGTGACTGCTGAGACGGATGACGGATACAATCTGGCTCTTCTGACAAGGAAACTGGAGGATAAGCTTGACGCATATGATCCTCCGGAAGGCTATAAGGTCGAGATCGAGGGAGAGTCGAGCGAAATCAACGATATGCTGACACAGATGTCCAGGCTGATGGCTCTCGCGCTGCTTTTCATTTACCTTGTCATGGTTGCGCAGTTCCAGAGTCTGCTTTCGCCGTTCATCGTTATGTTCACGATCCCGCTGGCCTTTACCGGCGGCATGATCGGTCTCATTATCGCAAATGAACAGCTCTCCATGCTCTCGCTCATGGGCTTCCTGATCCTCATGGGAACCGTCGTCAACAACGGAATTGTCTTTGTCGACTACGCGAATCAGCTGAGGATCGGAGGCATGAAGAGGCGGGATGCGCTGGTCGCGACCGGCCGGACACGTATGCGTCCGATCCTTATGACAGCGATGACAACGATCCTTGCCATGATGCAGCTGATCATCGGCAAGGGAATGGGCAGCCAGATGGGGCGCGGTATGGCGATCGTCATCGCGTCCGGGCTTATTTACGCGACACTGATGACGCTCTATATTATTCCTGTCATGTATGATATCTTCTTCAGACGGGCTCCGCTTTCGGTCGATGTCGGAGATGATCTTGAGGATGCTCCGGACGATGCGGCAGAATTTATTGCTGAGATGGAGGCGGAGAGAAGACGAGCGGGAAAGAAGGAGAGAGGTTCTTCGAAAGCTGCGGGAGGTATCGCGGAATCAGAGGAGGATGAGATCTTTTCGGGGTCTTTTGGAAGTACCGCAGGATCAGAGGAGGATGAGATCTTTTCGGGGTCTTTTGGAAGTACCGCAGGATCCCGCAGGATCAGAGGAGGATGAGATCTTTTCGGGGTCTTTTGGAAGTACCACAGGATCAGAGGAGAATGAAGATCCTTTGGAGTCTCCGGGATTCACCGTAGACCCTGAGGAATACGATGATTTCTATGAGGAATGAGAAAAAATCCGGCCGGCGGAAAGCATGAGCTGAGAGAAGTGAGAAGGGATGGGAAGAGCGCGCCGATACAGTCATTCATCGGAAATGGCGGGACTGTATTCAAGAACGCCTCGGCGTTCTTGCCGCGAAGTGCGCGGCGCGTAAGCGCCTTCCACTGCGCACGGCTGCGATCCGCCGGAGGCTTTTATTCTGCATCACGAGATTGTACTCACGATGAAGGCTGGTTTCACTTTGCGTGCGTATCTCACGACTGAAGTCGAGAGAATTGCGCGATGAAGAATAAAAAAACTGCCGCAACAGCATTGCTGTTGCGGCAGCTTCTTTTATTGACACTTCATTTTTCCGAACAAATCTTACGCAAGAATCGTCTGGCAGGCTGCTGCAAGCGCATCCTTTTCTGCCTGTGCTTCCGCGAGGTCCTTGCCGAGTGTCGTGAAGTATGTCTTGATCTTGGGCTCTGTGCCGGACGGGCGGACAACGACGGAAGCGCCGTCTTCCAGACCGTAGATCAGGACGTTCGCCTTCGGGAGACCTGTCTCTTCCGGCTTTGTGTAGTCCGTTACACTGACGACCGCCTTGCCTGCGAATTCCTTCGGCGGCTCTGCTCTCAGGCTGTCCATGATGCCCTTCATCTTGTCCATGCCGGAAAGTCCCGGGAACTCATAGCTGTCGACCTTGTTGAGATATCTGCCGTACTGAGCATAGATCTCTTCAAGACGCTGCTTGATGGAGGAGCCGATGGAGCGATAGTAAGCAGCCATCTCGCAGATCAGCATCGCGCCGATGACAGCGTCCTTGTCGCGTACATACGGGCCTGCAAGGTAGCCGTAGCTCTCTTCGAAACCGAAGATGAACCGATCGACTTCGCCTGCAGCTTCAAGCTGTGCGATCTGATCGCCGATCCACTTGAATCCTGTGAGGACATGGCGAAGCTCTACACCGTAGTTCTTTGCGACAGCGTCTGCAAGCGGAGTGGAGACGATCGACATGACAGCGACCGGATCCTTCGGCATTGTGCCCTTCTCAATACGTCCTGCGCAGATGTAGTCGAGAAGCAGAACACCCATCTCGTTGCCGGATACGAGCTCGTAGGAGCCGTCCGGGCACTTCATGGCGATACCGACACGGTCAGCATCGGGGTCTGTCGCCAGCATGAGATCTAGATCTGCGCCTTCCTTGATGGCGAGCTCGACGCCGTACTTCATTGCCTCGTAGATTTCCGGATTCGGATACGGAGCGGTCGTGAAATATCCGTTCGGATATTCCTGCTCCGGAACGATCGTGATGTCTGTGATGCCCATATCGCCGAGGACCTTCGTGACCGGGACAAGACCTGTGCCGTTCAGCGGAGAGTAGACGAGCTTGAGGCCGGCTGTCTTGCAGAGGCCCGGGCGTACCTGACGGGCTTCGATTGCTTCATAGAAAGCTTCCTTGCAGTCATCTTCGACATACTTGATGATTCCCTGATTGACGCCGGTCGCAAAGGACATTTTTTTGATGCCTGTTAAGATGTCTGTCTTCTGGATCTCATCATAAACGATTGCGGCAGCATCATCCGTCATCTGGCAGCCATCCGGGCCATAAGCCTTGAATCCGTTGTACTTGGACGGATTGTGGGAAGCTGTGATCATGATACCTGCGTTGCACTCATAGTAACGAGTCGCAAAGCTCAGTGCCGGGACCGGCATAAGAGCGTCATAGATGCGGACATTGATTCCGTTGCCTGCAAGAACGGAAGCGGCTTCTTTCGCGAAAACATCGCTCTTAAGACGGCTGTCATAGCTGATCGCAACGGTCTGATTGCCGCCCTGTGTCTTGACCCAGTTCGCAACGCCCTGCGTAGCCTGACGAACGACCCAGATATTCATGCGGTTGGTACCTGCGCCGAGTGTCCCGCGAAGACCGGCGGTTCCGAATGCGAGAGAGACCGCGAAACGGTCCTTGATCGCTTCGTCATCATCAGCGATCTTAAGGAGCTCCGGTTTGAGATCCGGGTCTTCGAGATCAGCGGCAAGCCAGCGTTTGTACTCATCCATATACATTGTACATACCTCCATTCCGGGCGGCGTTAAGGA
>CADABA010000185.1 GCA_902785985.1 uncultured Lachnospiraceae bacterium
GCGATCCGACGGGATGCCGATCTTGGCGGAGTGCGGGGGATTTTTATATCTGCTTGAGAATCTGGAAGGCGAGGATGGAAGGGTCTATCCGATGGCAGGTGTGCTCCCGGGAGATGGATTTCGGACGAAGGGACTTCGCCGGTTCGGATATGTTGAACTTCGGGAGGATACGGACAGCCTGCTTTTTAAGGCCGGGGAATGGGTGCCTGCCCATTCTTTTCATCACTGGGATGCGACGGATCCCGGTTCAGGGCTTTTCGTGAGAAAGGCAGGAGATGTGATCCGGGAGGGAGAGTCTTCTGCCGGAGCATGGCGTGAGTGCGTTGTGGATGAGAGGCTTTATGCGGGATTTCCGCATCTTGCGCTGAACGGAGAGCTGCCGCTGGCAGAGAGATTTGTTGAGAGCTGCCGCACATACAGGGGAAAGAATTTACGCTCTGTCACGATAACGGAAAAGCGCTGAGAGCTGCTGTGTGTAAAGGGAAGCGAATCCGCTGTCTCTGATAATTGATATATTGTTATAAGAGCGGTTTTTGGTATCAGACTTTTGCAATTGCCAGTTTTGGGCGTAGATGAAAGGAAACAAAATGCTGAGGCTCATCATCGGCGGTTCCGCCAGCGGGAAAAGTGAATATGCGGAAAGACTTGTGTGCTCTCTTTCCGGTAAACGGATCTATGTCGCAACGATGGAGCCTTTCGGCGAGGAGGGGCGTGAGCGGATCGCCCGGCACAGGAAGCTGCGGGAAGGCAAAGGGTTTGTCACGGCGGAGGTGCCGAGAGACCTCGGTGCGTTTGCAGGAGCGCTTCGGAAGAGTCGAGTTCAGGGGAAAATATTCGGGAAAGTACCGGATACAGAAGCTGCATGGGAAGATCCGAATACAGAAGCGGCCAGGGAGGAATCGGATACAGAATTTGTCAGGGAAGAAGCGAATACAGAAGCGGCCAGGGAGGAATCGGATACAGAAACTGTCAGGGAAGAACCGAAAACAGAATCTGTCAGGAGAACCTATAATATTCTTCTGGAAGACCTGCCGAATCTCGTCGCGAACGAATTGTTCGGCGATGAAGGGATTCCTGTGAAAGATGCGGAGAGATTGGAGAAATCGAACTTGATTTTTTCCAAAGTGATCGGGGCAATTGAGGAGCTTTCCTGCATTTCTGAGGAGCTGACAATCGTCACGGGAGATATTTTTTCGGATGGAGTCCGGTATGACTCCTCGACGGAAGAATACAGGCGTCTGCTTGCGAAAGTGCACTGTCGAATCGCAGAAAAAGCGGATCAGGTGGTCTTCGTGACGGCGGGCTGCCCGGTCGAGGAGGACACCGGGAACACGGACAGCAGTCCTGCCGGAGAAAAGGACTCGGAACGCGTGAACCCTATGTGTGTCAAAGACACGGGTAAAGAGACTGCTGCCGTCGATCTCAGGCAGAAGCTGTCACATTCAGAGAAACTTTCAGAGAGGAAATCAGATATGGTCTTTGTCACAGGACCTCTCGCCTCCGGGAAAAGAGCATGGGTGCAGAAGAATCTTGAAATAAGCGGAGAAAATTTTGTGCGGGCGGCGGAGCTTTTCCGGGAACGCCCGGCAGAAGGAGTTTTCCAGGAAGACAGTACGTGGGAATTGCAGGATCAGGAAGCAGCTGTACAGGAAGAAAGCACACAGGAATCGCGGAATTCGGAGGTCGCTGCACGGGAAGAAAGTGTATGGAAATCGCAGAATCCGGAAGAAGCTGCACGGGAAGAAAGTGTATGGAAATCGCAGAATCCGGAAGAAGCTGCACGGGAAAATGATGTGCTGGAATCGCAGTACCCGGGATCTGCGCATCCGGAGAGGATATGCGTCACTGATGTCCAGGAGCTCGTCGGAAAGAGCATCATGACAGAGGAAGTACTCGAAGCACTCGCGGATAAACTGGCGGAATTTCGCGTGGTAATCTCTTGCGAAGTCGGCGGCGGTGTCGTTCCGCTGGATCGAGGAGAACGCATCTGGCGTGAAAATGCCGGTCGACTTGCGTGCTTTCTCGCGGACCGTGCAGACCGGGTGATACTTGTGCACTGCGGCATAGGGATCTGTATAAAACCGGCATGAACGGAGAGCATTGATTTGCGGTTTTTTATGCTTTTCTCTGACATGGGATACAAACCCGCGTCAGAGATAAAGGCTCCGGCGGATCGCACCCGCGCAATTAGGAAGGTGCTTCACACTTCGTGCGGCGCGGCAAGAACGTTGAGGCGTTCTTGATTATCTAAGCGTTTTGTCGGGTAAACCAACGGAGAAAAATAACTAACGCAGGATGCTCGTGATCTTAGGATCATGAGTGTGCTGACTTCCGGAAGGGGATTTCGGTGCGGGAATGAAACTCATTTTCACAGTCATTATTGCGGTCGGACTGGACCTTTTGTTCGGCGATCCGCCCGGGCTCATGCACCCGGTCGTTCTGATGGGTAAATGCATATCGCGGATGGACCGCTCGCTCCGGAAGCATTTTCCGGAGGATGAGGACGGTGAATACCGTGCCGGCCGTCTTATGGCGCTTGCCATGGTGTTCGGGACATTCTGCGTGACCGGTGGAATCCTGTTGATCATCGGGATCATTTCGCCGGTGCTTGCATTTTTTTTGAATACGTTCTGGTGTTATCAGGCGATCGCGATCCACGATATGCTGCGGGAGAGTGAAAATGTCCGGAACATGCTTGAGCACGGCGGACTGGATTCGGGCAGGCGTGCAGTCGCACGGATCGTAGGACGCGATACGGAGCGGCTTGATGAGGCGGGTGTGATCAGGGCAGCGGTCGAGACGGTCGCGGAAAATTTTTCGGATGGTGTCGTCGCCCCGCTCTTTTATATGGTAATCGGAGGCGCGCCGCTGGCGCTGACGTATAAAGCCATCAACACGATGGACAGCATGGTGGGATATAAAAATGAAAAGTATCTGCACTTCGGGCATTTTGCAGCGAGGCTTGATGACGCGGCGAATTTTCTGCCGGCGAGGATGGCTGCATTTTTCCTGATGGCAGGTGCTTTTATCCGGCAGGGAAAGACATCCGCCTCGGAGGCCTTCAGGATCTGGCGGAGGGACCGGTTCAATCATTCGAGTCCGAATTCAGCCCAGACAGAGTCCGTGATGGCGGGTGCCCTCGGTGTGCAGCTTGCCGGCCCTGCGTGGTACTTCGGCGAGAAGTACGAAAAGCCGATGATCGGGGACGATCTGAGACCGATCAGGATCGGAGACATTGACGAGGCGAACCGGATGTTCTTATATGCGAGCTTTGTGGCGGCAGCTGCATTTATTCTTGTCAGGCTCGTGATTGTATTGTGACCGGGCATTTTCGAAGTGTGGGTAACAGGCTGGTGACCATATTTTGGTTGAGCATTTTCAGGAAGGATATCTGTCAGTTCCTGATCATATTCTGACAAGGCAATTTCGAAGTGCGGATGACAGGTTCGTGACCAATTTCAGACCGGTATTTTGAGGAAGGGCGGATGATAAATGAAAGACGACCACAGATTTTCGGACCATGGCGGTGACTGGTATTCTTTTAGGGAGGAGTTCGGCAGTGAGCCGCTCGATTTTTCGGCAAATGTAAGCCCGCTCGGACTCCCGGAATCCGCCCGGGATGCTGCTCGCAGGGCCCTCTGTGAATCTGCCCGCTATCCGGATCCCTTCTGCCGTGCCCTGCGAAAGGCAATCGCGAAGGAGCACAGAGTGCCCTTGGAGTGGATCTTCTGTGGAAATGGCGCTGCGGACATCATTTATCGGATCGCATATGCCGCCCGCCCCCGGCGGGCTCTTTTGCTGGCTCCCTGTTTTGCGGAGTATGAGAGGGCACTTCGGAGAGCGGGAGCGGAGGTGGATTTTTATTTTCCGGATGCTCTGTCGAAGGGGCGAAATAAAAAAGGATCTGCGTCTGAGTTGGAAACTGCAGTTGTACCGGACTCTCCCGCTATGCTGGCGCAGGGCTTCCGGATCACGGATGTCTCCGTGTTCCTCAGACATATTCATCCTGATACGGATATGATCATGCTCGGCGAACCGAATAATCCGACCGGTCTTTGCACCGACCGTATGGTCCTTACGCAGATTGCGGATTTTTGTGAAGCCCGTGGAATCCGTCTTGTATTCGATGAGTGCTATATGGATTTTGCAGAGGATGGGGAGGAGCGAAGCTGGCTTCACAGATGGAGACTTTTGCGGGAGGAAGGGAAAACGAAGCTGCGGGATGATCTGCAGGAGGAAGGGAAAGTGAGGATGCGGGATGACCTGCAGGTGGAAGGGGAAGCCCGGCTGCGGGATAAGACTTCTGCGGACGATATAGTCGAGTGGCGGGAACCGATCCGCTATCGAAACATCTGCGTCATTCGCGCTTTCACAAAATTTTACGGGATGGCCGGTCTTCGTCTCGGATGGTGCGCGATTCCCGACCGGGAATTCCTCGGAGAAGTGATTCTCGCCGGACCGCCGTGGAGCGTATCCTGTACGGCTCAGGCTGCAGGGATCGCAGCCCTCGGTGACCATGCCTATCAGGAACGGCTTCGTGTGATGGTCGGGAGAGAACGTCCACGTCTTATAAAAGGTCTTCGGAGGCTTGGCTTTTTCGTTCTGCCGGGAGAGGCAAATTATTTGATGTTTTTTGTGCCCGGAAGTCTGTACCGGGGCAAGCTGAATTCGAGGGAGACAGACGGAGCGGAACATAAGTTGTCCGGTCCGCTGAATCTTTGCGATCTGCTCCGTCCTTACGGAATTATGCTCCGTGACCTGCAGTCTTTTTATGGTCTGGGACCGGGATGGTACCGCACAGCGGTCCGGACGGAGGAGGAGAACGAAAGGTTTCTGGCTGTCCTGTCGGAGATTTTTGGACCGGACAGTAAAAGAAATCAGGAAGAGCGAAAATAAGAAATCAGGAAAAGTACACATAAGAATTGCGATAAAAATTAAGAAAAACGTATTTTGCAATTTTTGCGGAGGAACTATGGCACGCAATATCATGATCCAGGGCACGATGTCCGGTGCCGGGAAAAGTCTTCTTGTGACGGCGCTGTGCCGGATCTTC
>CADABA010000186.1 GCA_902785985.1 uncultured Lachnospiraceae bacterium
AGAGAGCGTGGTATTCGGATCTTCGGCGGCCAGCGGATCATACGCACGTCCATTGTCGATGAAGCTCAGAAGAACAGCGAGGGGATCCTCCGTCACCTCTATGCGGACTGTCGCCGGCCCGACTTCAGGACGGTATGCGTAACTGGCAATATTGCTGAACAGCTCATCTATGGCGACATCCAGCTGTATCCTGGCCTTTGACGGGCAGTTAAACTCTTCCAGCTCAGCATTTACGAAGTTCGTGACTCTCTCAATATTGTCATGTACCGCCGCAACGGTAAGTTCCTTCATCATGCTGTTACCTCCATCAGATACTATTTTTTTCTCTCTTTTTAATATACGACGAGTTTCGTCAGTTGACCAGTATAGACATCAATCTGAAAAGATTTCACGCCCAAAACCTTCGCGCCGGAAAAGAAGTTTTTTAGCGGTCATTTATTCATCAGCAGTCAGTATCTTCACAAATTTCCGGATAGGTCCGAATGATTTACATAGCGTCTCTTTGGGCGTTCATTTTCCAGACCTGTTTCGCGAGGATGACCGCTGCAACAGCCATCAGTCCCACAACACCCTCGGTAACCAGGGCCGATACTCCGGAACTTGACAGGAGAGATGTCACCGCATCCACCAGAAAATGAATCAGAAAGGATATCGCAAAAAGATACATCTTCTTCTTTTTGACCGCGAACCAGACGAGGACCGACATCGCGATCTGCAGAGCGACCGCGAAGACCCTCTCCACACTCCCCAGAAGGAATACATAGGCAGGCGTTTCCACAAGGGCAGTAATCACGTTCTGGATCGAGGCGAGTACATCTCCGGTGGCACTGGATGTCAGCGCCGCCTGATTTCCTGTATTGATCATGACTGCCCAGATCAGATTATTGACCATTCCGATGCCAAGGATGGCTGCCGCCTCAATGCCTCCGTGTCCGGCACCGTACATCAGGGCATTGACATCCTTCTTCTGGTACCGCCTGAGGACCGTTTTCATAGCCAGAAAACGTCCGGTCTCCTCGAAGAGGGCTGCCATGAATCCCCCGTAAACAGCATAAAGAATTGCGCTGCCAAGGACTGCTTTTCCGGCAGGAGTCGCGAGAATGATCTGATGGATCATTGCCTCCAGGACCAGGGCAAAGAGAAACATGACTGCTCCGCCGACGACGAAGGCCATGAAATCTGCCTTGAACTTTTTCCGAAAATACAAAAGCAGTACAATGGGCAGACCGAATCCGAAAAGACACGAGACGGCCATGCATACGATAGAAAGATCCGATACTGTTCCGTTCATATGGATTTACCTCCTAATCGGGTATGATTGCTCCGCATTTCCCGGATTCCTCTGCAGGAAATAATCGACCCGCATCTCCAGAGTTTCTCTGCAGAAAATGATCGATCCGCATCCCCGGGATTCTCCTGCAGAAAATGATCGATTCCTATCTCCAGAGTTTCTCTGCAGAAAATGATCGATCCGCATCCCCGGGATTCTCCTGCAGAAAATGATCGACCCGCATCTCCAGAATTTCTCTGCCGAAAAAAATGAATCCGTATCCCAGAGGTCCATGTGCTGTTTATGCGACATATGGTTCTCTGCACAGGAGTATTTATTACCGGAGTATTCATAACCGGAGAAAAGGGGTGCAGGATCCATAGACCCGCACCCCTCGCAATGCACTTTTATATCTGTCTGCAGGTATCTTATCAGGCCTGTCTCGCCTTCTTCAGCAGGTTCGAGAACTCCAGTGCCTTCCCGATGTCGCCGTCCACTTTGATCTTTCTCAGCGTATAGCCGACGACCGGATCGAGCTTGCCATTCAGGAGCTTCAGGAAATTGTCCTGAGAGATCGTGATCGCGCAGTTCCTGTCATTGTATTCAAACGGCTCGACAGTGACCTTGCCGTCCTTGATCTCAACGTAGAATACGCCGCCTTCCTTAATGTTGACCTGCACCGCCATGAAATTGATACCGTTGGTATCGACTTTCTGCCCTACTTCTTTAACTTCAGTAATCAGTTCATCAAATGTCATGTGACTAATCTCCTCTCTGAACTCATATAAGCCGAGAGTTGCTGCTTCACTCTCCGAAAAGAGTCGCTGCTCCCGAAAATCATTCTCTATTATACTTTACCTTCTCTCATATGAAAATGAAAACCGTTGATTTACCGTTGATTTACCCTGCAGAGACAGCAAAAAGCACATGACCGCAGAGAGGCCGCCCCGCCGGATAATTCTGCCCGCCGCCTGCACACCAAAAAGCGTGCTTTCACGTCTGCAGTGCCTTCCGAACATTTCACGGTACCTTTTGTCACTCCTGCAGCGCCTTCCCGAGCATTTCACGGTAGCCCGCGAGGACATTTTCCGGGCCCTCGATTTTCACATCTCCGCCCCAGGTAAATACCCACCCGTAGAATGTCGGAGACACGCACACCCTGACCTTCGTCCGAAAATGCTCCTGATCGGCCTTCCTCACCTTCACATCCATCCCGAACTGGTCGATGATCCCCTTCATGACCTCGTTTCGGCAGATGAGCGTGACTTCCTCCGGCTCCTGATTCGCGTACATTCTGAAAACTTCTCTGGTGTATCGTGTCACATCAAAATCATCGGGTACCGGCAGAGCCTCCTCCGCAAGGATCTCCGGCTGTTTCAGGATTCGGTCCACGCGGTAGGTCCTCACGGATTCCTTCGCATGATCATAACCGACAAGATAATAGAAATCCCCGTTCCAGATCAGCGTGAAGGGACTTATCGTGTATGCATTTCCGTCATTGCGCAGGACCTGTTTCTTTCTTCCGTCATAATCGGTATAGAAAAATGAAATTTTTCTCCCCTCGTTAATCGCTGTATTAATCGCGTCAACAATGTAATACCCTTTCTCGTTGGCAGAGCGAACCCGGCCGGACGTGTACAGGCTCCGTTTCAGCTGCCCGGCATTTCTCGCATTGGTCAGCGCGACAAGCTTCTCGACCAGTCTGCGGCTCTTTCTCTCTGTGATGAATCTGGAGGATTCCACCGCATCGATCAGGATCTTGAGCTCCGGCAGCTCGAACTGACGGCTTTCCAGATAGTATTTATTCTGACGGTAGCGGTGACCGACGATGTCGAAGCCCGCCGCCTTCAGGACCTCGATATCTCCCGGGACCGTCGTTCGGTGCATCGTGATACCGTATGTCTTCTCCATGAGGTCCCGGATCTGATTGGTCGTCAGCGGGTGCTCCGCGTCCGTGTACTTGAGCAGGATCTGATACATATAGAGGACCCGGAGACGTATATCACCGGTATTGACCTTCGGGACCGTCAGATTGTCCACCGGACGTCCGGCTCCCTGATGTTCACGGATCACCTCTGCGATCGTCCCGGCTGCGAGACGGGAACCGGCCTCGCTCGGATGGCTTCCGTCTTCAGCATAGAGTTCTTCTGCACCTCCCGCTTCGTAAAATTTCCGCCCGACATCCGCAAGCAGCGCGCCGTTTTCCTCCGCGGCCTGCCGATATGCCTCGGACAGCACTGCTGCCATCCCGTCATAATCGAGATTGACCTCTTCGTACTGCTCCGCGCCCCTCCTGTATGCCCAGGTCGCAAAAAGGATTGGAACTGCGCCCGCGTCCCGTATCATCTCGCAGAGAGTGCTGACGCTCTTCATAAAGGAAGTCCTCGCAGTGATCGGGCCATTGCTCATCTCCTGCAGGACCACATAATCCCAGTGCTCCTCCTCCAAGGCAGCAAAATTCTTCTTTCCCAGCCTGGTGTTCGGATTCGTCTGCTCCGCGAGACGGGCTCCGCCCCGTGTGATCTGTGCGACTTCCGCGCCTGTGATTTCAGCCAGCATGGCAGGCATATCATTTGCATATGTAAAACTGTTCCCGAGCATCAGGATCTTCATTCTTTCATTTCCTCGTACAAAATCTACTCTACTAATCAACACTGCCGCAAGGAATACTTACAAACCGTTTCACATCGTTCGACAGATTTATTTTACCGCAATTTGCAGGCTGTCAGCAATCCTATGCGACATACTCCTACCATTTTCGCGATTGCTTAGTTGCATTTTACGGCCGGACTCCAAGGTTTTTGCAGGCCTGGTATAGCATGCTGCTCCTCTTCATATAATAAGGTACATCTCTTTGTACCCAAAGACGGATTCTGTCATATAAAAAAGTGTTGTCTCCAGGGATACACATCACCTGTTTAGGTGCATCGGCAGATTTTACAGGATTTGTTCTCCATAGTCATGGGCTGGATTTCGCTGTTTAGGTACAGCTCTGGTTTGCACATGATTTGTTCTCCGTCGGGACTGGCTCGATTTCGCCTGTTTAGGTACAACTCTGGTTTGCACATGATTTGTTCTCCGTCGGGACTGGCTCGATTTCGCTGTTTAGGTACAGCTCTGGTTTGCACATGATTTGTTCCCCGTCGGGACTGGCTCGATTTCGCCTGTTTAGGTACAACTCTGGTTTGCACATGATTTGTTCCCCATCGGTCGTTCTGATTTATGGAGAACAATAGCTGGAAATCCGCCTCCTGTACCTAAACGGCTCACTGAGACAAAAATCCTTGGAGTACATCATCGGAAAATCGGCTCCCTATACCTAAACGGCTCACTGAGACAAAAATCCTTGGAGTACATCATCAGAAAATCGGCCCTCCATACCTAAACGATTCAAAGACAGATATCCTTGATGTATATTTAGAAAGAAATCGTCTTCTTGTGCCTTATGATCTGAAAATCGCTCTCCCGGACGATTTGATATATAGTACCGTCACGTTAGAAGCAAGCTTTTTATTCGACAGATCTGACAGGCTGAGCATAAGTTAGTAAAGCTCCCCCTCCGACGGACACATATTTGAGCGTTCTTCACAGAAAAGTATTCTTTACAGACCTTTATTTATGCGCTACTCTGAAATCAAAGAACTGTTTTTGCGAAAAATTTAACACGCCGTGAGCAAGAAATCCCCTTCCTCTACAGGTGGTGGGATGAATTGCGATAAACACGGCGTTTCTTGACGTTTGTATTTCGCAGTATTAT
>CADABA010000187.1 GCA_902785985.1 uncultured Lachnospiraceae bacterium
GACTGTCAGCTGAAGCAGAGATTTTCCCTTTGATAATTCCCTGCGGTAAACTTCCTTACATTTCCTGAACTTTAAAAATGTCTTCTGCGCTTCCTCTTCGTTTCCGTATGCTTTCCAGCAGCCTGTGCACTTCACCCCGCGTCTTGAATCCTCCATAAAACACTGCACATCCCGAGGCGGATACCCCAGAAAAAGGCCGACTTCATGTGGAAATTCATCATCTTCCGTCATATGTCGGATCAGCTGGACAATGCAGTTCCCGGTACTGTCGCAGCAATATCCCTTCTCCAGGAGGATCCGGCGTGCCTCCGGGCGGCCCAGATCCCGCTCCAGGTAATCCGGCCGGTACAGGTACAGCAATGCTTTTTTATCTGTTTTCCTGAGGAGTACGACCCGTATTCCTTTCTCTCCGAGCAGTCTGTTCAGCCAGCGCAGATCATCACAGATATCATGTTCCGGCTCGATATTGACGGGAAACATATTTCCGGTCTTCAGGCCCGCCAACGTTGGAGAGCACTGGTCGATCAATAATTGTTCAGGCATTATGCTGTATGCTCCTTTAAAATATCTTTGAGTGAATTCATGGAGCTGGTATGGGAACGCACAATTTTGGTTTCCCCGCTGATTCCTGTCAGAGCACATCGGACCATTTTATGGGAAATCGTATGGGTAAATACGATCAGAAGATCAGGCGTTCCGATCCTGCTTCTCATGTCTGCGCAGGGCTTGCAGAACACTTTGGCTTTACATCCGTATTTCCGGCAGACATTCGAATACTCTCTTTCCATGCATTCATTCCCGCCAAGAATCACAACACTCATAAAAACCTCCCGTTTTAAGTTAGCTTTTTCTAACCCAGAGGGCTGTAAAAACCGCCGCGTAAAAACACAGCGGTTAGTTATGTCTAACATATTACAGGCGATTTACTGCTTTGTCAAGTGGAAATCCTACGATACTTATAACTGAATAAGATCCGGAGCCGGACATCGGCAAAACCGACATCCGGCTCCGGGATCCTTTTCTCATTTTATGTTTCCATAAAGAAGCCGCTCTATCACTTCTGCGCTGTCTCCATCGATACAGACAGACTGTTTTTCGATCTCCACCGGGCAATAAGCCTCGTTGAAATTGAGGCAGGCATAGACCGCCTTCGGATTATCCTTCGTCATCTGCCAGAACGGATACTTGCAGATCACAGGGGTGTTCATTCCGACCCCGATCTCCAGAAAGAGCACGTGCATTCCTTCATGACGGCGGAGAAAATCCGCATAGGCCGCACTGGCCCTGCGCCAGCCTTCGTCTTCCACAAAGGAATCGTCGGCACGGAGATTCATGGTCACATCAGAGCCGTCATCCGGACATTTCGGAATCAGCAGAGCAAGGATCTTCATGGAAACGCTGCCACCCGCAGGTATTTCAAAGATTCCCTTCTCATGCCGGACGAAGCCCTGCGCCTCCATCGCCTGCATGACCCATTCTTCATTGTCATAGGTTTTCCGGATCGCCGGATTTACACTTTGGAACAGGCCGTAATCACCCTGGGTATAAAAGAGCCGTTTCTTATCAAATCCCGCTCTCTGGAACTGATGGTCCACGTTGGTGGTAATCACGAAGTAATCTTTGCCCTGTACCAGCTTCCGCAGGTCTTCATAGGCCGGTCTCGGTGCGGAGACATAGCGATTATAGTAAATATGTCTTGCCCACCAGGCCCAGCGCGTCTCCGCATCCGGGAACGGATAGAAGCCGCCCGAATACATATCCCTGATCCCGAACCTTTCTGCGAAATCTCCGAAATACTTTTCGAACCGTTCACCGCTGTAGGTAAGACCGGCTGCTGTGGAGAGCCCTGCACCTGCACCGATCACGATGGCCTCGGCAGTCTCGATCTCAGTCTTCAGACGGGAAATTGCCTCATCACGGGATAAATTTCCCTCTGTCAGGCCTCCCCGGAAATGACGGACCGCCCGGATCCCCCTGTCGATCGATTCCAGATATCCGTTCGGGAGTTTACTGTATTTCTGCTTCATAGTAGATTTTGTCCTCTTCTTTAAAAACATTGAAGATCACCCTTTCCATCTGTCCGGGATGCTGATCCATCCAGTCTGTCACAGTCTGTACCGCAATTTCCGCTGCCCTCCTGTTCGGGAAATGGAAGACACCCGTGGAAATGCAGCAGAAGGCGACACTTTTGATCTCATTTTCCAGGCACAGATCCGAAACGATCGGCCCCACAATGTGGACCACCTTCTTAGCAGGAAGGTTGTATCCGTCGGTCAGCATCGGCACAGCCGTCGGCTGCTCATACTCCGGACCGAACTTTGCCCGAAGCTCATTCATCTTTCGACTGCACTCCGCCCGCAGCTGCACTCCGGCGAAGGTATGGATGCAGTTATCAATGCAGCTGTGCATCGGGACAAAACATCCGAGCATCTGCGAATTCGCCGCATTTACGATCGCGTCTGCGGCCAGTCTCGTGATGTCGCCCTGCCAGACAGAAATATGCTCCGCGTGAGGATGGGAACTTCCCTGGTCGGCAGCCGTCGGTAAATCGGCGATCTGTACGATCCCGTTTTCCAGGATCCGCTCCTTCAGATAAGCATCCTGAACCTCCAGAACGGAAGATGGCAGCTTTCCAGGCATACGGACGTTCATCAGGGACCGAAGGAGCCGCCATTTCCCTGCGGCATCGGCCGGAATTTCCAGCTTTCGGTACTGCATGGACGCTCTTTCGTACGGGGAAGCAGTCCGACGGACTGTTTCATCATAATCTTTGGCAAACTGTTCTGCCAGGTAATCCAGTCTCTCATTCTGATTCATTTTGTCTCCTTTCTGCGGATTGCTGTTCTTTCACTGACCGGCGCAGGATGCTCGCAGCTCAGTCATACGTGTGTTGACATTTCCTTTGCGAGCAGCTCCTGCATGCCATTATGGATGTCCGCAATCGTGTATTTTTTCATTTCCGTTTCCATCGCTGACTGGATCGCCAAGAGCTTCCCGTCCAGCAGCCCATGGATGTTGCGTCCAACGGGACATTCGCCGTTCTCTACCGGCTCGATCGCCTCATATACATCGAGAAATGTGATGTCAGCCGGAGGTCTTGTGAAAGTGATCCCTCCGGTGCCTCTGGCCACATTGATCAGACCGGCGTTCTTCAGCTGCGAAAGAATCTTCCGGACGATCACGGGATTCGTATTGATACTGGCAGCGAGGAAATCGCTGGTCACTTTATATTCGTCTTTAAATGTATCCACACAGGCGAAGATGTGGAGCGCAATAGTAAATCTGCTGGAAATCTGCATCTGTTCTTATCTCCTGCATCGGTGCAACTGATGATCCATGTAATTTTATTCTTCATCGCGCAATACTCGTGATTTTAATCATGAGATACGCGCGCAAGATGAAATCTGGCTTCATCGTGAGTACAATCTCGCGATGAAGATTCAAGAACGCCTCAGCGTTCTTGAACTGTTACATCAGAAACTCCTGAAGTAAAATTATACAGATCAATGTTTCCCTCTTGATGTAATCATCATTATTACATCTATCAGGGAATAACATAGCATCTCTTTGTTGTAATGTCAACAATTACAATTGAATTTTCCCAAACATTAAGGTGTGTCAAACTTCAGATCTCACCTGAAAGCGACGCGTACACCGCATTTCACTTTTTTCCGGAACCGACTTCTGATAAAATGATTTTGTCAGGAACACGAAAAAACACATCACCGGGATCTCTGCCCGGCAATGAGAACTGAAATAAGATGCAGAAGCAGAAAAACCCGAAGAATCCGGGAGAAAGGAAAATCCAATCACCTTCGCTGATGATCGGATCATACTATTGGGATGAATAAGATATTTGAGCAGGTCGATCACTATATGCATGAAGCCCTAAAAAAAGGACTGCCGGATATAAAGCCGTGTGAACTGGAAAAAGACGGAGCAGTTTTCTACATGAACGGAAAAAACGGCACGGCATTTGACTGGTACGTCAATGAGCATTTCCCGAATTTTTTCATCTTTTATAATGATAAGGAGAACCTCGGTGCGGTAAAAGCAACGCTCTACACCGATGGCGGCCTGACGGTCTATGTTTACGGAGAGAAAGGCCACGCAGAGCCGGTCACCTTTGAGGAACAGGTCGAAGCGACTGCCGAAGAATTATTGGACCTGGCCGTCATGCTGACTGAAAATGCGGACAGCAAACGAATATGGGATGACGATATCCGTATTCTTAATACGGACGGCAGACCGGAGCCGGAAGCCGTCGACTTTTTCAGATCGCTGGAAGAAGCCCATGAACCGATGATCGAGCGGAGAAATCTCCTCCCGAAGACCGTTATCGTTTCAAAGAAGGTGCGCGAGGGCGGATGGAAGATCGGATACGGAGTCCGCGATGAACCCACGAATGAGCGTGACAGCGGCTGGTTCTTCTGTGTTGGCGATGAGACGGATGAGTATTCGAATGATCCCGGGAATCTGGAGCTATGGGTCGTGAATTCCGCTTTGATCTATGATCCTGCTCTGGTTGAATTCATAACAGCTCCCTACGGGACCGCAATCGTACGGGTCGATTCTGACAGGTTCGAACCGGATGCGCCGGGAAAGAAGATCTTTATAGAGAAAAAATGAAAACAGAGCCGGTCACAGTATTCTGCTGCGGCCGGCTCACGATATGGTTTCTGCTGCTCTTTTCATTACAGACCCTGTTGTCTGTTCAATTCCTTCTCCACCTGATTCAACGTCCTGAAAAACCTGTGCGTGGCTATCATCGGTCCAAAGCAGAGGCAGCCCAGCACGTTCCACCAGAACATATGCTTCCAGGATGTATGCGGACCTTCGATCCCCAGTTCTGCTGCCTTCTCCTTCAGTTCTTCCGCAATCCCGGCCATCCAGACAAGAGGATAAATAAACAGATCCGGTATGCCCAGCAGATATGCCTGCCAATATGGCCGGACCTTATGGCCAAGAATGAATTCCAGCTCATCCTGCAGTCCCATCGGCATATATATCAGGAAAAACAGACCGGCTGTAAAGAAGTCTGTAAAGCCAAGCCAGAAGCCGGGCCTGTCCGTATGTTCAAATTTCATGTGCAATACTATTCTCCTTAGTTACATAGCTGAATATTTTCCGTACTCAGTATAACATAAGGCGCTCTTGCTGTTCGTCCGTTTTTACCGACTGTTTGTCTCATTTCGTTCGATAACGCTTTTATACAGCTATACTGAAAATACAAGAACAGTATACGAGGTATAAAAGCTCAAACTGCGTGAACACTTCTGGCAGGAATGAATTTTTGCCAGACCGGCACAGGATGGCAAATGAACGGAGGAGCGATATCATGAAGAAAAAATCAGCTTGGACAACCCCGATTATGGTATTGATCAGTCAGTTCCTGACAGGATGTGGAAACCACTCTGCCAAAATGATCGGTCTGCCCGTGACAGGCGGATTCTCAGTATTCCTGACAGACATAACAAGTAAAGTAAAGGCAGTAACAGCCGGACACGAGGTCCTCGCTGCTTTCATTATATGCATTGCCGGGCTTTTGGTCCACTTTATCTGTGCCGCCCTGGAAAGCCGCACCACAGGTCTCTATTATGCATGGGGTGTATATGGCAGAATGAAGGCGTTCTTTTTCTATGATTTTGTGGTCGCAGGCCTTTTGCTGATCGGAAGTCAGTTCATCCCGTTCCTCCATGATCAATCGGTAATTATGTGTTATGGTCTGTCCTCTTTCTGACAGCACTTCCGGGAATGCGTTTCCTGCCGAGCGCGATCGCCCTCTGCGGGCACACCAGACGGCAGAGATGACAGCCTACGCACTTCTTCGCGTCGAAAAGCACTCTTCTGTCAGGGTTCAGGCTCAGCGCCTGATGACCGCCGTCCGCGCAGGCGATCACACATCTCCCGCATCCTATGCACTTCTCACGCTGAAATCTCGGGAAAATGACCGTATCTCTCTCCAGCACATCCGTCGTCTCACTCACCGAATCAAGCGCCAGTGAGCGGGCATCCTCCACGCTTTGAAATCCCAGCTCCGCCAGATAATAATTTAATCCGCTGATCAGATCATCAATGATCCGATATCCGTACTGCATGACAGCCGTCGTCACCTGGACACTGCCTGCACCGAGAAGGATATATTCAAGAGCGTCCTTCCAGGTCTCGATTCCTCCCATTGCGCTGATATGCAGATCAGAAAGATTCGGATTTTTTGCCAGTTCCGCGATAAAGCGCAGCGCAATCGGTTTCACGGCATTTCCACTGTAACCGCCGATCGCGGACATGCCTCGCACAGAGGGAGACGATACGTAGGTGTGCGGATTTATATCGACCATACTCTTGATCGTATTGATGGCCGCAATTCCATCCGCACCGCCGCGTTTTGCCGCTTCCGCAGCCGGAGACATACGGTCAATATTCGGCGTAAGTTTTGCCAGGATCGGAATATCCGCTCCCCTCCTGGCCGCTGCGGTAAATTTCTCTACGAGCTCCGGCACCTGTCCGATGTCCGAGCCCATCCCCTCATCGGCCATATTCGGACAGGAAAAATTGAGCTCGATCGCATCCGCACCGTTTTCCTGACAGAGCCCTGCCAGTTCCGTCCACTCCTCTTCATTCCGCCCCATGATGGATGCAAGGATGAACTTATTCGGATACTTTTCCTTCAGTCTCCGGAACACAGCCATATTCTCTGCGACGGTATGGTCGGAAAGCTGCTCAATATTTTTGAATCCGATGATCGTACCGTTATCTCCGGTCACTGCGGCAAAGCGCGGTGAAGCCTCATGGATCTCAAAACTGCATATCGTTTTAAATGCTGCTCCGGCCCATCCCGCTTCAAAAGCCCTGGCGCACATTTCATATGTGCTCGCCACCACGGACGAGGACAGCAGAAACGGATTCTCCAGAGGAATTCCGCAGATCTGTGTTCGAAGCCGGTCGGTATTCTGAGGAAGATTTATCTCCAGATCCGGTCTCACATCTTCATACAGACGCTTTATGAGCTCCTTGATCGGTACTTCATGGGGGCGAACGCAGGCATCCATACACATGCCCCGGCAGCCGGTGCAGGGATTCTCATCCGGCAGGATTCCCGCCGAAACTTTCTCGTTGTCGAACCAGATACTTCTCAAGATCCTCGCAGGGTCAGTCTTTCCGCAGCTTTTGCTGCAGGGTGCTTCGCTGCACAGCACACAGCGAAGCATATCAGAACGATACATCTTTCTTATAAACATAAGTTCTCCTTGCAAATTCAGAAAATACAGTAAGCCACTTCGCTGTTCTCTATATTTGATTATACATCTTATTCTATATATAATTCTATATTTAATACGAATCAGGCTGCTTCCGCACAGACCACATGTGTCCTGCGAAAGCAGCCTTTTCAAACCCCTTTGCCCGTGATTACGTTTGCGGATCGCAGCCTTACCGAGAAGCAGGTGTTTGCGGATCGCACCTTACCGAGAGGCAGATGTTTGCAGATCTCAGCCTTACCGAAAGGCAGGTGCTTCGCACTCAGCGCCTCGCGGCAGAATCGCTGAGGCGTTCCTGAATTACCTGACCGCTGAAAAGAATTCCGGTTCGATCCCCGGTGTCCCTTCCATCACGACGGAAAGTCCCGCGATTTTACCATCCTCAAGAATGAACTCAGCAGGGACTGCAGCTCCCAGCACAGGCAGCATCAGGTCAAATGTGTCATAGTTATAGTGGACGAGCATCGCGGGAAGTCCGTTCCAGGTTCCCGCCAGGCCCTGATCGGTCAGTGCAAATTCCATCTTCCCGAATGCCGGATGCGTATATGTACCCGCATACTCTTCGATCGGTCCGGTCGTAGTCGTGTCAGGTACCTTAGCCTCGGCCTTTGCCTGCATCCCGGCCATAGCGCCGCTCATCAGATCGGAGAATACCTTATTGAATCTC
>CADABA010000188.1 GCA_902785985.1 uncultured Lachnospiraceae bacterium
TCTCTGTCCTTCGAAGACCTTATTCGGATTCTCGTCATTCTTTCCGGTTGCAAATGCCACGATCTGAGCCGCTACATTTGCGGAAAGCTTCTGCTGGCTGGTACTGCCCTGAATTTCAACGTCATCGCCCCTCTGGCTCTTCCTGAAGCCGACGAACTGCATCGGAACGATCTGTGTGCCCTGGTGAAGGAGCTGATAGAAGGAATGCTGTCCGTTCGTGCCCGGCTCGCCGTAGATGATCGGACCTGTCTGATATATGATGGAGATCATCAAAAAGAGCGTCAATGCCAACGACTATGAAAAACCGCTCGCAGGTCTCCGCATCGCTGTAGATTCCGGTAACGGTGCTTCCGGTTTCTTTGCATCCAGGATCCTCACGCCGCTTGGAGCTGACATCACCGGCAGCCGTTTTCTCGACCCAGACGGTCATTTCCCGAATCACGTCCCGAATCCGGAAAATAAAGATGCGATGTCCGCTGCCCGCGAAGCAGTCCTTATGTCGCACGCAGATCTCGGTGTGATCTTTGACTGCGACGGTGACCGCGGTGCCGCGATTTTTTCAGACGGTACCGAAGTCAACCGGAACGCATTGATCGCTCTTATGTCGGCGATTCTCGCTCCGGAACATCCTGAAGCGATTATCGTAACGGACTCTATCACGTCCGACGAGCTGCATGACTTCATTGAAGATGAGCTGCATCTCACACATCTTCGTTTCAAGCGCGGGTATAAAAATGTCATCAACAAAGGTATTGAGCTCGCAAAAGAAGGCAAAGACTGCCCGCTGGCTATTGAGACGTCCGGACACGGAGCACTCTGCGAGAATTACTTCTCGGATGACGGCGCCTATCTTTGTGTGAAAATTATCTGTGAGATGGCTCGTCTGAGAAAGGAAGGACGGCGCATCGAGGAGCTGATCGATAAGCTCGGTCATCCTACGGAAGAGACAGAAATCAGACTCAAAATTACAAGTGACGATTTCGCAGATGCCGGCAGAAAGATGCTGGACGATTTCACCGGCTTCACGGCAGTACACAATGATATGACGGTCGTACAGCCCAACTACGAGGGCATCCGGGTCGCTTTTAACGATGAGGGGGGCAAAGGATGGATGCTTGTTCGCCTCTCCCTCCACGATCCGGTCGTTGTAATCAATGCCGAGTCAAAGACGGAAGGCGGTATTGAAAAGATTTTCGATAAGATCCGTCCGTTCTTCAGAACGTGCGACAGACTTGACTGTACGGGCACACCGCTGGCATAAAATCAGAAAGCAGAAAAATAACATGAAACAGAGCGCTGCAAGAGACTGCAGCGCTCTGTTTCATGTTATTCTTCATCTGTGCCTCAGCTTCCCGGATTCTGTGGGTGCAGTCCGATAATAATATAAAGATATATAACTTTCCAATATCTTAGAACAGAAGAATGATAAAATAGGAACCGGGATGCATTTGGATTCGAATTCTGCTCATGAATGAGAGTAAGAGATGACATTCGGAAAGGAAAAACAAGATGCAGAAGATAAATGACCTGCCGGTCCGCAATGGCTACAGACCTGTCAAAGCCGCCTTTTTCGATATTGACGGAACGCTGTTCTCACATAAGACATGCTGTATTCCGGAGAGCACGCTCCGCGCACTCAAGATTCTTCATAATAAGGGGATCCTGTGTGTCATCGCGACCGGAAGGCACATCTCTGAGATGCGTGAAATGGATTTCCTGAAATACGGATTTGATGCCTATATAACACTTAACGGGCAGAGCTGTCTGGATCGCGATCTGAAGACCGTTTTCGAAATCCCGATGGAGGGGGAGAGTCTGAAGGGCCTGCTGGATATTTTTCACGGAAAGGACATCCCGGCGATCCTGATCACGAAGGATCGGATGTATATCAATTTTGTCAATGAGAACGTGCGGCTTGCACATGAAGAGATCCACACCTCCATCCCCCAAATTGATACCTATTCGGGCGAAACGGTCTGCATGGGAGTCCTTTATTGCACAAAAGAGCAGGAGGCAGACATCAGAGAAAAGATTCCCGGATGCAGCATCACAAGGTGGAGCCGATTCGGCATCGACGTTTTGCCGGGCAGCGGAGATAAGGTCGCAGGAATCCGGAAATATCTTGCGCTTCAGGGAATTTCATGTGAGGAGACCATCGCGTTCGGAGATGGTGAGAATGATATCGGGATGCTTCGGTATGCCGGGATCGGCGTCGCGCTCGGGAATGCCGGGGAGGAAGTGAAAGCTGCCGCTGATCATGTGACAGCGGACATAGATGACGACGGAGTATGGAAGGCTTTAGCGCACTTTCATATCCTCTGATTTGGCAGCGCTTTTTCTATCAGGAACGCCTCTGTGTTCTTGATCAGTAGTTGATGCCCCGGTTTTCAGGAACGTCCCGGCGTTCTTACCGCAACGTAAGCGCCTTCCGCTGCACACGTCTGCGATCCGCCGGAGGTTTTTATTCTCGGCAGTGGCAGTGCAACAAACTCTTCTCGTGAAGACTATTAAGATTAAATCGTTATTTATTCCTGCAAAATCACCCTGAAAGTCGCCCGTAAAGCGACCGTTCCTGTCTTGCTGTATTGTATACTGGCTATAGTTACAGAACACATTGCTGATGCAGATCCACTGTTTCGTCAGCAGAAAGTACCTGTATACACAAAGTATCATCGTATCAGCTCCCCGAAGGCTGAACCATCGGGAAGCCTTGCTCATAAAGTCCCGAAAGGAGTCGTATCATGAGAATAGAGCAGATCATTCAGGAAAAAGGCAGAGAGCAGTTTTACAATTATTATAAAAGCCTTGGCTACGATCATAAGACTGCCGCTGCACTTGCATTATTTACATACGGGCGGTACAGGTTCGATAAATTTTCAATAGACGGTCTGTATGAAGCCTTATGCCGAGGCGAAGAATATCTGCCTCCGGAAATTTGGGATGCAAGGAAGCACATGGTAAATCAGATGCGTCGTCCCTACGGCAGCAGGCCCCTGGGTTATGCATCTTCTGCAAATACCTCTGCCTCTTTTCCTGCCCCTCCATCAATAAAAATAGGTGCTGCCGCCGCACCAGGAAAAAAAGAACGTGGAATCTTTTCAAAGTTAGCATCATCCATAAAATCCAAAGCACCAGAAAGAAGCAGCTTTGCCGCAGAGGATGCAGACTGTGATGGATACGACGGCGCTTCATTTTCTGCGAGTGCTGCTCCCATGGGCTATGGGGCACCGCCATTGATGTCTGAATCCTTTTCTATGGCGGAAGATTCAGCTTCATACATGCCTGCTCCTCCTTTCACGGCCGGATATTCAGCTTTTCCCATGCCTGCACAAGCGCCTTCCATGATGAATAGCTCTGCTTCATTTTATTCCGCTCCCCCCACTCCGGCCGGAGGACCAGTCCCGCTGGATCCTGCCGGCGCGATGGGCTATGCCACGGACGAGTATGAACAGATTGAGGAAAAGGACGCGCGCACTACCATTGCCGAGCCAACGTCCACTTTCCGGATGACGACCAACACAGCATCTGCAGGCGTCATTCTCAATCAGCTTCGGAACGAACGCAGAATCGATAAAAGCATGGTGCGTATCGAGGAAATGCTCAATTATTTCCGATATGAAAGCACGCTCCCCGGCGATGAGATGTTCAATCTTTCCTATGAACTGATGGACGCGGGCGATCGGAAAAAATATCTTTACATTAATGTACAGGGGCGGGAAGAAGTAAAAGACCGGCAGAATATCATTATTCTTCTGGATGTATCCGGAAGCATGGACGAAAATGCCGAACAGACCCAGGCCATCATCGCCACGATCCTCAGCAAACTCGGAAACGGCGATAAACTCAGCCTTGTCACCTACAGCACCAGAGATCATGTGGAAATCGAGGCGTTTACCGTCAACGGATATGAAGACCGCATCCGCATCCTGGAAAAGCTCCTGTCCATCGAAATCAATGGCTGCACCTATGGGTCCGCGGGAATCGAAACTGCCTATAAGATCGGAAAGAAAAATTATATTGAAGACGGCAACAACCAGGTAATCCTGATCACAGACGGAGATCTGAATTTCGGAATCACGGACAAGGGCGGACTGGAAGAACTCATTGAGCAGAAGAAGAAAGATCATCTCTTCCTCAGCGTGATCGGCACCGGTCTCTATAATTACAAGGATGACAAGCTCGAAGTCCTGTGCAAGCACGGCAACGGTGTTTATCGAACCGTGAACAGCCTTACGGATGTCAGAAAGAGCATTGACGAGGAGTATTCCTCTCTGGTCAATATCATCGCAAAAGACGTGAAAGCACAGGTGGAATTTAACCCGGAAATCGTCGAATCCTACCGCCTGCTGGGCTTTGAGAACAGGACCCTTGCGAGGGAGGACTTTACCAACGACAAGGTCATTTCCGAACCGTTCGGCTCGGGCGGCTACGGCGTCGCGCTTTACGAGCTGACTATGAAGACAGATGCGGTGCCTGCTGAAAGCGGGCTGAAATACAGCAGACTTGTCACGACCGGTTCGAAGGAAGCGGGTACGATCAAAGTCCGTTACAAAGAGCCTCTGGCGGAAGTGTCCCACGAGATCGAGAAAATCATCACCTCTGCGGAAGCCTCCTTTACAGACAATCTCCGCCTTGCCTTCATCGTGTATGTCTGCGCCGAAAAGCTTCGCGGTTCTGACAGGATCGGCAGCGGAGAGATTGCCCTCGCCAAACAGCTTTATGCGGAACTCGGAAATTCCATCCGTGAAAAGAACTCTGCGGACCTCTTCAAGCTGGCCGGGATTCTGGAAAAAAGTGAGAGTGAGCTGGGGATTGGGATCAGAGAGAGCAGATTTCCCTGGTAAAGCATCTTTTTAATTCAGCAGAAAAAACTAACGGGGCTGCCGCACTGAGCATTATATGCATAAATATTCATTCAGGGACCGCTCGCGCTTAGTCCTCGCGCAGCGGTACTAATAAATTTTCTGCACTTTCGTTTGAAAATTTAAAGCCCTTCATGAATATTTATGCATTTTTTCTGCTTATTACGACAGCCCCGTGATGTCTCCGGGTAACATTTCCGGCTTTTTACGTGTAATCCTCTCCTCATGCATAAACGAACAGCTTCACCCGCAGAAGAACAGGCTCCTCCGCCGTGAACACTAAAAGATTCTCTTTTTACAATTCTGCGCCGTTCGTCTCAATCACATGCTTATACCAGTCAAAAGACTTCTTCTTTTTTCTTGCAAATGTTCCGCTGCCGTCGTCCGCCCTGTCCACATAGATCATGCCGTACCGCTTGGACATTTCACCGGTCGACGCCGAGACAAGGTCAATGCATCCCCAGGGAAGATATCCCATCAGCGGGACCCCGTCCAGATTTACAGCGTCATCCATCGCCTGAATATGCGCCCTCAGATACTCGATCCTGTAGTCGTCATTGATCGAGCCGTCCGCTTCGATCACATCTTTTGCTCCCAGGCCGTTCTCCACGATGAAGACCGGCTTCTGATAGCGGTCATACAGCGTATTCAGGGTCACACGAAGACCAAGCGGATCGATCTGCCATCCCCACTCAGAACGCTTCAGATACGGATTGGCCGTGCTGGCGAAAACGTTGCCGGAGGTCTGCTTTCCTGCAATGGCGGGATCGGTGCTGACGCATCTGGAAGCATAGTAGCTGAATGTGACGTAATCAACTGTGTTCTCTCTCAGAATGTCCAGATCGCCCGGCTCCATGACCGGCATAACACCTTCTCTTTCCATCTGCTTCAAGGCAAATGCCGGATATTCTCCCCTGCTCTGCACATCAATGAAGAAATAGTTGTCTCTGTCTCTGCAGATGGATTCCCACACATCCTCCGGTCTGCAGCTATCATCGCGTTCGGTGCGAGCTCATGGCCGATTTTCACAGCCAGCGCACTGGCTACCAGCTCATGATGTGCTGCCTGATAGGTCACTTTCCGGCGGTCTTCGCCTTCCTCGAACCGGATACCGGCAGCCATAAAAGGAAGAGCCAGGAGCATGTTGATCTCATTGATCGTCAGCCAGTACTTCACTTTGTGACCGAAGCGCTCGAAGAGGACCGTCGCATAGCGGACGAAGTGATCGATCATTTTTCTGCTCTTCCAGCTTCCGATCGTTTCGACGAGATGCATGGGAGCGTCAAAGTGAACGATGGATACGAGCGGCTCGATCCCGTATTTGAGGCATTCGTCAAACACACTGTCGTAGAACGCAAGACCTTCCTCATTGGGTTCCGCATCATCTCCATTCGGAAAAATGCGTGTCCAGTTAATGCTCATACGGAAGCACTTAAAGCCCATCTCTGCCATCAGTGCTATGTCTTCTTTGTAGTGGTGATAGAAATCTATGCCAAGATGCGCAGGATAATAATGATCTGCATCCGGCTTCGATACTATCATGTCGCCCCGGATGATCGGGAATCTGTCCTTGCCGTGAGGGATTACATCGTTGGTGCTGAGGCCCTTGCCTCCCTCCATCCATCCGCCTTCACACTGGTTGGCAGCTGTCGCGCCGCCCCATAAAAAATCTTTTGAAAAGCTCATATTCCACCTCTGTTGTCTGCCATGATTTATGAAGTTGCTTCCTCGTTCATTATATCAACTGTACTCCCTGACGTATACCGCAGGGACTGAAAAAGGATCGAATCACCGGGAAGCCTTGTTCAAAAATTCTGTAAGGCCCAAATCACCTAGATCCCGGAGCAGACTCTCATAATCACGAAAAACGATCCCGGAGAAACCAAGTGCTTTTGCCGCCTCCACGTTCTCTTCTGTGTCATCTATAAAGACACACTCATCCGCCCGAAGGCCGTACTTCAGAAGGAACATCCGATACATCTCCGGATCCGGTTTGGTCCTCCCTGCAAGAAATGAGACCAGGCCTCCGTCCATATAGGGCATAAATTCCAGAGAGCCGGCGCACTCATCATAGGCTTTCTTCGAATAATTTGACAGATAGTATACATGCAGACCCGCTTCTTTCATGGCTTTTACCAGAGGGATCGCGTATTCCCTCATGGTCAGCATGCCTTCAATATTGGAAAAGGCTGTTCTGAGATTCCCTTCATTTTCCGGATCCAGACTGGCAAATCCCCGAAGCGTCTCCTCCTCGGTCAGTTCGCCCCGTTCAAAGCTTCCCCAATACGGGCTCATGACAGATGCCTTGAGGATCCTTTTGATCATAGGGACATCGAATCCCTTTTCCGTAAGAAACTCCATAAGCCTGAAGTCCGCAAGGACTCCTCCGATATCAAATACAATATTCCTGATCATGTATGATCCTCCTTTAATGCAGAAAAGAAAGCACTGCGTTACAGGCCCGGAGCCTGCATGCTTTGGCCTTACAGACTTTGAAGCTGTTCAAGAACGCCTCGGCGTTCTTGCGCGACAGCGCCGCGATCAATTAGTCACTTTTCGTGATCCTTATCACATTCGTCGCAATCTTTTCCCGGAACCGGACATCATGCTCGACCAGCAGCATCGTCGGTCTGTATGCAAGGATCAGCTTCTCGATCTGCATCCGTGAAAACACATCTATATAGTTGAGCGGTTCATCCCATATATAAAGATGGAAGCTCTCATCAAGTCCTCTCTCTTTGCAGAAATCCCTGAGAGTGCCTGACAGGAAAGATGTATCCTGACTGACATAGGATATGACGAGTCCCGATGCGACCTCCAGCTCCCCCGAGACAAGGAGCTCTGCGGTTTCTTCCTGCTTCTTTTGGTTTCTTTCGTCCAGTTCCCCCGAAACAAGGAACTCTTTGCTCCGTTCGTAATCAAATGCTTTTGTCAGGCCCAGAACGGCACGCAAAACACTGGATTTTCCGCATCCGTTATCACCGGAAAGAATTACTCTTTCCCCACGTCGCACCTGAAACCGCAGACCTTCAAACAGCTTTTGTTCCGTGCCGTCATATTTCAGTGAGAGATCCTTTGCATTGATCAGGACCTCTTTATGAAACCTGAGCGGTCGGATCTTCAGCTCATTCACACGCTCAATATCCTGCAGCAGGCCCTCTTTTTCTTTGATCTCCCTGTCGATCCGCGTCTCATAGGCTTTTACCCGTGCCTGCATCTTCTTTGTCTTTGCTCCGATAAATGATCTCGATGAAATACTTCTGTCATGATCTTTTACCGGATCAAATCCGATTTTTGTGTTTTCATTTTTATCCGCCCATCGGCTGCTCCTGTCCGCGGCCGTCTTCAGCTTTCCGATTTCCTTCAGGTGCTTTTCATTTATGATCACATACACCATCCAGCAGATCACGGTCATGCGACACAAGAATAAAACCTTTCTTTGACGCGAGATACTTCTTCACGATATCCCTCGCAGTACCGTCCAGGTGATTTGTCGGTTCATCGATGAGAAGGAATTCATTTTCATCCGCAAAGAGGACCGCCAGCATGACCCTTGTACGCTCGCCAAAGCTAAGCGTTTCAAATGGTCTGTAAAGGCATTCCGGATCCATGCCCAGCTGATTCATCTGTATCAGCACCTGCCAGCTTTCAACCTGCGGTTTCCATACTTCGATCAGATCTGCGGCATTCTTTTTATTATCCGATTCTGTCACCTGATATGGAAAATAATCAAATCGTGTACCGGCCGCAATGGTCCCTCGGTACTCATATCTGCCCATGAACAGATTCAGAAGTGTTGTTTTTCCTTTTCCATTCCTCCCGATGAGGCCGAGTTTCCAGTCCGTATCAATGTTAAAGGTCGCTCCTTTCAGAACATCATCCGCGCTTCCGTCATAGGAAAACGTAAGGTCTGTCACTTGTATCTGTGCCATGATTACCACCTCCTTTCCAAAACTCGTGGTCAGGGGGCATCAGCCCCCGGAATTACTGCATTCTTTACGTCAGTTACATGTATCTGACGTAGACTTTTTCATTTCGT
>CADABA010000189.1 GCA_902785985.1 uncultured Lachnospiraceae bacterium
TCGCAGTGAGGCCCATTTTCTCGAAATTCCGGATCGCGGACTTCATCATTCTCTCAAACCCAAGCTCATAGATGACCTGGACCGTCTTTTTATAAGACAGGTCCTTTCTCATCTGGATAAAGCCGAGCCGGAATCCCTCCGTAAAGGTGTCCGCCATCCGGTCGATCTTCTCCTGCGGCAGACTCTCAAGATACCGCGCGGTCTCAAGGATGTCTTCCGTAATATATTCGCCGAAACGGTACAGGTAATCCGTACCGGAATAATCGGCGTTCATTATGATGTCGCGGGCAAACGGATGCCTGTCCGTGACCTGCTCTTCTATCCTTCCCGCGACGTAATCCGGAAGATAATCCTCACAGTAAGATCGGAAAATATCCCGGACCGCGGCCGTCCCGGGAATCTCTTCTCCACAAAAATCCCCGTAGATTTCAAGGAACAGTTCAAGCAGAACGCAGGTCCCTTCCGTATCATCCTCGAAGACGCACGGAATAATTCCGCGAAGCTCGGCATAGACAGCCGAGAGGACCTGTCCCATTCCGTCTCCGAGCATTTTCACCGCATAGTCAGGATTCGCGTATGAGCTTCCATAGTTCTCCGGCAGAATATCCCTGTAAAGAGATGCATTGTCCGCATCTTTTCGAACTGAGAGGAGAAAGCGGGCGACCTCTCTGAAATATCTTCCAAAGGGTTCCGGAACACAGTTCTCATGCGGAATTTGTTTCAGCCTGTAATAAGCAAGATAAAGTCGTTCATTCATTGTCCATAGTATCCGTATATGACTCAGCGGAGGATTGACCCCCCGCCGGTGCAGAATTCCCGCAGTCTCAATCACAAGTGTGTTCGGAAATTCTATTACATTCCTGCAAGACCTGTCAGGAAAAGGGTCAGCCAGCCGATCATGATTATACCGCAGGAGATCGATCCGATGATGGACAGACGGTTCGAGACATTTTTCTCGGCGAAAGATTTCATTCCCTGACGAAACCCGTATATGGAGATCGCCGCACCGGCAAAGGCCATACAGCCTGCGAAGCTGCCTGCATTTCCTTTAGAAACATAAGACACGGCAGCAGCGGCAATAAACAGGAGAAATGAAAGAACGGCAAGGATCGTAGAGATCCTGCCTCCCTCAGACTGTACATTTTCCCTGAAATGATATTTTTTTTCATTTGCCATAGAAAGACCTCCCGATCCGGGCTGCAAAAAGATACACAAAATAACCCAAAAGCGCTCCCAGTGTGTTGAGGATCATATCATCCACATCGAAGATCCCGATGCCGGAGAGGAGCTGTACGCTCTCCACCAGCAGGGTCAGGAGAAATCCTCCAAGAAAGACCCTGTACCACTTTCTGAAACAGTCGCTGACAAGCGGCAGCATGAAGCCGAACGGCATGAAACCGATCACATTGCCGATCAGATTCAAAAAGACCAGCCGTCCCCCGATGATATATCCGCGCCGCACATACCTTTTTATCTCGCGGAACGGGATAAGATTCGGAGCTGACCGGACTGCCTTGCCGGGAGCATGTCCGTACCAGTCCGCAAAAAACAGAAAATAGATAAGGACTGCTGCATAAATCAGAAAGAGAACACGCGCTGCGATCTGAAAGTGCTTTTTAGGCATTGATTCCTCACCTGGCACCATACTGTTCGTAATACGCATCTATTCGTTCCATGAGAGCATCGTCAATGATCACTCTGCCCTCATACTCACGGTTATAAAGACACTCGATCACATCTTTCATCGAGACGATCGAACAGGTACGGATACCGAATTCACTCTCGAGCTCTTTGAGCGCGCTGACATCTCCCGTTCCACGTTCCATGCGGTCGACGGAAACGACAAGTCCCAGAATATCATCCGTCCCCTGTGCCTTAATGATCGGCACTGTCTCACGGATCGATGTGCCGGCGGTCGTCACATCCTCGATAATGACGACTTTGTCCCCGGCAGAGATCGGACTTCCGAGCAGGATCCCCTTCTCCCCGTGATCCTTTATCTCCTTGCGGTTCGAGCAGTAGCGGATATCCCGTCCGTACAGCCGGCTGATCTCCATCGTCGCCGCAACCGTGAGCGGAATTCCCTTGTAGGCCGGTCCGAAAAGCACGTCAAAGTCAAGGCCGAAATTGTCCTGGATCGCTTTCGCGTAGAACTCTCCCAGCTTAGCCATCTGTCCGCCGGTCCTGTAGAACCCGGTGTTGATGAAAAACGGTGTCTTTCTGCCCGACTTCGTGACAAAATCACCGAACCGGAGCACGCCGCATGAAAGCATAAATTCAATAAAATCCTTCTTATACTGTTCCATATAATCCTCCGTTCCCCGCGCATCCCACGATCTCATTCACGTCCTCTATCCCCTTCCGCTCAAGGAATTTTGCAATTCCGTCCGCAATTTTTACGGAAATACAGGGATCATGGAAATTAGCCGTACCGACGGAAACGGCTCTCGCTCCCGCCATCAAAAATTCGAGCGCATCCTCTGCAGAAGCAATTCCGCCCATTCCGATCACGGGAATTTTCACCGCATGGGATGCCTCATAGACCATCCGGACCGCGACAGGCCGGATCGCCGGACCTGAAAGACCGCCCGTCCTGTTTGCCAGTGCGAACGTCCCGCGCTCAATATCGATCTTCATTCCCGTAAGCGTATTGATCAGGGACAGGGCATCCGCCCCGCCGCTCTCCGCAGCCTTCGCAGCCTTGCGGATATCCGTCACGTTCGGGGAGAGCTTCATGATGACCGGCTGCTTCGCTTTTGCCTTCACGGCTTTGGTGATCGACTCGATCGCTCTCGGATCCGTCCCGAAAGCAATACCGCCCTCCTTCACGTTAGGGCATGAAATATTGATCTCCAGCATATCAACATTCTCATCCGCGAGCCGTTCGACAACGTCAAGATATTCTTCCACAGAATGCCCGCAGACATTGACGATAATTCTTGTATCATATTTCTGCAGGAAAGGCAAGTCACGCCGCACAAAAACATCAATTACAGATGCGGGGCGTAGGATTGCCCTGCCAGGGGACACTTGCAACTCCCTTCGTCACAACGGCTCCCAGTTCGGAGAGATCAAAAAATTCTCCGTATTCCATGCCCGACCCGAACGTCCCGGACGCCGTCATGACCGGATTTTTGAGAGATACCCCGGCAATATTTACACAGGTATTTGTCATGTGAGATCCACCTCCTCCGCGTCAAAGACCGGTCCGTCCTTACAGATCCTGGCGTTCTTCACGAAAGAGTGCGCATCCTGCTCCACCGTCCGTGTTACGCATCCCAGACAGGCACCGACTCCGCAGGCCATCCTCTCCTCCATCGAGACGAAGCATCTGATTCCCGCATCTTTTGAATACTCCTTCAATGCCCGGAGCATCGGCTTCGGTCCGCAGGCAAAAATGACATCCGCCTCGATGCCGTCCGCACGGATCGCATCGAGGACATTGCCTTTCGTACCGAGGGAGCCGTCCTCCGTGGCGATATGCGTCTCAAATCGGTCGGAAATATCCCGGAGCAGATAGGTCTCTGAACGGTATCCGACCGCAAAAACAGGATTCGAAAGCGATTTCGCCGTGCAGTAAAGCGGCGGGATCCCGATCCCTCCTCCGACAAGGAGGACCCGCTGATCTCTGAACTCCTCCACAGGAAATCCGTTCCCGAGCGGTCCGAGGACATCGATGCAGGAGCCGGGAGTGAGCTTTGAGAACTCCGCCGTCCCCTTTCCGGCGATCCTGTATACCAGCCGGACCGTTCCCTCGTTCAGGTCGACATCGCAGATGGAGATCGGTCTCGGAAGAAGTCTGGCCCCGTCCGCTGAGTAGACCGAGAGGAACTGCCCCGGCTTTACTTCATCTGCAAAGGAGACCCGAAGTGTCAGACTGTAAATATCTGTGGCAATACTTTCCTGCGCCGCTACCCGAGCAGTCTCTTTTCTCATTTTCCGATTGCCTCCGAAATGTCTTCTTTCATATCGAGCACAGCCTGCCTTGCGGCATCCGCGTAGGCTTCCGGTCCGAATGCGGCATACTTCTCCTGCTTCCACGCAGCAATGATGCCGCGGGAAGAATTCACGATCGCACCGAGTCCGTCTTCATTAAAGAAATGCACGAGGTCTTTTCCCTTACCGCCCTGGGCACCGTAGCCCGGGACAAGAATATAGCTTTTCGGCATGATCTCGCGGAGACGCTTTCCCATCTCCGGGTAGGTCGCGCCGACGACTGCGCCAACCTCAGAATAACCGGATTCATCCATACATTCCTCACCCCACTCGCGGACCTTCTCACCGACAAGTTCATAGAGCGGCTTCCCGTCGATCTCTCTGTCCTGGAATTCACCGCTTGACGGATTCGAGGTCTTGACAAGAACAAAAATACCCTTGCCGCACTTTTTGCAGACATCAAGGAACGGCTTCACGCCGTCGCTGCCGAGATACGGATTGACCGTCGCAAAGTCCTCTCCGAACGGAGCATACGTATTAGAACCGACTTCCACTGTGCCAAGATGCGCTGCGGCATAGGCTGCGGATGTGGAACCGATATCCCCGCGCTTTACATCCCCGATCACACAAAGGCCCTTCTCTCTGCAAAGGTCCACCGTCTTTTTGAAAGCGGCAAGGCCGGGGATACCGAACTGCTCATACATAGCGATCTGCGGCTTTACGGCAGGGATAAGATCCGCACAGGCTTCCACGATGCCGACATTGAAGCGATAAATGATTTCCGCCGCCGCTTCCAGCGTCTCCCCGTACTCTGAGAAAACTTCCTTCTTTATATGATCCGGCACAAAAGAGAGCATCGGATCAAGCCCGACTACGATCGGGGCATTTGTCTTTTTAATATTTTCGATTAATTTTCCTATCATGCAGGGACCTCCTCTTTTATTGTACACATAATCGGAAACGCTTTACAAACCCGATAGTCCTGATTCTTAACATATCATACACGAACTTCCCCCTCCCTTCAAGCGAAAGCAGGCTGCAGGGCACTTCACCGGAAGCCCCGCATGCGTTCCGAATTCCGGTGCTCCCGTCGTCTCCGACCGACATGATCGTTTTTTATTGTTTTTCCTTGACCTTTTTTCAAGGGAAGACTATAATCTTTTTTGGTATAGATGTATCGAAATATAGCACTCATCGAAGGCAGGATCGCCACAGTTTCTTCCCTGCATCGGAGTTTTTAGTTTCCATATATCTGACATGCATACTTAATTTCTTTTATGGAGGGACATTCAATGAACAAAGGTACTGTGAAGTGGTTCAATGCTGAGAAGGGCTATGGCTTCATTACCGGCGAAGACGGAAACGATGTATTCGTTCATTTTTCCGCAATCGTTGGCGAAGGCTTTAAGTCTCTCGACGAGGGTCAGGCAGTAACGTTTGATCTTCAGCAGGGGCCGCGCGGAATGCAGGCCGCAAACGTTGTTAAGTTATAAAGAACGTTCATGACGGAGCACCGGGATCGCGAAAGCGATCCCGGTGCTTTTCATTCTTCATCGCGCAATACTCGCGGCTTCGGTCGTGAGTATTGCACGCAAAGTGATCCCCTGCCTTCCTGTTTCCTTATGAACAAAAAAATACCCCGCGCAGTACCTTTGCGGTATGCGTGAGGTATTCTCTCTTTTCTCAGAAATGTCTGCGTTTTCGCCGCACTGCACAGGATGCGGGCACTTTCCTCTCTGCGCGGCTGCGATCAGCATACGGCAACCATTACTGACGCTTACTTTTTCCATACAGATGAAAAGATTCACTTTGTGCATTCATCTCACAATGAAAAACACATGAATCCTGCGTCAGAAATTATAGTCTGAAGATTTCGGCGTCACAGACCAAATCACAAGGTTTCTGCGTCACAGATCACTGACTTTGGCTGAGTTCAGACAAATATTCGATATAATCCGTCATGTTGACTTCCGTCACCGCTACATTTGCTGTCTCCGTTCCCGGAGCCTTTGCAGTCGCCTTCTGATAGACGGAAAAGCCGACCCAGACAGCAAAGGCTGCGAACACAGCAATCAGCGCTCCGATCTCGAACTGTGCCTTCCGCTTTTCCCTCTTAAGGATCTTACCCTTATTTTTCTTATAATCCTTATATGCATCTACCTTTTTCTGGCTCATATCCATACCTTCTTTCATGTGATCGAATACTCAGGGTATTATAGCATGAGCCGTCCGGGCATGCAAGGCGCTATCTCCGGATTCTTCCGGCATCAGATCACGACAATGATCCCTCCGTCGTTCGCATAGACCGTGGATAATCCGCCCGTCTCGATCATGACGACCTCTTTGACCTGCATCCGCTCAAGAATGGCATCACGCACCATAATAGCGCGCTCCCGGCAGTTCACAAAGCTGATTCCGAGAATCTTGTCACTTGAGTTCGCTGTCCTTTCCACGACATGCTGCACCATCTTAAGGAGCGCTCTGTTCGAGCCTCTTGCCTGATCAAGCTGTTCGATCTCTCCTTCCGGTGTCCCCATCAGGATCGGCTTTATCTTCAGTACCGTCGCGGCAAGCGCTTTCAATCTGCTGAGCCGTCCGTTCTTCCTGAGAGTCTCAAGATTATCGAGCGTGAACAGCGTATTCTTTTTCACACAGTATTCATCCAGAGTCCGAACGATCGTTTCGAATGGAACTCCCGCCTCCTCCATCTCGCGGATCTTCAGGACAATGATCGTCTCCGCCACGGATGTGGATCTCGAATCAAATACATGGATCTTAGCGCCCGGATGCTTCTCAAGGTACATCTCTCTGGCAATCATAGCGCTCTGATACGAACCGGAAAGAGCGCCGGAGATAGTCACTCCGTAAACATGCTCCGCCCCGCAGTCGAACGCTTTCAGATAATCTTCAGGGGACGGACATGCAGTTTTCGGGCACTTCGGTGCGGCGGCGATCTTCCTTACGATTTCCAGCTGATTGAGCGTCCCGTCATCAACAATTTCTTCATTTCCTATCATGAGTATCAGCGGAACGATCTCATACTCCGGCCTGCCCTTAAGGTCCGCCGTGAGTTCTCCCGCACTGTCCATAGCAATTTTATATTTCATAGTTTGTCACCTTTTTTATTAATTAATTTTCAAAAACCGCTTCACGTAGTTTTTAAAACTATATGAATTATAACATACACTATACTTCATCTCAAGATAAAGTCTGGAATTGAGTCGGAATTGTGCTAAACTGATAATTGTAAGAAAACTGACGGCAAAGGCACAGCTGCATCAGGCAGGAGGCTCTGGATGATCGCACTGAACATTCTGGATATTAAACCCTTCATGAAACATTTTCTGGTCGGAAGTACCTTTGACTCTTTCGATCTTTCCGAAGGCTCTGTCACGACCTTCTGCACCTTCTCGATCGATGGGACCTATATGAAAGAATTTGACGATTCGGACGGGGAAAATGAAGACACGGACCGTGCTTTCATTCCCTGGTCCCGCGTCAGAGAGCATGTATTCACTCTGATCAGGGGAAAACGCACGCCTCTGGCTTTCAAGTTCGTCTTTATGCTGCCCAAAAAGGCCGTGCCCCGTTTTCTCGAGAAGTCCGGCATCGCCATGGACGCCTCAGAGGTGACCGGGCTTTTTCTGAACGTCAGCTTCCGCAGCAGGAAGCTCATGCTCACAACAGGGACTTCCCTCAGGACATTCACGATGGATCGGACAGTGGATAATGCCTGGGATTCCTATATTCTCGGCTTTCTGAAAAGCAGGGAGATCGCGGCGGAGAAGGCATAAAAAACTAAAACTTCCCACATCCTTTACTTTAAAGCTCCCGGAATAAATATTTCCACGTCGGGACGCTCCCGCTCGCTCGCACTGGCAGCGGTACTAACAGATTTTTGAAGCTTTCGCTTTAAAAATCTGAAG
>CADABA010000190.1 GCA_902785985.1 uncultured Lachnospiraceae bacterium
ATGCAGTTCCAGTCTGACCTCATCAATGCGCCGGTCAAGCGGCCCAGATGCGTCGAGACAACGGCGATGGGCGCCGCCTACCTTGCAGGCATGGAGGTCCAGTTCTGGGCAAGCAAGGAAGAAGTCCTGCAGATCTGGGAGATCGATCAGTCCTTCAGGCCCAATATGGATGAAGCCGTCCGCGCAAAGAAGCTCTCCGGCTGGAAGAAGGCCGTCGCCGCGACACGGGGCTGGGCAAAGGACGAATAAAGCCTTTTGAAGCCGGCAGGCGCAGGTGCTCCGGCAAATGTCTGCCGCCGGTTCTCGCAGGCAAGCTGCATGGAAGAGGCTCCTGTGATATCAGAAACTGTCACATTCACAAAAAATGACCGCTGCAATTCGGCTCCACCCTTTTTAAAGGATGTTCGCCGTACTGCAGCGGTCACTTTATGCTGATGTGACATCCCTGTTCATTTATTAGCAGACTTCCCAAATCCTTTCCTGTAAGGCTCCCGGATTCAAGAACGCCTCAGCGTTCTTGAATCCCGGTCGCCTCACCGCAGTTTATTTACGATGACCTTTCCTCTTTTTACGACCGCCATCAGTTCAAGGTCCTCATTGAGAAGAACAAGATCTCCATATTTTCCCTTCCTCGATCGTTCCGTAGAGATCATCCACGCCGATCGCCTTTGCGGGATGGATCGTGCTGCAGGCGACGGCGATCTCGAGCGGAATTTCCATTTCCTTCACGGCATTGACCATACACTCGAACTGGTTGGAGACCGATCCCGCAAGCGCTCCTCCCTCAGCGAGTCTGCAATATTTTCCCTTCTTGATGATTGCCTGGCCGCCAAGCACATAGTCGCCGTCCGGCATGCCGGTAGAGCGAAGACTGTCGGAGATGATGATCATGCGGTCCGCCCCGTTAAAGCGGAAAGCCGTGCGTACCATGGCCGGGTGGACATGTACACCGTCCGTGATGATCTCGGCGGACACGTGCGGACTGTCCGATACAGCGCCGACGACGCCGGGATCCCTGTGGGTAAAGGCCGACATCGCGTTGAAAAGGTGCACCGCATGGCGGGCTCCGGCGTCAAAGGCTTTCTTCGCGGATGCATAGTCTGCATTTGTGTGGGCGAGTGAGACAGCCGTGAACTCTTTCACCTTATTGATATACCCGACAAAGTCCGGATTATCCTCCGGCGCGAGCCCGATGAACTTCAGAAGTCCCCCGGAGGCCTCGTAGAATTCACGGGCGAGCTCCGCGTCGCACGGGATGATATAGTCCGCATTCTGTGCGCCCTTTTTCACAACACTGATGAAGGGGCCTTCCATATTGATGCCGACGATGTCTGCGCAGCGTGTCTGCGCAGCGGTCCCCATCAGACACCTCTCCGCGCTCCATCCTGTCCCGGAAGTCCGCCATGTTGGCAAGAATCGCCTTGAGCTCATCCGCCGGCAGGGTCAGCGTCGCGGGACAGATCGCGGTGACGCCTGATTCCGCCTCATAGCGCGCGATCGTGTGGACTGCCTCCTCCGTGCCGTCGCACACATCGAGTCCGAGACATCCGTGAAAATGAACGTCCAGAAGCCCCGGAATCGCGTAGCATCCCTTCCCGTCCAGGATCTGGTCTGCAGAATCCGCTGCCTCGCTGCTTACGAAGTGCTCTCCCGAAATACAGACACTGCCTTCGTGGAACTGTTCATCCGTTCCGTATACACGTATATTTTTGATGATCATGAGATACCTCCCTATAACTTTATCCACTGCTCCGGAGGATAGAACGGCATACAGGCAAACGACAAAAGTATATCGACCTCCAAAGAGTATGTGTTCTTATCAGCTGATATCATCATACCATTTATCGGCGCAGGAATCCCGCTTTTTTATCCGAATCCCTCTTTTGCTTGTCATTTATGATCTGTGAAGATACCATACAAAATAAAGGATACAGCTGCAGTACCGGCTTTTGCCTGTACCGCGCCGGTCTCCGCTCTCATTCACCGCTGTGACAGGGAACAGCTGAAAGCTGCTGACCTGTCGGCAGGGCTCATTGCATAGGGCACTGCTCAGGCAGACTATGTATCTCAGCGCTGAATCAGGCATGACACGCTTCGTGTCACGGATGTGAAGGACCGTTTCTTGTGGAATTCACAGATATTCGCTACCATTCATTCTGTCAGATGTACGTAACAGAAAGGACGGATTGAATATGAAATTGAATATGAAGCAAAATGAAAAGACGCACCTGCGGGCAGGAACCGGTTTTCTGATCGCATTCCTGCTGTGGACGGTACTGATTCGATGTGTTGATGTCCAGGCGGCCGGGCCAAACCGGACTAAGGTCGGCTTTGCAGCATTCAACCTTTGGTTTCATGAACTGACAGGCGTACATATGACCATCTATACCATCACAGATTGGCTGGGCCTTGTCCCCATTGCCGTCTGCCTGGGCTTTGGAATGGTCGGCGTCTTTCAGCTCATCCGGAGGAGGAGTCTTCTACGGGTCGATCCGGACATCATTCTTCTGGGCGTGTATTATATTCTGGTGATTCTTGCCTACCTGGCCTTTGAGATGATCCCGATCAATTACCGGCCGGTCCTGATCAACGGAGTCCTGGAGACATCTTACCCCTCCTCTACGACACTTCTGGTCCTCAGTGTGATGCCGACAATGCTGTTTCAGATCGACCGAAGAACAAATAAGCCGCTTGTTCGAAACGTGACCGGCATATTTGTCATCGCGTTTTCAGCGTTCATGGTGATCGGGAGACTGATTTCGGGCGTTCACTGGGCAACGGATATTATCGGTGCTGTTTTTCTGAGCATGGGGCTGTTTCTGCTCTACCGATATGCTGTCGATGCGGCCGACCGCCGCAGGGAGGATAGGAATGGAATTCAATGAAAAGCTGCAGGAGTTACGAAAGGGCAAGGGGCTTACCCAGGAAGAGCTTGCTGAGGAACTGTTCGTTTCCAGAACGGCTGTCTCCAAATGGGAATCCGGCAGAGGATATCCCAGCATCGACTCATTAAAAGCAATATCCCGTTATTTCTCCGTGACGATCGATGAACTGATCTGCCCGGAGGAGATCATCTCTGCTGCGGAGGAGGAAAAGCAGGCTTTTGCCGGCAGGACTGTCTCTTTTATCAGCAATACACTGGATCTTCTTACGGCGCTTCTGCTGTTTTTGCCGGTGTTTGGAAACGGAGAAGCTTCACCGGCAGCGGTAAGCCTGTTCGGACTGACCGGTATCCATTCCTGGGTGAGAATCATCTTCCTGACTGTGATCGGACTTTCAGCCTTAAACGGCCTTTGCGGCTTGATCCTGATCCATTTTGACAGACCGGTCCTGAACAAATACCAGCGGATCACCGGCATGGTACTTTCCGTTCTGGCCGTTTCCGTTTTTATCGCAGCAAGACAGCCCTATGCCGGGATCCTCTGTTTCGCGCTGCTGGTGACTAAGACATTTGTAATCATGAAAATGGAGGCAAAGCAATGAAAGCAAATGACTGCATCATTCATCCGGAGAAGAAAGAAGACTACAGAGAATGTCAGCTTCTCAGACATTGAATCTCCGAGAAGCCTTGCTTAAATTTCTTGAAAAAGCAGGTGCTCAAAGCACCTGCATATCCTCCGCGTGCCTTCCGCACACGATATTCAGATTTCCGTTCCTGACCCGGATATCGTCGATCATCTGCTTCTCCATCCGGTTATCCTTCAGCATGACGTCATAATCGAGCTCATACATGCTGCCGAGGTTCACTGTCTTCACCTTCTGAAGTTTGGCGCTCGTCGTATATTTTGCAAAGATATCATCGAAGATCTCCGTGTAGTCGAGATCCTCCGGGATCGTGATCTTGAGCTTCTTCTCATCGCCGTGTCTTCCTCCGAAATTCAGTTTCGTAAGAAGGAACAGCATGAGCGAAATGACCAGTGTGATGATCACCGCGAACACGATCTGACCCATGCCGCAGGCAAGACCGATCGCCATCGAGAAGAAGATGCCGAGAAGCTCTTTGGCTGTACCTGCCGCGGAGCGGAACCGGATCAGTGAAAAGGTCCCGAGCACCGCCACTGCGCTGCCGAGGTTCCCGCTGGTCATCAGGATGACGACCTGTACAAGGGCCGGCAGAAGGGCCATCGTGAGAATAAAATTGGATGAATAGCGCTCGGCGCTCAGCATATAAACGAGTGCCGAGATAATTCCAAGGACAAGGGCTGCTCCGATACAGATCATCGCACTTTGAATTGAGATCGTTCCTGCGGTCGTGTCGATTATGCTCGTAAACATATGGTTTCCTCCTCGCAAAATGAATTTTTGAAATCTGACTGAATGGTTTCGGATGACTGTTTTGCAGTCACTCATGCTCTCAGGCATTCGTTGGCAAAATATGTCTCCTCTTCCCTGTGATTAATTTTCGAATAGATCATTCCATATTTTGAAAATGAGACCGGATAGATCTTAAGCTCTGTCAGGATCCTCACCATATAGAGAGGCATCGCCCCATTCACCTTGATCTCCAGAAGATATCCGCCGTCGGGATCGAGCAGCTCGCCGCTGTCCCCATAGCGAAGGGAGAGATGATCTTCCCGGTAGCGGATGTTCTTATCCAGCGTGAGACGGAAATTTTCATCCAGCAGTCCGTAGTAAGCTTCCCGGTCGTAGGCGATGAACATTTTCGGGAGCGGATGGTACTGTCTCCGGAACCAGTCGATCTCTCTTGTGATCTGAGAAGTATGTTCCGGACGAATCCCGTTGTTCAGGAACATCTCCGCCTCCCGGAGAGGCATGACCTCGCGGCGCTTGTAGACGATCCCGCCGACTTTTTTCTTGAGCTCAACAAAACTTGTTGAACCTGCATCCGGTATTCCGTAAGTCCGAAGCCGGAGCTTCTCCTTGTATTTCGGTTTGTCCAGGGACCGGCTGATCAGAAGATTCTCATCTGTATCATAATAGATATTCATGATCGTCGTCAGACCGTAGGCATCGAGCTGCATGTACGGTCTGATCGCATCCCGGAAGGCCCTGATCTTGTCCTCCGGGATCCTGTATTTGACTTCGACCCTCTTGAACACCGTATTGATCTTTCTCTCCATACTTCTCTCCTCATAAAAAAGCAGTCTGCTTTCAAAACCAGGATGGTCCACATATACAGATGCCATCGCCTTGCACTCCCCCTTCATAATATCGTCGGAAGTCGGTACGGATTCTGCTTTTTTACTGCTCTCTCTGACCTTTTTTGGTGATTTATGTGTATGTTGAGAGTCTAAATGGAAATTGTGTTTCGAAATTGGTCAATTTGTGAAGATTCTTTGACCGGCCCGTAATATTTCCTCAACCTTTTTGCGCCTCTTTACGCGGCAAAGCACAAAAAAGAGATCCGCCTCCCTTTGATGGAAACGAATCTCTCTTATATTTTCATATCTGTTCTCTATTTCGTTTTTCGTAAACCGTGCGTTCAATTAATACCCGATCAGGCTGCCCGCGATCCATGCATTGTCGGAACCGTTCTCAAGCGTGATCTCATACCAGACATAACCGTCTTTTTTGATCTTGTTGCCGGTCGTTTTGACCTTCGTGCCGTTGTTGATCTTCGTGATGACCTTGCTCTTGAGGCCGGCGCCTTCTCTGACGTTCGCATAGTTGAGGGAATTGTTCTTTACAGTTCTGGTAGCTCCGCCAGTCACATTGTCGAGTTCCATATCATTGATTGCCATGTTCATCATATCTGTCATTGTCTTAATCTCCTTTTTTATATCTGTATTTTTCTTTCTTTCTATATTTTTTGTGTTTTGCTTTTGTTTTATTCGGCCTCTCTTTCGGCCTGACACTTATAGATACGACCGACTTCCCGTGAGGGCTAAGGCAATTTTAAATATGCTATAACCATGCTATAAAAAACTTATGCTATAAGAAAACGTTACAACTCAGAAAACATTCAGAAAACGCTGCTCTATAGGGACCTACGCTATATCTACGCTGTACCTACACTATAGGAATTCAGTGAAAAGATCTGCCCGGCTTCCGCCTCAAAGAGAATTTCTGATCGCCCGGCTCCGACCTGCAGTCTGACCGGTACATCTTCATTCACCGGAAAACGCAGAGCCTCAGCGCCTTTCCCATCCGACGTTCTGAGAACGATCTCCTCTCCTCCATTCTCCGCAGTCACATTGAGCGTGAGCTCCACAGACCTGTTCTCCCTGCTGAAAACAATAAGACGCAGTCTGTTAACGCCGGC
>CADABA010000191.1 GCA_902785985.1 uncultured Lachnospiraceae bacterium
TCCCATATCCGTATAGAGCTTTGCGGTCGAATCGTTGTAGTTTCCGGTCCCGAGATGGACATAGCGGCGTATGCCGTCCTCCTCCCTGCGGACCACCATAGTGATCTTGCTGTGGACCTTCAGTCCGAGAAGTCCGTAGATGACATGGCAGCCTGCCTTTTCAAGCATTTTTGCCCATGCGATATTGTGCTCCTCGTCAAATCTGGCCTTCAGCTCAACAAGGACCGTCACCTGCTTTCCGTTATCGGCCGCCCTGGCCAGAGCCGCTACGATCGGAGAATCACCGCTCACGCGGTACAGTGTCTGCTTGATCGCCAGAACATCGGGATCCACGGACGCCTTCTGCACAAATTTGACGACCGGATCGAAGGACATGTACGGGTGATGCACAAGGACATCTTCGTTTCGGATGACGCTGAATATATCCTCTTCCCCCATAAAGGCCGGGACAGGCGCCGGATTATATTTCGGGGTCTTATAGGCATCGAATCCCGGAAGTCCGTACATCTTCATGAGGAAAGTGAGATCGATCGGCCCGGGAATGAAGAAAATGTCGTTGCCCGAGACATTGAATTCTTTCGTCAGTACTTTGAGAAGGCGCTTGTCCACGCCGTCTTCGATCTCAAGTCGAATGACCTCTCCCCACTGACGTTTTTTCAGCTGCTTCTGGATCTCCTTCAGAAGATCTTCAGCCTCCTCCTCGTCAACGTCGAGCTCGGCATTCCGCATGATCCGGTACGGATAAGCGCAGAGTACATTGTAATGCTGGAAGAGCACACCGATATACTTGCGGATGACTTCTTCGAGCAAAATAACGACCATGTGTCCGTCCTCCGCATCCGGCAGACGGATGATGCGCGGGAGCACAGCCGGGACCTGGACCGTGGCGAATTCCGCTGATTCTTTTTTCTTCTTCGATTCCTTCGGGGCGATCAGCGCGCCGATGTTGAGGGTCTTGTTCCTGACCAGCGGAAACGGTCTGGAGGAATCCATGGCCATCGGTGTGAGGATCGGATAGATCTCGGCTTCAAAATACGTGTCAAGAAAAGCGCACTGCGCTTCTGTCAGTTCCTTATAGTCTTCGATTATCTCAAGACCCGCTTTGAGAAGAGACGGGACAAGAGACCTGTTATAAACGGTATACTGATCCCTGACGAACTCCTGCATCTTCGCAGAGATGAGCTCCAGCTGATCTCCGGCAGTAAGACCGGCAATGTCTTTCTTTTTATATCCCGCATGCACCTGATCCTTGAGCGAGGCTACGCGCACCATATTGAATTCATCGAGGTTCGACGCTGTGATGCTCAGGAACTTGATCCGCTCAAAAAGAGGAACGATATTGCGGTCCCTCGCCTCGGAAAGGCAGCGTCCGTCGAACTGCAGCCAGGAGAGTTCCCTGTTCCTGTAGTACTCCGGATTTCTGAAATCCACCGCACTCTGCAGAGCCGACGCATCCTGAGACTTCTCCGTCTTTTTTACGGAGGCTTCCTTTCCGGATACCTTGGCCTGCGCCTTAGACGCGGCTTTTCTCTCTGTCTTTACCGTCGAGGAAGATGACCTGGTACTCTTTGTACTTGTCTTCCCTGCGGATTTTGCCGATGTTTTCGCCCCCGACTTGGATGTACTCTTTCCGCTCTTCGCAGTCTTGGATCCGGACTTGGCAGACTTTGCCTCTGCTTTTACGGATTCCTTCGGATTCTCTTTCTTCTTTGAGACTTTCTCAGTCTTTTTTGCAGCCACCGGGACGGTATCCTCCTTCACAGATTTTTCCTGTTCCGCGGAAGGAACCGTATCTGCGCTCACCTCTGCCGCTCCTGTCCCGCCTGCAGAGTTCTCGTTGTCCGCAGCCGGATCCGGGGAAGAGGCATCCCTCTCCTCCGCAGCATTCGTTGAATTTTCCCCGACAGCTTCTTCCCGCGCCGCATCCCCGACCGGGATCTCTGTCTTATTCTCATCAATTTTGAGTTCCATATTTATACCATCCTCGCTCTTCTTATTCTTTAAATTGTTCACAGCCGAAGGTTTCAAATGAAAAGCATTACCGCTGCCGGTCCGGGCAGGCGGGAGCTGCGTCAGATACTGCTCCTGTGGATCTTGAGGACAGGTTTCATATCGAACATATCCTCAAAGAAATCTACAGTGCTCGCAAACAGGCCTTTCTCAAGTGTGAAGTCCTGCTTCACGGTCACATCGATCTTCAGTACACCTTCTTTGGCCGTGACTCTCATATTCTGAATCTTCTGAAGATAGCTCTGATCCAGGCTGTTCGCTGTACGAAGGATCGCAGTCAGCTGCGCTACGCGCAGAAAGTCGAACTCGGTCAGGCCTTCATTGTTCTCCCCGTAAAACTCAAAGGGAAGCGTATGGTACTTGACAACATTGGCGATAATTACACGCTCTGTATCCGAGAGTCCGATGATCTCAGTGGATTTGATAATGCTGTAAGAGCATTCCGCGACATTTACGAGGCTGATATACTTCCCGCAGTCATTGAGATGGCAGGCTACTTTCAGGAGAAGCCTGTCCCTCGGTCCGAGGACTGATTCCTTCCTGACCGCCTTGAAGATCGCATCGGCGACCTCAACCAGCTTTTCCGTATGCGCCTTATTCCCTCCATAGCGCTTCGCCATATGCTTCGCGGCCATGACGATATCCTTATCGAAATCGTGCTGTGTCCGGATCAGCTTCGACCTGGTGGCGAAATCGTAAGCCAGACCGTCTGTCAGCTGGATTCCCGGAAGCCAGATCGTGTTCGCCCCGAGCACTTCGATCAGCCGGCGGTACAGAACAGCCATCGGAATGACCGCATCCGCGACCTCCATGCCGACGCCGAGTTCCGAAGCGACCTCACCCGGTGTCTGACGGATGATATGGTCGTACCAGACCATGAACTCCTCCCGGGTCTCGATCTTGTTCATATCAGTTTTGTTCTGGAAAATGATATTTGTGTAATAATCTCCGACCAGAATGATCGTATCGATATTTCGGTCCTTTAAGTGCATCCGCTTGAAATTCATAATATCCTTGCGGATGAATTCATCGATCAGCGCATCCGGATGCGTTGTCTCATTCAGGATTTTTGCCAGCCGGCTGCTGATGCGGAGAAGCCCGAGCTTGAGATTCTGCGCTGTCACGAGCGTTTCCTTGTCAAACAGGGAAATCTGTATACTGCCGCCGCTCACGTCAATGATGGCAGTGCCTTTCCCTATGAAATTCTGGAATTCCTCTCCGCGCGAAGCAATTGACTTGTAGGCCATGAACCGCTGTTCGGAATTGGAAAGGATCTCAATATTGATCCCGGTCTTATTTCTGACATGTTCCCGGACAAGGAGGAAATTTCTCGCCTCGCGAAGGGCGGTCTTAGCACAGGCGCGGTATGACCTGGCACCATACTCCTTCATGATTCTGCTGTAATCCTTCAGAATACGCGTCAGCTCCCGCAGGATCTCCGGGGATACCATCCCGTCATTATACGTGTCGCGGCCAAGCTCAAGGCGCTGTCTGACGGTCGTCAGTGACTTGAGTCCGTTCTTTTTTGTGATCTCAAAAATCTCCATCGTCACGTTGTAGGAACCGATGTCGATTGCCGCAAATACTGTGACTGCCATAATCCACTCCTTAAAATTTTTTCCTGGATATACCTTCTTTCGGATGGTCCGGAACATGAAAGGATCCGTCCATCCCCTTCGCGGGAAGGTAATAATCATCAAAATATTATAGCATGCTTTGCGCTTATTTTTATACTATATTCCCAAAAGACGGGGCAGATTTTTCCTTGATTTCCACAGGATGATGGCTTATTATGTTATGCGGTAATCGCAAGCATGCGAATGAAGACCTTCGCTGCTCCCTGCACATAAGTTTTATGAGGAGGTACAATGGCACCAAGACATCTGATGAGTCCTCTGGATTTTTCAACAGAGGAGCTTGACAAGCTTCTTGATCTTGCAAATGACATTGAATGCAACCCCGACAAATACGCACATGTCTGTGAAGGCAAACGGATCGCCACACTGTTTTATGAGCCCAGCACCCGCACCCGCCTCTCCTTTGAAGCGGCTATGATGAATCTCGGAGGCAAGGTCCTCGGCTTTGCGAGCCAGGATTCCTCCTCCGCGGCGAAAGGCGAGAGCGTTTCCGATACCATGCGCATCGTTTCCTGTTACGCTGACATTGCCGCCATGCGGCATCCGAAAGAAGGCGCACCGCTCGTCGCGTCCATGAAATCCCTGATCCCCGTCATCAATGCAGGCGACGGCGGACATCAGCACCCGACGCAGACCCTGACTGACCTTCTGACGATCCGGTCTCTGAAAGGACATTTCGACCACTTAACGATCGGTCTCTGCGGAGACCTCAAATTCGGGCGCACCGTCCATTCTCTGATCAACGCCCTGTCGAGATATGAGGGTATCAAATTCGTCCTCATTTCTCCCGAAGAGCTCCGCGTGCCGAGCTACGTGCGGGATTCGCTCGTCGCAAAGAACATTCCTTATCGCGAAGTCATCGGGCTTGACTCGGATTCCATGAAGGATCTTGACATCCTCTACATGACCCGCGTACAGCGCGAACGCTTCTTCAATGAGGAAGACTATCTGCGCATGAAGGATTTCTACATTCTCGACAAGGAGAAAATGAAACTGGCGCCGCCGGAAATGTATGTCCTCCATCCGCTTCCCCGTGTGAACGAGATCTCGGTGGAAGTCGACAACGATAAAAGAGCAAAATACTTTGAGCAGGCCCAATACGGTGTTTACATTCGGGAAGCCCTTATTCTCACTCTGCTCGGTCTGGAGGTGGCGCAATGAAAAACACAAACGAAGAGACACTGAGCATCGGCGCTCTGAAAGAAGGGTTCGTCCTCGATCACATCAAGGCCGGAAAAGCCATGACGATCTATGACGATCTGAAGCTCGGAAAGCTTGACTGTACCGTCGCGATCATCAAGAACGCGTCTTCCGGCCTGCCCGATCGATTATCTTGATCTCGACGTGCTCGGTTTCATCGACCACAATATCACAGTGAACGTGATCAAAGACGGGATCATCCACGAGAAACGCACTCTGCGTCTTCCGTCAAAGGTCGTCAACATCATCAAATGCAAGAACCCGCGCTGCATCACCTCGATCGAGCAGGAGCTCGACCATGTCTTCGTCCTTGCAGACGAAAAGACGGAGCTTTACCGCTGTATGTACTGCGAGACAAAGTTCTCCGGAAGGCGCGACCGGTAAGTATGTTCACGAGACTGCTTTGCGAACCTTATCATTATGATTCCGCCTTCTTAGCCGGCTTTTCAAAAGCTTCCCAGGACAGCTGATAAAGACCGGAAAAGAAAACTGTCTCTGAATACGCCGTGTACGGGAGGATCCGCGCGGTCGGAGCAGCACTCTGAGATATAGAAAAAACTGCCGCATCTTAAAAAGCGAAGTCAGTATACACTGCCGACATGAAAGATACTGTCGGTCCTGTATAAAGGTCTTCCGCTTTTGATGCGGCAGCTTTTTTATTCGGCAGAACGATAAGCCGGGTTCTGTCGTGTGTGATCATCTATCCAGGCCGTCCGTTACCGAACGGCTCAAGCGACCGGCCTGAAGCACGACGGACGGGCAGCCGTATTGCTTCTGTTTGGTCTTGCTCCGGATGGGGCTTGCATATGCCCTGCCTGTTACCAGCCAGGCGGTAGTCTCTTACACTGCCTTTTCACCCTTACCGCGTGCGCGGCGGTTCTTTTCTGTTGCGCTTTCCCGAGGGTTACCCCTGCCGGACGTTATCCGGCATCCTGCCCTGCGGAGCCCGGACTTTCCTCACCTGGCGTAAAGCCAGCCGCGATCACATGTCCTGCCGA
>CADABA010000192.1 GCA_902785985.1 uncultured Lachnospiraceae bacterium
GGGACTCCACTTATAATCCTTCAGGCAATGAACTCCTTCTCCTTCTCCATCAAAGATCATGTCGCCATCCGGCTCGGGATAAACACGAGTCGGGTTTATATTCGTTACTCTGCCGTTTTTATCCTCACACTTTACTTCCCAAAATGACAGTATTCCGGCAGGCGATTCCCCCGGCCCACGAAAGTGAAATCCTGCATACCCGCAGACATGGCCATCAGTATGTACCCGCACATACTGACTTTTCAGTGAAGAATAATCCAGATTGAAGTTTGCCAGACTGCAATACGTGTAGTTCGGAACATAATCCGCCTTAAAATCGATCGCGAACTCGGTATAGCGTCCCATGCCCCCTGTTTTCATCCATCCTACGATATACGGAGCGCGGTTTTTACTCGTCCTGTTATAGTCTGCTGTTTCGCCGGCGGAAGGGAATTCAATCAATTCCTTCCAGTTTATACCGGCGTTCTGATTCGTTGACGACACATTTTCTTTCATTTGTTTACTCCCCAAGATTGACTTATTTTGGAAATATCACCTCAGCGTTCTTTCTTTTTCTTATAGCTTGATCCTGTCCTCTCTGCCTTCCCAATCATATCTATCAGGGGCATACTTCAAGCAAAGGTCTTCTATGATCGTCTGTAACTCAGAAATCTTTTCCCGATAATTCTCCGGATAACTTACGTACCCATGTGATAAATATTCGAAACCGTCAAAATGGTATTCTATATGCCACCCGTAACCGTCTAATATTTTATCTTTGCACTTGTATTCTTCTTTCCAGGTACGGATCATATCCAAAAATGCAGTGATCTTCCTCAGTTCATCGACCGGCATTAAGAATTTATGAGCAGGCATTTTTATAATATAAAAGTAATTATAAGGATCTATCCGAACCAACACGTTTCTCGTATCATCGGGTAACATATAAATACTTGTTCTGAGACTTCCCCCAAAGAATGCGCCTCGTCCAAAACTAAAGATTTTCACTTCCATGGTTCATCACTCCTGAAACATGTCTTCGTTATACGGATTATTATACCGGATGCCTGGCGAAAAGATGTACTCTTAGTAAAACGCATTATACTTCTTCCCTACATCCTTTCGCCTGCTGCAGGGCATAATACGATTTCTTCAAACTCCAAACAGACAAGTTTAGCAGCCCGCCAATATCCTCTTCTGCTTCTTCAAAACCGCCTGCAGAAAGTTGGTCCAGACTGAGGACATTCGCCTTGCGATCTTCGGGAGTGCGTCCGCACGAGCACTCATTGCACTTGGTTGTGTCAGGGCATCGGATGTTCATTTATCAAATTAAAATCCATCCGTAAAAAAATCCGTATCCAGGCGCTTTACTTCATAGACATGTTCTACCGATACGCCAAGATTAAACTTTATCATCAGTTTGGTCAGCTGCTTTCCATCCACAAGAACGACACCTGCAGCATCCGCAGATTTCTTTGCCCCGGCAGAGAAGGATGCTGTCGAAATAAAGAGTCCTTTCTGCGCTTTCTGTTCCTGCAGCGCACCTACGAACTTGTGTATTTCGGGTTTTGAAACAGATGTATCCGGATTCCATTGTTTTGCCTGAATATAAATGGAACTGAAACCAAGTTGATCTTCCTTTATAATCCCATCAATACCACCATCGTTCGAAGCCTGCGTTACAAAGCCCGCATCATCAATTCCGCTGCCATAGCCCATTGCGAGAAGCAGACGAACTACTAACTTTTCAAAGTCTGTTGGCTCCAGCTTCATTATTTCGGTCATCAGATCATCTGCAAGAGAAGCATTCAGTTCGGCATATGCATCTTCAAGGATTTCTTCTGGTGATTTTTCCGCTACCTCTGCAATCGCTTCCTCATGAAGTGCAGAATCCGTACCGGACTGAGTATTAATAAATGCACAAAATGAGGGATACCTTTGAAGGTACTGATTATCTATTATATCCGCATCTGGAACTGCATTCTTACCAGCATCTGTCAGTACGAGCTGTCCTCGGTCAGCGCCTGTAACAAGTCCGGCTTTTTTCAGATACTGTCGTGTCCATCCTAACCGATTTGCAAACAGGCCCTGCTTTCCGCTAGGTAACATTTCCGATAAGTCTGCATCAGTCAATCCCTTTTGCTCAGCTACAAACTGACGAACATCCTTTGTTGTATGGATCTCGCCGTCAGCAAGCGCTTTCAGGAAAGGTGCATACATTTCATTATATTTTGGAACAGCCATGCTTAATTTCTTTCTTCCATCTTATAGAACTTAGTATCTATTGTTCTTCGAATGCGAGTCATGTATTTCTTAGCAGCTAAACTGCAATCTTTAGGCGTCCGAATTCTCTTGCAATCTATCGAAAGCCCGGCAGATACAACGAACTCTGTTAAAAGCCAACATTCTTCAGTTTGTTTGCTCCAGATAAGACGTCCATGATCTCTTCCCGTGATTTTTTATTAACAAGCTATACCCCCGGCATTTTCTGCCCCTGTTACAGCACGTCAACTTATTATCTGTATTTTTCACACACCCGGGCATGAACAGGAAGCAGTTATATTTTGACATAAGATCATTCATCATCTCACCACCCTTCTCGTTATACTGCGCGGCTGTTTCTGCCCCCGATATGGCTTTACAGAGATCAAAAAATCATTCATCATCTTAATAGTCAGAAAACGATCTCAAATAATTTGCGGCCTTATACGAAATGCTTTCCAATTTCTTTCCCAATGGAGCTTTTCTCTCTTTCCGAGTTTTTCTCCCGCACTGTATGTAATAGATGATATGGAACAGAAGTCTGCCAGAATAATCATATTTTTTCTCACCATACAAATCGCAAAAAGTCTGAAAATCTTCTAACATGCCTGCCGTTTCGAGCATTGCGTAGAATTTCAATTGTATGACAAAGAACAGATTCTTATACTGCGTATACAAAATATCATAAGGCATTCGCAAAAAAGCAGAAGGTGTCATGGCATACAGCCAGTCTTCCCTATGCGGTTATACTATCCGGCATTTTCTTCCATAAGTATAGCACGTCATCTTGAAAGCTGTAATTTTTATCACATAATCATATATAGGAAACAACATCATCTGCATTAACGTGTTCACTCCCTCAAGCCACAAAAAAGAAGCCCACCACCCCGCAGGTGATGAGCTCCGCTCTCCTTTTCATAACGTCTTGAGCATCTTCTGCGATAACACCAGCTGTCCGGATTCTCCCGACAGCTTCTCCTGCCGCATTTTCCTGCAGGGATCTGCATCAGTAGATTTCATGATCCAGGTTTTTATATACGTCGAACAGCTCCAGGCAGGCATCTCTGTCAATGCATATCAGGAAATCTTCCATCGCTTCCCGGCCGCCAGCCATGTCATCCAGTTCCTCGTCACGGAAGCCGATTTCCGCATTGTCTTTGATCGTACAGCCGTAATAAACTTTGTCGATCCGTGCCCACAAGATGGCATACAGGCACATGGGGCAGGGCTCTCCCGTGGTATACAGATTGCACCCGGTCAGATCGAATGTCTCCAGGCTCTTCTCTGCATTGCGGATCGCGATAATCTCCCCGTGCGCAGTCGAATCATTGTTCAAAAGCACCATATTGTGGCCTTTTCCGACAATCTTTCCGTCCTTGACGATCACACATCCGAAGGGACCGCCGTCCCCGCTGAATATTCCCGCCAGAGCCTCTGAAATTGCAGCGGTCATGAACGGATCCTCCGCTTTGATCTCAACATCCGGTCCGTTCGTTTTTCCGGAGCAGGAAACCGGAAGCAGGAGCATCATACTGAGTACGATTGCAGCAATTTTTCTCATACATCCCCCTGAATGCTTTATTATTTTTAAATGTTTATCACTCCAGAAGTGCAAACTGTTTCATCGCCTTTTTTACGTCCTCTTTCATTGCATCACGTGCGGCCATCGAAGCAGAGGAAAAGAATACCGGTTCCCCATCAGAGAGACTTCTGACATATTCTGCTGCTGCGCTGCCGCCTGCTTTATCCATGTATGTGAAGTAATTAATTTTGCGAACACCGGCCTCAATAGATTTTCGGAAATCTTCCCCGCTGACGCCGGATCCTCCGTGCATAACGACCGGAATCCCGCCCGTTTTCTCCCTAACATTCCTCACGATGTCAAAATCCAGTTTCGGCTCTGTCAGATAAATCCCGTGAGTCGTTCCAAATGAGCAGGCCAGAGCATCTATCCCGGTTTCCTTTACGAAACGTGCCGCCATATCAGGATCTGTATAAATTTTGGTCTTGTCCTCCACACCGCTGCCATCTTCAGAACCGGTTCCCCGTTTCCCCATGGATCCCAGCTCAGCTTCCACAGAAGCACCTGCTGAAAATGCCATAGCTACCGCTTTTTTCGTGTTTTCAAGATTCTCTTCAAATGAAAGTGCAGATCCGTCATACATGATCCCGGTAAATCCCAGATCAAGAGCCTTCTTTAAATATTCCAGAGTTTCACCGTGATCCAAATGAACACAGACGGGTACATTGGATTTTTTTGCAGACTCTACCATAATGGGCCCGATGAGATCAAGCGGGATCCAGGGCTCATGACACTGGGCAAATTGAATAATGACCGGCAGTTCAAGTTCCTCAGCGGCTTCGAACACAGCCTGAAGGGACTCCAGATTAGGGGCGTTAAAAGAACCAATAGCAATCTTTTTCTCTTCTGCCAGAGACAGAATTTCACTTAACGTAACTAACATAATTATCCGTTGGTTTTTGTCCCGATGTCTCAGCGTTCGACCCACAGCCGGCAAACCATACTGCTGAAAAAGAAGAGGCTTCTGGCACATGTGTGGAAGCTCTGTAGCCTCTCTTTACGGTTATGACTGATTGAACAGCCTGGTTGCCAAAATAATCTCAAGGAGAAAACAC
>CADABA010000193.1 GCA_902785985.1 uncultured Lachnospiraceae bacterium
TGCCGTCGGAGTGTGAACATAGGATATCTTTTTCTCAAAGACATCTATTATGACCTTGGAATCAATAGGATCTGTGCAGAGATCGCAGAAAAATATAAATTCGAGTACGATCTAAAAATACCGTTTTGTATTAGTTGTTACTAATTCATGTTCAAAAGAGAAAGCCGATCTCCAGTTGCCTGAAGACCAGCCTTTCTTGTAACTGTGTTAAATTGTTCTCCGTCTCCTCCACAGCAGGACACCCACTCCAAGGATCAGGATGCTGCCGAGGATTGTAAAGAGCCGTGTGCCGGGGCCGCCAGCATTCGGCAAGGTAACGCCTTCATCATTTGTAACCTTCAGTTGGTATACATCACCGATTTGGCTGATTCCCGAACCGGACTGAGATAAAGTAGTTCCATCATCGTAAGTTACTGATGTTTTACTTACTGTGATAATTACAGGCTCCGTCCTCATATTATAGCCATCCGGAGCTTTTGTCTCCACCAGATAATACTTTCCGATAGGAAGCTCGCCCAAGTCTATCTTTCCTTTTGTAGCTGTCTCGCTGGAAGAAACTAGATTCGTTTTAAAAGGCGTTCCCTTTGGATTGCTTGTATAAGCACTCTCCGTATATAAGTCGAACTTTGCGCCTCCCAACGAAGTGCTTGCATCCTGTCCGGTTTTCAGTATCTGCACTTCCTTGGTTTTTGCGGCGTTGCGGTAAACAACTTTGTATAGCGTACTTGTCTCTGCTATGCTGCCATCTAATTTCATCGTAGTATATGTATCAGTAGACACCGGAGTTGCAGAAGAACTATCCTTTCGTGTTTCCAGTCTGACATTATTGAAATCGTAGTTAGAATCTTCCGGAAGCACTTCTTCAATACTGTAGGTCGTACCGGCAGGAAGATTCAGGAAGCGAACACTCCAGCCATTTTTAATACTCAGATAGAATTCAACATCGTTTTCCGCAACCAGATACTTTGTATTATTGCTTTCCTCAAAACCACATGCACTCGGCAATTTAGCGGTGGGTGTGTACTCAGCATCTGTAAGTGCGAGGATTGACGAAGGCAATACTGTTCCATTCGCGTCTCTGGTCGAAATGATAATATATTTCTCCAGATCCGGATCCCAACTCAATGTGGTCGGATCTATATTGAATTTAATCTTATAAGTAAAGACCTCATCTACTGTTTCCGGCCAAACCTCATTGTCAACCAAAACTTCCTTTGACAGGTCAAGGAAACTTCTGCGGGTATTAAAACCAGTAATATCTGTCAATGCTTCATCAACCTTGTATACGTTACCGTCCACTCGATAGTATTCATTCCCGTTCTCTGCAAAGTACGCAAGGTTCGGGTTAGTTTTCATGGCATTCGGGATATCATCTTCTTCGACCAACACAAGCATCGTTTCTTCCATGTTGATTTTCATCGGTCTGCAGATGCTTGCATCCAGATCCCAGTGGCGGGAGTTTTCCCCTACCTCCCGCAGGGTAAAATCATGTCCGCTTTCATAAATAACAACTTCTCCAGTGCTCTTATTGACTTTCAGATGACCGCAGGAAATATAAATATTCTCAGAGCGTCCCTTGTTCGGAGTATCTGAACCATCTACTGTTTCCGTAGGAGTTATCTCAAACTGTTTGTAAAGTTCATCGTCCCCGACCACTTGCAGAATAACAGATTCCGGCGTCTGGCTGTCAATTCTGGAAGCCTGCCACGTTTTTGCAACATTTAGTTTGTCTTTATCCAGAGGCATTGGCGGAACATGCTGGAAAGGCAAAGGATCCTGCTCATCACCTACTGTCACATTACCATTTACATCAGTGGCTTTACTGTATTTTGTATTTGCCCTCTCTGCATTGGTTTTTAGAGTATAACCATTTGTGAGATCACCCTCGAACTGATCCCAGATTTCCTGTGGATAAAGATCCGTATCTCCAAATGTAATGGTACCGTTGTTCAATTTGGCGATTATATCGTAAGCTTCCTGACTCGGCCAGCAGATAAATGAAACTTTATAGGTAACACCATCTTCCAGCATGAACTTCTGACCCATGTTCCATTCCACGGCTCCGGTCTCGGTGTTGTAGACCGCCGCTGCACAGCCATCTTCTGCTCTGGTAGTCCACTCGGTAAAAGAAATATCCTTGCCCAGGTTGTAAGCATCTATTTCTTCTGATGTGTAGGATGCATATTCTGTCGGTGTTTCGGATGAATTCGCATACTCTACACCCAACGCATATGCTGCTTTCTGAGCAGTTGTCCATGTGCTCCAATCTGCAGGTGCTGTTGACTTGTAGTATTTAAAATCTCCATCGACGCCAAGGAGCCGGTTATCTTCGGTCTGATTTACCTTGGAAATAGTCTGAGTCAGATCAGTGATACCATCAAACATTTTTATATTTGCCTGACCGCTGACGCCATTAATATCAAGCTCTTCTAAAATATCATCGATCACCTCATCAAATGCCGTTGCTGACGTCACAAGCTTGTAATGGTTTGTATCAACTCCGGACGCTGCTGCAAAATCTCCTAAATAGTTGACTTCACTGGAAACACCAATTGCGTAAAAGCCCTTGTTATGGCCCAGCATAGAGGCTACTTCGTCGACCGCCGCGTTCCTGTTGCGCGGATCCCAGACATCATTATTCATCAGGCCGCCAAATGTCGCGCTGCCAAAATAATCACGAAAATCCGGAGTGTTGTGGTCATTGTTATTGGGGAAAAATTGGCCTCCGGCTAAGCCTCCGTGAAAAATATCTCCTTCAATTGCCGGGTTGTTTGTCCAGTTAGCACCACTGAGCTGCTCATTCGTCAGATTTCCTCGCGTCTGCCGCACTGACGGTTCACCGTCAGTAATAAATACAATATAGGTAGCCCGATCAGATGCAACAGACATCTGGTTTGCAAGCTGCAACGCATGCTCCCAGTTTGTTCCACTGCCTTCATAGGCTGTGATCCCATCCAGTGTAGACTGGAATGTTGATTGATTCTCAGTAGGACTCAGATACGTTCTACCAGCATAATTACTGAAGGTGATGAGGCCCATGCGGTACTGCTCGCCGTCTGTACCATTTACTGCATACAGCCTTTCAGCCAGTTTCTGTACAGCGTTTTTTGCCTGATAATATCGTGAGTTCGTAACTGTCTGATAATTACTGTCGTAAGCTGTTTGAGAACCGATGTCCCTTCGCATCGAAGAAGAAAGATCCAAGATCACGATGACATCCGCGACCTTATCAGTTATCATAGGTTTCCTGCTTCCGGTAACACTAAGCGACAATGTATTTGTACCGTCTGTGTTTGAAACTGACTCTTTCAGAATATAAGGATTGTCAGGCTGCGGTGAATTCTCACTTGGAGACGGAGTTCCACCCATCGGTATATCAGGTTTCTCATATACTACATAGATATCACTGTCATCGGCAACTGCCTTCCAATTGCTGTTGTTCCTTGTATCGTTCTGACTGCTTATGTTCCCATTATAATAGCGCCATGCATTATTATAATAACGCAAAATCGGCTGCATCGTCGTGCCGCCCTGCTGAGGGTTCGTCGTTTCGGAAGTGTGGTAATAGGTGCCTTTGTACTTCCAGTCTACAGGAAGCCCCTGATCGTCTGTTCCTACAAAGTCATAGATCAGATGAGCCCATCCAAATGAAGTTGACGTATTCGTCGGATCAGGCTGCTCGTCGAATTCCACAAATGTACCGTCATCCATGTAGCCATAATGAATGGTGGTAAAGTTATTGTTCTTTGTGTATTCGAGAGTCAGTCCAAGCCCATCTGGCGTGAAATCATGCCTCTTGTTTTGAACGTTTGTAGCATCGTAACTAGCGGATAGGACTTCCTCTCCATTGTAATAATACGTTACTGATGTAACATCACCATTGCGTGTCGCGGTAACTGAATCGACTTGTTGTTGGACCTTTTGTCCTTCCTCACCAACAAGGACGTACGCGCGGTTAAAAGAATAATTCTGGATAGATTTACCAAAATCAGAAAGTATGTTGTAGCTATCTGTCACACCACTATTAAAATTGTAGTGACGTATATTAGCGCTAACACTATCAGGTCGTGTGATTGCATTTCCACTCTCGTCTGTATAAACCGCTGTAATATATCCCCTTGAACTGCCACTATTGTAAGCATTCGTGCCGTCTGCCCATCCGAACGTAGTGGAGTTGTTACTGGTACCTCTGCGGTTCCAGCTCACCGTAAACGTTGAGAAGCTTTCCAGTTGGAACTCTGCCTTCGCAGTTTCTTCTTCTACCTGGATACTGCCATCGAACGCCGAGGCGACGGTCTCTACTGCAACATCTCCAGAGCTCTCGTTGAGGTGATGAATCTCGATGGTGCATTGAGCGTCCTTTTCGACCGCTTCTTCCGGCAAACTCTTCATATTCATAGAAACGTCGACGGCAGCCTTTGGCTCAACTTGGTTACCGTCTTTATCTACTATCGACAGATCGAACGCCGCCACCCCAAATTCTTTTTCGTCAAAGACGAAATCCTCCGACTGCTTTTGGTTAACAACAGCCTCGCGTGCCGCCTGATATTCTTTGCTGTCTTCGGCGAATTCGGTAATCTTCAGACTTGCGCCCTCTGGGATCTGCGCATTGTCATCGTACGTCACGATGACCTCATATGTCTCACCAGATGCTGAAATCACTTTCTTCTTGAGCTGTGCGTCCGTCACCTTCACCGTGAACTGATCTCCATTCTTCATGGTGACAGTAAGCGTCTCTTCGCTTATAAACGGCTGCATACTAATCAGAGCCCAGTCCCCGGCTCCCACCGTCTCCGCGTCGATTTCCGCTGTCTGCTCTTTCGTCAGCTCCGCGGCATATTCCACCTTCAGTCTGTTCTCTTCCTTCAGGCTGCCG
>CADABA010000194.1 GCA_902785985.1 uncultured Lachnospiraceae bacterium
AGCAGGGACGGCAATGTTGACCACAGCCTGCTCTACCGTGTAGGAACGTTCATCGAACCTGTCACTCGCTTCTTCGGCATGGGCTGGCAGACGTTCATGACATTCGTCAGCGGTGCATTTGCCAAGGAGGCCGTCCTCGGCACACTGAACGCGGTCTTTACGGGGAACAATTCGCTCATGGAAGCTGCGTTCTTTGCAAAAACCGCAAAGGCGGATACCGCTCTGCTCGGCGCTGCAATGACGGCGGTCATCCCACCGGCTGAAGCGCTGGCATTCATGTTCGCAACGACCTTCAACATTCCCTGCCTGATGGCACTCTCTACGACCTACAAGGAATCGCACTCGCTGAAATGGACAGCAAAGGTTGCGGTGTTCTATATCTGCAATGCGCTGATTCTGTCCTGCGTGGTATATCATGTCGCGAGGTTATTCATGTGACAGGCAGTAAGCGAAAATTTTGATAGCGCATAGGCGTTCCTGCCGCTGAATAAGACAGAACAGGTTCGATAAGAATACAAAACAAACACCGGCAGGCCAAAAGGCTTGCCGGCATTTTCATAAAGTGCTGTGGTTTTTCCTTTATAAAACCGTCGAAGCGGATGCGCTTGCGAAGGATTGCTTTGAAGGTGACTGACGGGATTCGAACCCGCATAAGGCGGATCCACAATCCGCTGCATTACCATATCTGCCACAGTCACAGTATCCCCGGCACGAATCGAACGTGCATCAGATGGTCCGTAGCCATCCGGTCTGTCCTTTAGCCTACGGGGACATATGGTTCATCCGGGATTTGAACCCGGATCTTACGAATTAAAAGTCCGCTGTTCTGCCGTTATACTAATGACCCGAAGGAACCCTCACAGGATTTGAATACGTATTCCAATTCCGCCACTCCTGCATGAGTACCTCTGGTGAGAGTCGAACTCACAATGGATCTTAGTCCGGCACGGGTCCTTAACCCGCCGCATATACCAGTTCTGCTACAGAGGTATATAAGTACTCCCGGAGAGATTCGAACTCTCACTGAACCGGGTTTAAACCGGTGCCCTCTTCCAGTTGGGATACGGGAGCAGACAGTGGGCCGGGAAGGACTCGAACCTTCGGTGTTTCTCGTGTAACGGATTTACAGTCCGCCCTCCTCGCCGCTGGAGTTACCGACCCATAATAAAAGCCGCCTGCGTGGAATCCTCCAAACAGACGGCCTGAGATCTAAATATCTTCAGATGATGCTCATGAATGCCTTTGTTTTATCGGAGCATTTCCACACGACAATAAGACCTTGCTGCTATGCAGAAGGGACAGATAAAGATTGAATGAGCTCGATAAAACATTCATGATTCGCATGTCTTTTAACCTTTCCTTTCGTAGATTTCTAATATAGAGAATACCGCATTTTACTGTATCTGTCATTCGACCTGTGGTATAAAATGCAGCATCGCTTTGTACGGAGGGGTCAAGAATCAGCCTGCTGAAAACCTGTGTTATTCGTCGGGTTTGACTGCCGGTCCAGCTTCGCCCTTCGTCCGGCATCAATCCGGATCCAATCATCCAGTGTCAGCGGAATGATAGGCTATCATAAATGCATTGGGAATAATCCTGCCGTTATCCCTCACCTTGAAATATTTTCGCAGATACCCGAGCCGGTGTTCTTAACACTCCTGTTCCTGCTGCCGTTTCCGGTCAGCTTCATTTTCCTTACGCTCCGTCTCATAAAGGGAAGCGATAATATCCCGTACAATGAAATATTCCTTCACATCATCCCTAGCCTCCCGGTATTCAGCAAAGGTCTGTTTTTTCCGCGCTATAAGCCTGACGTATTCCGCAGTCAAAACCTTCTCCCTCGGGGTCCGCTTGACACCCAGTTTACCAAATGCTTTCTTTTCCGCTTAATGAATCGTGATCTCTTCGCGGTGAACTTCAAAGAATTTCTTTCTTCTGTTCCTCGTTTGAAGGCACATGCAAACCGAGGGACTGCAGCACCTGCTTTCCGAAAATGCCAGAGCATCCAGACCTTTATTTCCGGGAAGCCAGTAGCTGCATTCCTCATCTCCGTCCAGCAGGGCCTTGAATCGGAACAATTTCCCATTAGCCTAGCTGCGCGAGGTGCGCAGCACCTTCCCAATTGTACAGCTGAAGTCCGCCGGAAGCTTTAATCTTTATAATCCGGACACCTGCTGATATCAATGATCCGGAAATCACAGCACGACGCTCCTTTTCCGATCGTTCCCGTACGTGCCCATTTCAAGTTTTTATGAAGGTTCCCGTACTTTACATCATCGCTGTCACAGAAGGCAGGATTCAGTTCAATGCAATGATACCATTTCACGGTCCGATTCATTCTGATCCTCCAAAAGGGAACAGAGCAAGTCCTGCGTGGATTTCCTCCAGACAGGCGGCTCATGATCTATGCAGGAAAATTCCTTCTTTGCGAGGCCACTCGGCAAGTTCTGAGGGCTTTTCTGCAAAGCTGTTCATTACTTCCAGATATGCCATCGCCATTTTATCCCTAACCTTTGCTTAAAACGGCCCCGAAGTTTTTGGCTTCAGGACCGTTCTGTGTAATGGCATTATTCAGCTGGCGTTTTGGAAGATGCATCTGTCGGAATGCCTGTCTGAAGTGCATCATCTCAGTTTCCGCGCCTTACTCTTTTTTGCTGTCCAAGCGCCTGGTCATATACGTTAAAGGTGTTCCGGTCAAAGAGTACCCACTCAATCAGATCTAGTTCTCCCGGATGCTCTTCGATAAACTCATTCACGGTAGTAACCGCAATTTCAGCCGCTTCTTTAAGAGGATAACTGTAAACACCTGTTGAAATGGATGGGAACGCCACACTCCGGATACCATTATCGATAGCAGCCTGCAGAGAATTCCTGTAACAATCTGCAAGGAGCTGTGCCTCTTTCCTTTTTCCTCCGTTCCATACCGGACCAACAGTATGAATCACATATTTGCAGGGAAGATCATATGCCTTTGTTATTTTCGCCTCCCCGGTATTGCAGCCATGAAGTGTACGGCACTCTTCCAGCAGCTTCGGACCAGCTGCCCGGTGGATCGCGCCATCGACGCCGCCACCGCCGAGCAGGCTTTTGTTAGCGGCATTTACGACGGCTTCCACATCAGAAACCTTCGTGATATCGCCTTTCACCATCCGAAGCTCTGTTTCTTTATTGGCCTCACCGGAAAATTCTGTACGCAGTTCCATCAAGGCAAGTCCCAGAAGTCCCTGTCCCGGCCATTCTGACATATCTGTTGATGCTGCTGTCTGCGCATCCAGGCCAATCCCCCAGACCTTATCCTTCGGGCTGGCTTCTGCAAGGACTGCATTTCCTGTCGCCAAAAGTAATTTCTTAAGATCCGGATTCTGTTCATATTTAGCCCGGTTGCCATCCTTCACAACATCGTATTTGACAGCATTCCAGGTCTTTGCATCAAATGGTGTAACCTGTCTTCCCAGATCCTTGCACTCCCATGGATTTGTTGCCCGCAGAATCGCGGTGTATCGCGCGGAATCATGGAACAGTTTCGCTTTTTGCGCCATCATGTACTGCTCAACATGAAGATATTCAAAATCATCGATAACAAACTTGCGTCTGTACCAATTGGAAAGATATCCGTTTTCTTCGTTGTCCTTCCAGAAGAAAACGAACGGAAGCTGCCTGGCCGGAGGGCGCATAGAATTATCCTTCTTTTTTTCCGACGCCCGATCGATCTCAGCCTGATCCTCATCACGATAGAAGTTGGAAAAGTTCCGGGAAAACTCCTTGAAATTATACTGATCAGCGGAATGATCCATGACCGCAAAGTCGATCCTGCGGAACATGTCCTTTTCCTTCATACCGTCGTAATCAAATTCCTTTAACGCCTTGTAGAAGAGATCGGAAACAACACGGGCATCATTATGAAAAGCGCCGCAGCCAAATGCCCCCAGGACCAAGTGCCGATATCCTAAATAAGCTGCAGTCTTCAGCATACCGGTAATACGCTGATACATCAGGGATTCATATTCTGATTGTGATATTCCCTCCATGCCGTTTCGAAACCTCGGCGCCGCACAGGTCATGACCGCTACAACGGCTGTATCCGGAAGCAGATTTCCATTCTCATCTTTGATGATCTCTACCTGCGGATTGATGATGATCGCATCCGATCCCATATCAGTATGGAGCGACTTATTATATTCGTAATATGGACGAGCATTCCTGCTTTCAAGAGACAGCAAAAGAGAGCTCTTCCTGCACAGATCCTCTTCCTGGGCCTTTGCACCGCGACGGACGCCGCCACCCGGGCTCACCGCATTTGCAAGATTCAGAACAAGGATCGGCTTTGCATCCTTCCTGCCTGAGTCGCAGGAGAACTGCTCCATTCTTTTTCCGGCAAGGCTGAAAGAATCCGCGTTTTCACATCCGTATCCGCATCTTCCGATAACGTGGACATGCTGAAAGTCCTTATTCCCGGACATGATCTGAATATCTCCCGGAAGATATACATCCGCAGCTTCCATCTGTGTACGTGAGAGCTTTAACTCGATTCTCTGATTCCCTATTGTATAATAGCCCTGTTCAAGAATACGCATCGTATCCTGAAACATTTCGATATTGTCCTGACGCATATAATTACCTCACCCTCATTGAACATGTCAACTGAAAAAATCACCCGGTACGTGCCTTCGCGCAGTCCACTCAAAGCAATGTCTCTCTCTTCGGAAAACTCACCCTGTGCATTGCTGTATACAGCAGCAGCCGGACATCCCCGCAAATTGAACTGCCGAGCCATCTC
>CADABA010000195.1 GCA_902785985.1 uncultured Lachnospiraceae bacterium
CGCAATACCGCAGTCAGCGTCTTTGATCGCCAGTACATCGTTCACGCCGTCTCCGACCATCGCGACGGTCTTGCCGTTCGCCTGCCATGCCTTGACGAAAGCCTGTTTCTGTTCGGGTTTGACACGGCCGAAGACGTTATATTTTGCGATTTCCTGGGCAAGCAGGATCGGGTCTGACGGAAGCGTCGTCGCATCGACGTACTTCTCCCCTCCTTTGACACCGGCCTTTACGGCGACTGTCGAGACGGTCACCGGGTTATCGCCGGACAGGACCTTGACTTCCACGCCTTCTTTCGCAAAGTATTTGAAGGTCTTTCTCGCGTCCTCCTTAATAATATCGGAAATGACAATCATGGCGATGGGAGTCACTACGCCGACGCTGTCATTTTCAGCGGAGATCCCGCTCGACCTGCCGAGAAGAAGGACACGGTATCCTTTCTTTGAGGTGTCCTCAACGAGGCTGAGGACACCTGTATTGCCGGGAGCAAGGTATTCCGGAGCGCCGATACAAAAATCGCCGTGGCTCATGAAGCTGGCAGCTTTGTATTTTCTTGCGGAGGAGAAGGGGATGGTCTCGCGGACCGTCCAGTCGGTACGCATACCGAAATGTTCATCCACCGCTTTCTGTGTCGCGTTCGTGTCGGAGAAGGCTCCGTTCATATGACTGATGATCTCGTCGATCTCGGTGTCGGGTGTTGTGTCAAGAGCGATGATCTGCTCGACCTTAAGCTCTCCGGTCGTAATGGTACCTGTCTTATCTGTACAGATAATATTCGTGCGGGCGAGGGATTCGATCGCTGCCATCTCCTGGACCAGCGCCTGCTTTCTCGCAAGACGGCCGATGCCGATGATGAAGGAGACGGATGTGAGGAGGACCAGACCCTCAGGGATCATGCCGATGACACCGGAGACCGTGCGGATGACCGCCGTGTCGAAATCTCCGCCTGCCGCCTGGAGCTGGCTTCTGAAGAGCAGGAGCCCGACCGGAATGATTATGACAGAGACCACTTTGATGATGCGGCCGATCGACCTCTGCATTTCGGAGCTGGCGCGCTTCTTGTGGGAAGCTTTGCTGACCAGTTCGGAAGCGTAGCATTCGTCTCCGATCTTCTCGACCTGCATGCATGCGGTTCCGGCTGTGATAAAACTTCCCGAGAGGATCTTATCGCCGTCTTTTTTGCGGACAGGCTTTGATTCTCCCGTCAGCATGGACTCATTGACTTCCAGACCCTGGCAGTTGTAGACGGATCCGTCCGTGACGATCTGGTCTCCGGAAGCCACGAGGATCATGTCATCCCGGACGATCTCGTTGACCGGAATTTCAGTGCTTTCCCCATCCCGCAGCGCATTCACTTTTGACGTTGTAATGACAGACAGCTTGTCGATCAGGGACTTGACTTTCAGCTCCTGGATAATACCGATCAGCGTGTTGCTGATACAGGTGCCGAGGAAGAGAACGTTCTTGATCTGTCCTGTGATCAGGACGAGAATAGCAAGCGCGAAGTTCAAAAGGTTGAAGTAGGTCAGCGTATGGCTTGCGACAATGCGGCCGACGGATTTCTGTCCTTTCGGGACGGTCACATTGACCTCGCCCTGCTGTACCCGGTACTGGACTTCCTCGGCGGTGAGACCTGTACGCCGGATGAGCGCGGTCTCGCGGTCTGCGGGCTTCGGTATGAGCGCGACCTCAGTCGTGGACGGCTCGTCCGCTTTTGCGGGAAGCTGCTTTCTGTCCGCGGCCGGCTTTTTCTTCATTGACTGTTTTTTCGGCTGACCGCCTGTGTCTCTGTCTGCGGCCTGGTGTTTCCTCGGCTGGGCGTCGGCGTCCCCTGCAGCGGCGGGGCGTTTCCTCGGCTGAGCGTCGGCGTCCCCTGCAGCGGCGGGGCGTTTCCTCGGCTGAGCGTCGGCGTCCCCTGCTGCAGCCGGGCGTTTCTTCAGCTGACCGTCAGCGTTCCTGACTGTGGCGGGGCGCTTTTTTGGGACAGTTCCCGGGATGCTCTCGTTTTCTGCGGCAGGTCTTTTCTTCTTTTTCTTCACCGGTGAATTCGGGGTCTTCACGTCTGCAGCGTGTTCCGGGATCTGCTCCTTCCCGTCCGTCCCGGGAGAATCTGCGGAATCAGATTCCTCTGATACGGGTCTCTTCTGCCTGCGAACATCGGCCCCGTCTGAATCAGCATTCGGTTGACGTGGTTTTTTGCGGAGCTTTGGCTGTGCGGGTGCATTCGGGGTCTCTCCCGGCAGGAATTCGGCATCCTGAGCATTCAGAGATTCTGACAGGATACCGTCCTCATGGGACAGCCCGCCTTCATAGTCAGATCCGGTGGGTATGCTCCTTCCTGTTTCTTCGTTCATGTTTTAAAACTCCTGACTGTTTTAAAGATAGCTTACCAAGACTACACAGGCGAATATCGTATTCTATGTCTTCTATGGTCAAATCGTAAGTTTAGTAAGTTTCACATGCGTTTATTATAAAATTAAGGAATAAAAAAGGCAAGTAAGACGAAAATAAAGACGATCAGGCACCTCCTGCGGAAGAGTTTGAATCGTAAAAATCCTTTTGCAATGCGATTCTTTGTGTTAATATGGGTGAAGCTAATGCTCGGGCGGCCAGATCTGCCGCGGCAGACCGGTTTTGGGTCCGCTATGTTTTTGCTAAGAGGAGGAGACCTTATGGGAATCGTTGTGATCGGTTCTGTATTTGTTGATATCAAGGGATATCCGCTTTCGACTTTCGTTCCGACAGGCCGCAATGCCGGCCGGATCGTCCAGGTCCACGGCGGAGTCAGCCGCAACATTGCGGAGGATATCGCTAACGTGGAGCTCCGGCCCACCTTTGTCTCGCTTGTCGATGAGACCGGGATCGGGCAGGACATTATTCGCAATCTGAAAGCCCACAGGGTAAACACTGACTATATCCGCTGCTGCCCGGACGGCTTCGGGACCTGGCTCGCTGTCTTTGACCAGAACGGCGATGTGGCTGCCTCCATCTCTCAGCGTCCCGACCTCTCACCGATCGGCGACATCCTTGCCGTCCACGGGGACGAGATTTTCAGCGGAGCAGACAGCATCGTCGTTGAATTTGACTTTGAGAGGAAGCTCCTCAACCAGATATTTGACCTGGCTTCGCGTCATCATGTCGATGTCTATGCCGCAGTGTCCAATATGTCCATTGCGATGAAGCGCCGTGATATGCTTCAGAAGACCCGCTGCTTTGTCTGCAATGAACTCGAAGCGAGTCAGTTCTTTCTCGAGGATCTGACAGAGCTTTCGCCTGAGGAGATGCGGGAGCGCATCGTGAATAAAATAAAAAATGCGAACATCCCGAGCATGATCGTCACCATGGGGGAGAAGGGCGCAGTCTTTGCGGATGAAGGAGGAGAGTCCGGCGTTGTCTCAGCGCAGGAGGTCAATGTGAGTGATACGACCGGAGCAGGGGATGCCTTTTTTGCCGGTGTGACGATCGGACTTACCTACGGGAAATCCCTGCGGGAAGCATGCGAGATCGGTACACGTCTTGCGGCCTCCGTCATTGTGACCCAGCAGAATGTGTGTCCTCGCTTCAGACCGGAGGAATTCGGGATCGTGCCTCCGTTCGATATCGACAAAGACTGATCGCTGACGCAGAATTTCCATGACATTATTCTTTCGGACAGAATTTTCGACAGGCTCCTGCGGCATTCTGTGCGTAATGAAATCGGATGAACAACTCAGACAGTCTGCACAAGTTAAGAGTCTGTTATCGGAACTGCGCCGGTAAGACCCATTGGATGAAAGGAAGAAAAATGAATTACAAAATTACGAACGGAACACTTCTTCTTCCCGACGGGGAGTCCCTGCAGACGGAGAAAGCAGACCTCTATATCAGGGACAGCGTGATTGCTGCCGTCGGGGGGACGGTCCCGGAAAACTTCGGTAATTTCGAGACGGTCGATGCCTCGGACAGGCTGATCATGCCCGGCCTTATCAATATGCATACACATGCCTATATGACGCTTCTCCGGAACTATGCGGATGACGTCGACTTTTCCGAGTGGCTTTTTAATCGCTGTATGCCGGTCGAAGACCGGCTTCCGGTGGAAGCTGCCTATTGGACGTCGCTTCTCGGATGCATGGAAATGATCAGCACCGGAACTACATGCTTTATCGATATGCATATGTACCACGAGCAGTCCTGTAAGGCGGCGAATACTGCCGGAATGCGCGGCTATATCGGCAGGGGACTGGTAGGGGAAGATCTGTATACGGACGGACTGAGCCGTTTTCAGGGATGCCTCGACGAGCAGGAGAAATACGGCAGTGACATGCTGAAATTTATTCTTTCGCCCCACGCAATTTACACCTGCTCCGAGAAGCTTCTGCGTCAGGTAACGGAGGAATCGGAGAAACGCGGGATGCTGCGCCAGACACATCTTTCTGAGAGTGAGACAGAAGTTGACGACGCGATCAAAAAGTTTGGAAGAACGCCGGTCGAAGTCATGCGGGATACCGGTTTTCTCGGGGAAAAGACGATTCTCGCACACTGCGTGCAGATGAGAGGAGACGATATTTCCATTATCGCGGAATCCGGGTCAAGCATCGTGACGAATCCTGCAAGCAACGCAAAGCTCGGGAACGGGTTTGCCCCGATTGAGGATCTTCGCAGGGCCGGCGTGAACGTCTGCCTCGGAACGGACGGGACCGCGAGCAACAATCGGTCACGGCTCCTGCGACATTTGTCGTCGACAGCGCGACGAGAAATGCCGCGAAAGCCCTCCACAGGGAAGGAGAGCTGGGCGTGATCGCGCCGGGAGCGAAGGCGGATATCCTTTTCATCGACCTTACGGCACCCTCGATGTTCCCGAACAACAACTGCATCTCAGCGCTCTGCTATTCGGCGAACGGATCTGAGGTGGAATCGGTGATGACATTTGCGGGGATCGACAGGGAGCAGGTGCTCTATGAGGTCGGTCAGATCGCGAAGAAATATTTGTGATGTATGCAGACAGATCCCGAATGAGAGGAGAACAGATCATGAGCAGAATTAAAGACGCTTCCCTCGCCCCCTCGGGCAGGAAGAAAATCGAGTGGGTCCGCTCCTTTATGCCGGCCCTCACTGAAATTGAGAAGCAGTTCGAAGCGGAGAAGCCGTTCAGGGGTCTCCGCATAGCAGTCTCCGTCCATCTGGAAGCCAAGACCGCGAACCTCGGGCTTGTGCTTGCAAAAGGCGGGGCGGAAGTTTATCTGACCGGCTGCAATCCGCTGTCCACCCAGGATGACGTTGCGGCGGCAGTCGCGGAGATGGGAGTTGAGACCTTCGGAATCTACGGTGTGACGCCTGCCGAGTATGAGGATCTCCTGGCGGAGACACTCGCCTGTCACCCGCATCTGATCGTTGACGACGGCGGGGATCTGATCAACCTGCTCGGCGGACGCTGCAGGGAATACGCGGACCGGCTGATCGGCGGCTGTGAAGAGACGACGACAGGCATTCACCGTCTGAAAGCCCGTGAGCGGGAGGGTGTTCTTCCCTGCCCGATGATGGCGGTCAATGACGCGAAGGCAAAGCATTATTATGACAACAAATACGGTACCGGTCAGTCTGTCTGGACGGCAATCATGGACACGACAAATCTCATCGTTGCGGGCAAGACTGTTGTCGTCGCGGGCTACGGATGGTGCGGCAAGGGAACAGCCATGCGCGCAAAAGGGATGGGTGCAAATGTGATCGTCACCGAGGTCGATCCTTTCAAAGCGCTGGATGCGACCATGGACGGGTTCCGCATCATGCAGATGGATGAGGCGGCAAAAGTCGGTGACATCTTTGTCACGGTCACGGGCTGCAAGGATGTCATCACACCGAAGCATTTTGCAGTAATGAAGGATCAGGCGGTCCTCTGCAACGCGGGACATTTTGACTGCGAGGTCGATATCGCCTCCCTGAAAAAGATGGCGGTAAAAGAGGAGGACAGACGGAAGAATATTGTCGGGTATACGCTTCCTGACGGACGCACGCTGAACGTGCTCGGCGAGGGCCGTCTTGTAAATCTGGCCTGCGGTATGGGCCATCCGGCCGAGATCATGGATATGTCCTTCGCTGTCCAGGCACTCAGCCTCAAGTGGCTTGTCGATCAT
>CADABA010000196.1 GCA_902785985.1 uncultured Lachnospiraceae bacterium
TGTTCAGATTACTGAGACGGTGCTGCGCGATGCGCACCAGAGTCTCATTGCTACCAGAATGACAACTGAAGAGATGCTTCCGGCTGTCCCGATGCTGGACGAGATCGGCTACCGTGCCGTTGAGTGCTGGGGCGGCGCTACATTTGATGCCGCTCTTCGTTTCCTGCATGAGGATCCGTGGGTCAGACTCAGAAAGTTCAAGGCCGGATTTAAGAAGACAAAGCTTCAGATGCTCTTCCGCGGCCAGAATATTCTCGGATACAAGCCGTATCCGGACGATGTCGTTGAGTACTTTGTACAGAAGTCGGTCGCGAACGGAATCGATGTGATCCGTATTTTCGACTGTCTGAATGACCTGAGGAATCTTGAGACATGCGTCAAGGCAGCAAAGAAGGAAGGAGCGGAAGCGCAGGTCGCGCTTTCCTACACACTCGGCGATGCCTATACGCTCGATTACTGGAAGAACATTGCCAAAGAGATCGAGAACATGGGTGCAGATTCGATCTGCATCAAGGATATGGCCGGACTTCTTGTTCCGAAGGCTGCCACAGAGCTTGTGACTGCGCTGAAGCAGGGATCAAGCCTTCCGATCGAGATGCATACACATTATACATCCGGCTGTGCTTCCATGACCTATATGAAGGCAGTTGAGGCAGGTGCAGATATTCTTGATACTGCGATCAGCCCGTTCGCGCTGGGAACATCTCAGCCCGCGACCGAAGTCATGGTCGAGGCTTTCCGCGGCACGGAATATGATACGGGTCTCAACCTTGATAAGCTTGCGGAGATCGCGGACTATTTCCGTCCGATCCGTGAGAAGTATCTTGAGAACGGCCTGATGAACCCGAAGAACATGGGCGTTAACATTAAGACCCTGCAGTATCAGGTACCCGGCGGTATGCTTTCGAACCTTACGAGCCAGCTCGCGCAGCAGCATGCTGAGGACAAGTTCTATGAAGTTCTCGAGGAAGTGCCGCGCGTAAGAAAGGACATGGGCGAGCCGCCTCTGGTCACACCGTCTTCTCAGATCGTCGGTACGCAGGCCGTCATGAACGTTCTGACCGGCAAGAGATACATGGTCGTTCCGCAGGAGACAAAGGATATCTTCCTCGGAAGATACGGAAAGTGCATTAAGCCTTTCAATGAGGAAATCCAGAAGCAGGTCATCGGAAATGAAGAACCGATCACATGCCGTCCGGCTGATCTTCTTGAGCCGAAGCTTCAGGAGTATGAAGAGAAGATCAAGGCTTACAAGCAGCAGGATGAGGATGTCCTTACCTATGCGCTGTTCCCGGAAGTCGCAATGGATTACTTCAAGTACAGGGACGCGCAGGCTACCGGCGTTGACGCGAAGGCAGCGGATACCGAGAACAAGGCTTATCCGGTATAAAAGGAGTATTGAGAGGACTTTCGGGTCCGGGAACCAGTAATGATATGTCCTGAAACAGGTACATATACCTGCGGGACATTATGTAAAAACGGCTGCCGCATTTACGGTCATTTCAAATTCAAGCAGACGGATATTCTTTGCGGACTGCTTTGGACCCTGAAGGACGAAGATGCAGCAGCCGTTCTTTATTGTTACCTGCATTTGCGGACCGCAGAGCGAAGGTGCATTCGGATGAACAATTCATTCACTGCAAGTGCCCGGTTCTGCAGGTACTGAATACAGTTAATGTAAGGGGAATAACAGATTGAGCAATATCGCTGTCATTGGCGCCGGAGCGGCCGGTATGATGTCCGCGATCCTGATCGCGGAGCAGGGCCATTCGGTCACTGTGTTCGAACAGAATGAGAGAATCGGGAAAAAACTTTATATTACGGGCAAGGGCAGATGCAATTTTACAAATGCCTGCAGCCGGGACGGTTTCCTGTCCAGTGTTATCAGCAATCCGAGATTTCTGTACAGTGCTTTCGAAACGATGAATTCGGAAGCTGTGATCGATTTCTTCGAGAGGCATGGAATGAAGACGAAGATCGAGCGCGGGAACCGTGCTTTTCCGGCGTCTGATAAATCGGCGGATGTGATCGATACTCTTCGCGATGCCATGAGACGGCAGGGTGTTAAGGTCAGACTGAGGAACAGGGTCTCACGGATACTGACAGACGAAGGACGGGTGACTGGTCTTGCTGTCATAAATCTTGATGACGGGGTGGAGAAATGTCTGGATTTCGATCGGGTGATCGCAGCGACAGGAGGACTCTCTTATCCGTCGACCGGAGCGACCGGCGATGGCCTGCGCTTTGCCGGAGAGCTCGGACTTCGTGTTACAAAAACTTCTCCGTCTCTTGTTCCGATCGAGTGTGAGGAACGTTACTGTGAGGAGATGCAGGGGCTTTCTCTCCGCAATGTGGAACTCCATATTAAAAGCGGTAAGAAGGAGGTCTTCGATGAATTCGGGGAGATGATGTTCACGCATTTCGGCGTGACCGGTCCTCTCATTCTCACGGCCAGTGCAGAAATCGGACAGATGATCGGAAAAAAGGAGCTGCGAACATATATCGATCTGAAGCCTGCTGTAAGTGAGGAGAAGCTGGATGACAGGATCCTGCGCCTTTTTGCGGAGAACAGAAATAAAGCTGTTCAAAATGTGGTAAATGAACTGTATCCGGCAAAGATGCTCCCCGTCATTCTTGCGCAGTGCGGAATTGACCCGGGCAGGAAAATCCATGATATCACAAAGGGTGAACGGCTGCAGATCGTTCAGATGACAAAAAGATTCCCGCTGACATTTACAAGGCTTCGGGGGTATAATGAGGCAGTCATCACGAAGGGAGGCGTCTCTGTTCGGGAAATCGATCCCGGGAGCATGGAGGTGAAAAAAATAGCCGGTCTGTATTTTGTGGGGGAGGTCCTGGATGTGGATGCCCTTACGGGAGGATTTAATCTGCAGATCGCCTGGTGTACGGCTGCACAGTGCGCGAAGGCGATCGGACCGAACGTATGATCCCGGAGGCAGAATTATCGCGGTCTTAATTTCTGCGGAAGAATTATCGCGATCTGATTTCTGACGCAGAATTCCCGTGATTTCAATCATGAGATGAATGCGCAAAGTGAGACCTGGCTCTGACATGGGTTACAGACCCGCGTCAGTAATTACAGCCTTGTGCGGATCGCAGCCGTGCAAATAGGAAGGTGCTACGCACGTAAGCACGGCAGGAACACAGAGGTATCCCTGATAAAAATCAGAACGCATGAAATGGCAGATCCGCATTTACACGCTGCGGGGCAGCGTATTGTAAGGAGGTTTTTATGAATATTGCAATTGACGGCCCGGCCGGTGCCGGGAAAAGCACGATTGCGCGAAGAGTAGCCGCGGTGAGAGGGGCAGTTTATGTCGACACAGGTGCAATGTACCGCGCAATGGCCCTTTTTATGATCAAAAAAGGGATCGATCCGCAGAATTCCGCTGCCATCGAGGCTGCCTGCGAGAAGGCGGACATCGGTATTGAATATCGCGAAGGCGAGCAGCGCGTCCTTCTTGACGGAGAGGATGTGACAGGTGAACTGAGAACGGAAGCCGTCGCCGCTATGGCCAGTACGACCTCCGCCAATGCGAAAGTCCGCAGGAAGCTCGTTTCTCTTCAGCAGGAACTTGCGAAGAAGACAGATGTTGTGATGGACGGACGGGATATCGGAACGGTCGTTCTGCCCGACGCTGAGGTGAAGATCTACCTCACGGCGAGCTCCAGGGCGAGAGCGGAGAGAAGGTATCTTGAGACTGTGCAGAAGGCCGCGCCGGGAGAGGAGATTCCTTCGATCGAGGAGATCTCTCAGAAAATAGAAGAGCGTGATTATCAGGATATGCACAGAGAAAATTCACCTCTGAGACAGGCTGAGGATGCGTATCTGGTAGATTCTTCGGACATGACGATTCAGGAGGTCGTGGACCGGATCCTTGAAATCTGTGAGGAAGTCAGCTCTGATCACTGATGCAGAATATTCGTAATAAGAGGGAAGATATCATGCAGGTTAAAGTTGCAGAGAGTGCCGGCTTCTGCTTCGGCGTCAAACGCGCGGTCGATCTCGTTTACGAGGAGACGGAGAAGAGCCGGGGCCGGGTCTATACGATGGGACCGATTATTCACAATGAACAGGTAGTCTCGGATCTTGAAAAGAGGGGGGTCCGCATCATTGGAGATGACCTCATTGATCCTGAGACCGGGCAGCTGCCTTCGCCCGAATCGACCATCATTCTGAGATCTCATGGCGTTTCGAGAGAAATGACAGAGAAAATCAAGGCAACGGGCTGCAAGGTGGCAAATGCCACCTGTCCCTTTGTCAGGAAGATACATGATATCGTCGAAAAACGAAGCCGGGAAGGATATCACATCGTGATCATCGGGAGCCCGATCCATCCTGAAGTCCAGGGAATAAAGGGATGGGTCGACGGAACGTGTTCGATCATTGAGAATGCGGAGGACATTGAGAAGCTTCGTCCATACAGTGACCGCCCCATATGGATCGTCTCCCAGACGACATTCAATCACAATAAATTTAAAGAATTAGTTGAAATCATGGAGAAGATGGGGTATCATGTAGTAGTTACAAATACTATCTGCAACGCTACAAAGGAGCGGCAGACAGAAGCGTTGGAACTGGCGAGAACATCGGATACGATGATCGTTATTGGCGGTAAGCATTCCTCCAATACACAGAAACTGTAT
>CADABA010000197.1 GCA_902785985.1 uncultured Lachnospiraceae bacterium
CGGGAAGCTGCTTGTCATCGACGGAGGCTTTTCGAAGGCTTATCACGGTACGACCGGGATTGCCGGATATACGCTGATCTATAACTCGAGAGGCATGCGTCTGGTCGCGCATGAGCCATTCACATCCATGGAGGATGCGATCCGCCGGGGAAGGGATATTCATTCGGATGCTGTCGCTGTAGAATCGTATGAAGTGCGCCAGTGCATCGCGGACACGGATATCGGGAAGAAGCTGAAGCGGGATATCGAGGAACTCGAGCAGCTGCTGGAGGCTTACCGGTCCGGTGAGATCGTGGAAGGGGACAGCTGAGCAGACTGCGCGGCGATGAGGGGGCATTCGGTCTTTTCACGGAGCGGCAGTCAGATCCTGCGAGCGGGACCTGAAGAGGAGCGTCGGCTGTGTTCAGGTCTCGCCGCGGGACGAAACGCGGGATTCGGGTCAGCGTTCGCTGATATAATACAGGACCGAATACCTGCACAATTTTCATATGGACAGCAGGGAGAGAAAAATGCTCGATTCGGATAGTGTAAAGACAGAAAAAATATATTATGAAGATGCGTACGCTGTTCATTTTACAGCGAATGTGATTTCCTCCGGCGGGAACAGCATCGTGCTGGACCGCACAGCCTTCTTCCCGGAGGAGGGCGGACAGAGCCCGGACAGAGGAGTGATCGCAGGGTTTCCGGTCGTGGACGTCCGGATCCGGGATGGCTATATCCACCATGTTCTGGAGATCCCGGAAGGGAAGAGGATGCCCGCGGAAGGGGATGCTGTCGAGGGCGCGATCGACTGGGATCACCGCTTTTCGAATATGCAGCAGCATTCCGGAGAGCATATCTTTTCAGGTCTTGTCCATACGGAATTCGGATTCGATAATGTCGGATTTCACCTCTCTGACAGGGAAGTGACGATGGATTTCAACGGGGTGTTCCCGGAAGGCGGTCTTGCCATGATCGAGCAGAAAGCCAATGAGGCGATCTGGAGCAATATCGGGACACAGATCTCATTTCTCGAGGGGACGGAGGCACGGGAAGCGGAATACCGCAGCAAGCTGGAGCTTACCGGGGCGGTGAGAGTCGTTACCTTTCCGGGGATCGACGCGTGTGCCTGCTGTGCTCCCCATGTGAGGAGATCGGGTGAGATCGGCTGTCTTGCGGTCGTCGGCTCGATCAATTATAAGGGCGGGACACGGGTCAGCATCCTCTGCGGGAGGAGAGCGATGCAGCTCTTTGCCCGGGAGCATATGCTTCTCATCCGGACGGCGAATTTCCTGACGACTTCTGCAGAGAATGTGCCCGAGAGCACGATGCGCCTGAAAAATGAAAACACCTCGCTCAAGGCTGCCCTGAAGAGCGCGTCGATCGCCGCCATGGAGATGAAAGCAGCCGCGCTGCCGGCCGGAGATCATGATGCCTGCCTGTTCGAGGAAAATGAGCTCACAGGAAAGGTCATGCAGGAGACGGTCAACCGGATGACGGAGAAAATCTCAGGGTACTGCGGACTCTTCTGCGGGAACGATGCGGAGGGGTACCGGTTTGCTGTCGGAAGCAGAAAAAAGGACTCCCGGGAGATGGCAAAGATCCTGAGAGAACGGTTCGGAGCACGCGGAGGCGGGAAGCCGGAGATGGTGCAGGGTTCTGTGCATGCGGCGGAGAGCGAGATTAAGATGCTTTTTGATTAACTAAAGCTTCCCACTTGTATTCGTGCGGTGGCGACCAGGAAGAAACAATTTCCAAAGGCGGGCATCCGAGCACGGCCGGTACTTCTTTCTTTTAATACTGAAGGCTGCAAAAGAAAGTTAATACCGCTGCCAGTGCGAGCGAAGTTTTAGTTAATTTGGCATTGCATTTTATTGTGCAGTCATGTATAATAACTTTTGTCGCGTCGAAGCGACGCGGGCTGCTTTGGCACAGGCGGTAGCGCACCTCATTGGTAGTGAGGAGGTCACCAGTTCGAATCTGGTAAGCAGCTTAGACCCGAAAGTGTTGATTCCATCAGCATTTTCGGGTTTTTCTTTTGTGTTTTACGGACAGAATGAGCGGCAGATTTTTTGGAAAAACCTGCCGAAAACCTTCCGGAGCCTGCGCCGGAGAGTAAAAAAGGAACGAAAAAGCGCCCCGCGATGGGGCGCTTTTTCGTTCCTTTGACTGCCGGCAATCAGATGCGGGCAAGTATGTCTCTTTTCTTGTCTGTGAATTCTTCGTCTGTGAGGATTCCGCGGTCCCTGAGCTTCGCCAGCATATCGAGTGCTTCCACGACCTCCGGTGTGATGATCGGAATCCCTGCCGTGAAGCCGGTCGGCACTGCCTGAATCGGGGGATAGGCTCTCTTCGGCTGGGCTTTTTTCGCCGGCTTTTCAGGCTCTTTCTCTGCAGGCGCTTCTTCTGCCGGAGCGATGGTCTCAGCCGGAGCAGGCTCTTCTTCAGCCGGCGCAGCAGCTTCTTCCTGAACAGGAGTTTCAGAAACCGGTTCGGACTGAGCTTCCGGAGCTTCCTCGATTTCAGGAGGAGCGATCTCTTCGGCTGCCGCACTCACTTCATTTTCCGCTTTGACTTCTTCGGTGAACGCTTCAAGAGCTTCATTTATATCCGGGAGGATCTTTGTAGAGCTCTTCTCAGCCTTAGCATTCGCTGCCTGAAGTTCTTCCACTGCCTCTGTGAGGATCGGATCCGTGATCTTGTAATCATCCAGGTTGTCCAGAGATATTTCCTCAAGAGCCTCGGACAGCTTCCGTGCCTCCTCATCCGCTTCGGGAGAAGAAACTTCTTCTGCTTCGGCGTCTTTGATCATCTTCGCGATGTTCTTGCGGATCTCTTCCTGAGAAACCGCTTCCGGAGAGCTCAGATCCGGAGCCTCTTCGCGGTCGCCGTTGAATCCCTGCTTGTTCCGGAAGGAGCCTCTGCGTTTGGCTGCCTTTTCAAGAGCGGCTTTTTCGATCTTCCTGTTGACCCTGTTCCTGTGCGCGGATGAGATCGTGTTGATGATCAGCCGGACGATTCCGACGATTATGATCGCGCTGGCCCCGATGCAGATCATCTGATGACCGTTCTGTCTCGATCCCATAAATCCGCCCGCGACTGCAAGCAGGAAGCACGCCACAAGGAAGATCCTGCGGATGAAAGCTGCAAAAGTTCCGGGGAAGAAGAGGGCAATCACAAAAAGTGCTCCTGCTACGATCAGGATGGCAGGGTAGTCATTCCATAACATGATCAGGTAATCCGGTACTGCGGACATATAGCTAATGATACGGTTGAGTAAAGCTGGCATATTACCTCCTCAAAATGTTTCAAATCTATTACAAATAGTTTAAATATCATCTTAGCGTACATAATATTATCATAAATTCTTTGCAAAATCCAGTAATATATTAAAGCTGATTCATGGAGTTTATTGGAAAATGTGTACAATGATTTCGAAAGATGAATCTTTTCAACTGTATATCCCTTATGATAAGATGGACAAAATGAGGAGGTATATTATGAGTGAGACAGTAAAGAATCCGACTGAAGAGAAAAAAGAGGTCATCTCAAGAAATTTTATTGAGGAGATCATCGATACGGATCTGGCAGAGGGAAAATATGAAAAGATCTGCACCCGTTTTCCGCCGGAACCGAACGGTTACCTGCACATCGGACACGCAAAGTCGATTCTTTTGAATTACGGCCTGGCAAAAAAATACGGAGGGCAGTTCAATCTCCGTTTTGATGACACAAATCCGACCAAGGAGAAGACGGAATTTGTTGATTCTATTAAGGAAGACGTTATGTGGCTCGGCGCGGATTTCGGCGAGCATCTCTACTTTGCTTCCGACTATTTCGAGATCATGTATGAGAAAGCACTCCTTCTGATAAAGAAGGGACTGGCCTTTGTATGTGACCTCTCGGCGGAAGAGATCCGCGAGTACAGAGGCACGCTCAAGGAGCCCGGAAAGAACAGCCCGTACCGGGATCGAAGCATCGAGGAGAACCTGAAGCTCTTCACGGAAATGAAGGACGGGAAGTACCCTGACGGTTCAAAGGTCCTCCGCGCGAAGATCGATATGTCCGCTCCGAATATCAACATGAGGGATCCGGTCATCTACAGGATCGCACGCCTTGCGCATCATAACACCGGCGACCGCTGGTGCATTTACCCGATGTATGACTTCGCCCATCCGATCGAGGACGCGATCGAAGGCGTTACGCACTCTATCTGTACGCTCGAGTTCGAGGATCACCGTCCGCTCTATGAGTGGGTCGTTGAACACACCGAGTGGGAGCATCCGCCGAAGCAGATCGAGTTCGCAAAGATGTACCTGACCAATGTCGTTACAGGCAAGCGCTATATTAAGAAGCTCGTCGAGGACGGGATCGTCGACGGCTGGGATGACCCGCGCCTTGTCACGATCGCCGCGCTTCGCCGCAGGGGATTTACGCCCGAGTCGATCCAGAGATTCGTTGAACTGGTCGGCGTTGCCAAGGCGGATTCCTCGGTCGATTACGCGATGCTCGAGTACTGCATCCGTGACGATCTGAAAATGAAAGTCCCCCGCATGATGGCGGTCCTCGACCCGATCAGGCTCGTGATCGACAATTATCCGGAAGGACAGACGGAGATGCTCGACGCGGACAACAACCTTGAAAATCCGGACCTTCTGAAACGTCAGATCCCGTTCGG
>CADABA010000198.1 GCA_902785985.1 uncultured Lachnospiraceae bacterium
TTACCGGAAGGTCAGAAAATGAAATTCATGCATGCCTTTATCAGAGACCTGTTGATCTTTATCACGGCATGCTGTTCCAATAATCGACGCTGTGAATAGTTCCGGAATAGATTCCGGAATGAATAGTGAGGGGTTCACAGTGGGCAGATCCGGTGTTCCGGGGGACGCCGGATCTGCATCTGTAAAAGAGATATACTGAATTCAGTATCATATTGCAGGCATTCAGCCGTTCTTCTGGGCTGTCGCAATAAGCGTAAAAAAGTGCATAAATATTCATGAAGGGACATCCAAAGCGCCGGTACTTTAAAGTTCTGTTTATCTGAGCGTTGCTGTTCGCATTCCGCTTGCGCTTCATGCGACAGCCCTGTTTTTTCGGAATCTGTCAGATTTGCTCCATGCTCTGCGATGCACTTCACTCTTGCCAATTGTGTACGGTGTGTCCTATAATATGGATTTGATATATGAAGGAACACTTACTAAGGAGGCTTTAACGATGATTGAAGGAAGAATCTATAATTTTTCTGCAGGGCCATATAAGGTCCTGTTCCTGCAGGGCGGTGCGAGCGGTGTGTTTGCTTCTCTGCCCATGAATCTCGGAAACAGGTCCGGAATTGCGGATTATATTGTGAGCGGAAATTTCTCCGGCACTGCACTCAAGGAAGCCAAAAAGTATCTGAAGGATGCCCGGGAAGCCGCGTCGACGAAGTCAGAGAACTTCAGCCGCATTCCGAAGCAGGAAGAACTCAGTCTCTCTGCGGACGCGGACTATGTCCATGTCTGCTGGAACAATACAATCTTCGGCACTGTTTACCACTATATTCCTGAGACAGGGAATGTTCCGCTTGTGGCCGATATGTCCTCGAGCATTCTGTCCGAGCCGGTCGACGTATCGAAGTTCGGCATGATCTACGCGGGTGTTCAGAAAAACCTTGCGCCTGCAGGTCTTGCAATCGTGATCGTCCGCGAGGATCTGATCGGACACGCGATGCCGATCACCCCGATGATCTGGGATTACGCGCTGAATGCGGAGAAGCGGTCCATGATCAACACGCCGCCATGCTTCCCGATCTATTTCGTCAAACTTGTGACAGATTATCTGATGGAGCAGGGCGGTCTTTCGGAAATGAAAAGACGGAACGAGGAGAAGGCTGCGATCCTCTACGATTATCTTGATTCTCAGGATTTCTATAAAGCAGCCGCTGCAAAGGAAGACCGTTCTCTCATGAACGTGACATTCCGAACAGGAGACGAAGCGCTTGATGCTGAATTTGTCAAGGGCCAGGCGGCGCACGGTTTTTCAAACCTGAAAGGCCACAGGCTGGTAGGAGGCATGCGCGCTTCAATCTACAATGCGATGCCGAAAGAGGGCGTGGAAGCGCTCGTCGCTTATATGAAGGAGTTCGCTGCTGCCCATTGAGAGGACGAGGACCCCTGAAAAAGCGTAATAAGGCAATCAATAAGGTGATGAAGAAGCGGGGCGTTCATATCCGGATATGCCGCAAACAGCAAGCGGAGTCAGGGTCTGAACGTCCCGTACTGACCTGAAAAGAAAGGGTAGGAAATGGCCGTTTTCAGACCGTTCAGAGCGGTAAGACCCGCGAAAGAATATGTAAGTGAAGTTGCCGCGCTTCCGTATGACGTCATGAGCAGCTCGGAAGCACGCGAAATGGTAAAAGACAAACCGTGGTCTTTTCTGCATGTGGACCGGGGGGAAGTCGATCTTGATCCGTCCGTAAGCATTTATGACAGGAGGGTCTATGAGAAAGCCGCCGAAAATCTGGAAAGGATGCTCGCCGAAGGCATAAATGTCAGGGAGAGCGCTCCGGTCTATTATATTTACAGGCAGATCATGGACGGAAGATCGCAGGCCGGCCTTGTCGGCTGTGCATCGATCGATGATTATCAGAATAATGTCATCAAAAAGCATGAGCTGACCCGGGCAGACAAGGAGGAGGACCGTATCCGCCATGTCGATACACTGAACGCGAACACGGGTCCTATCTTTCTGACGTTCAGGGACACGATCGGCCTTCGGGCTTTTATCGGAAACTGGATGGAAGAACATGAGCCGCTTTATGATTTCACTGCGTCTGACGGGATCCGCCATACCGTGTGGGTGATCGATGACGCAGATACAGAGTCTGATATTCAGAAAAAACTGGGAGATGTCCCTTCCTTTTACATCGCAGACGGGCATCACAGATCTGCCTCTGCGGTGCGCGTGGGGGAGAAGAGAAGAGCGGAGCATCCGGATTATGACGGGACGGAAGAATTTAATTTCTTTCTCTCAGTCCTGTTCCCGGTCGGAGAACTCAGGATTTTTGACTATAACCGGGTGATAAAGGATCTGAACGGGATGGACCCTGCGTCTTTCCTCAGGGCCTGTGAGAGTTCCTTTGAAATCAGTGAACTTCCGGAGATGCAGAAGGATCATGCGGCAATTTCTGAGGAGATGCTCTCTGTGTACCGCCCGGTCAGCAAGCATACGTTCAGCCTTTACCTTGACGGAAAATGGTACAGACTGACAGCAAAAGAAGACTCGTTCGACAAGACGGACCCGGTCGGGCAGCTTGATGTCACGATTCTTCAGGAAAATCTGCTTGCACCGATCCTCAACATCGGCGATCCGCGGACAGATACAAGAATTTCATTTATCGGCGGGATCCGCGGACTCGGAGAGCTTGTCCGCCTGGTCGACAACGGGGCAGCGGCCGCATTTGCAATGTACCCGACGACTACGGACGATCTTATGGATATAGCAGACGCCGGGAAGATCATGCCGCCGAAATCCACCTGGTTCGAGCCGAAGCTGCGGAGCGGACTCTTTATACATTATCTGGAATGATCCGGCATCCCCCTTCGGGCGCGGACGCGCTCCCTCGTGTCTTCCGGATGGTGAATCGGAGAAGCGGCCCGCTTCCGGGCGTGTACGCACTCTCCCGTGTTTTTCAGATGCCGAATCGGAGCACCGGCCCTTTTCCGGGCGCGGACGTGCAGGATGGTTCATGGGATCTGTTTTTGTCAGGCGTGGAAACAGGAACACCCCCGGCGTTCTCTGACACGCCGCGCAGAGTGAGAAGCTGCTTTCTCTTCGCGCGGCTGCAGTCTATCGGATTATAAGACCCCTGATACGGGTGTCGGTTCAGAGCATGTGACAAAGCGGACCGTGAATATCCGCTTTACGGATTCCCGGACTGGTGGATGAGTCCGAAGCATGATACAATAGCTTCTATGGATGATAATACGACAAAGCGGATCCTTGGTTTTCCGGATGAGTTCTGGATCGCATTCGTGATCATGATCGGCTTTTTTTTGAAAATTGTATTCGACGTAAGCTCCGGTTATAACTTTCAGGCAAGAAACCTGGGCGCATGGACGTATCTTGAGCCGGGGCAGGCGCATGAAGGCACTCTCGGAGTGATTCAGTATCTGTTCGAGAATCACAGGTTCCCTGATTTTGATCCGAGAACGGTGAGCGGGTTTGAAAATCCTCCGCTCTATTACATTTTCTGCGCCCTCTTTCTTGATGCGTTCCACCGCGGTGCCGGCTGGAAGGTCGGGACCTGTCTGCATACTCTGCAGTGCATAAATACGATTTTTGTGACGGCAGGATCACTGTGTGAGATCGGAATCCTGAGAAAGTGCGGTCTTGTCGGACGGGAACTGGTCGCGTCCATATTGTTCATGACCTTTTTTCCCGCATATTACATAATCGGAGCGTCCTTCTCGGTTGAGGCCATGTGCTTTATGTTCTGTACCTTCGCGCTCTATAATTCGATCACATGGTACCGCACAAAAGAGATGAAGCACATAATCAGGACCGCTGTTTTTTTCGGGCTGGGGATGAGCACTTCCTATGCCGCGAGCGCGATCCTGCCGGCTGTTCTGTCTGTCATGATCCTGGCAGCGAGGGATAAACGATTCGGGAGAAAGAGCCTTTATGCTCCGTTCGGAAGATTTTTTATTATAGCAGGAATCGGATCGCTCTGGTGGCCGGTCTATAATTTTATCCGGTTCGGAGTCCCTCTCTTTTACAGGAAATTCAGCTATGAATCATGGGAGATGCTCAAAGGCAGGTATTCCGTTTGGATGCGTATCAAGATTCCTTCGATCAATGAATTTTCCGATATGCAGATCGACTCGGGCGGAAAATATCTGTATAACATCTGGGCACAGACGCTGAAGACGTCGATTTTTGATTACAACGCCATAAATATGGAACTGAGACCCACCTATATCATGGCCGGGATTCTGCTTTTTATGAATATCCTTCTGTGCGTGCTCTTCCATGTCATGTGGATCCGCTCACTTATGGGACACCGTATGAGGCGGGAAATCAGAGTATTTACCGGGGTCGGATATCTGGGAGCGCTGATCGGATATGCCGTGTTCTGTCTCAGAAATCCCATTGTCTCCGCGATGAATTTCTGTTATATCCCGACTATTATTCTGTATCCGATTACGGGAATGGCTATCTGTGGCGCCGCCGGGAGAAATGCGACCGGTCTCGACCGTATCCTGACAAGGGTATGCAATTGGGTCATAGTGTTTTTTGCGGTGGTCGCAGCATTCCTTTTCGGATATTATGCGGCATAGAGCCGAAGGTCCGGGACGGAAAAAGCATGTATGACGGTATTCTTTGAATCGGACACAGGCCGCGTACATTGCGAAAGGTACTTTCACCTTGCGAAGCATGGCAGGAATGCCGGGACGTTCCCGGTTCCGGGAGCCGGAGGCCCTGAACGCAGGTAATTTCATTAAGTAACATAAATAACTCATACTTCTCACATGTATTTATGGGGCGGCGACCGGGAATAAATCATTTCCTGAGAAGGGCGTCCGAGCACGGCCGGTACTTCATGGTGCTGTCGCATTAAGCAGAAAAAGTGCATAAATATTCATGAAGGGACATCCACAGCGCCGGTACTTTAAATTTTCAAACGAAAGTGCAGAAAATTTATTAATATTTATGCATATAATACTTAGTGCGACAGCCCCATGTCAGTACCGCTGCCAGTGCGAGCGGGAGCGTCCCGACGTGGAAATATTTATTCCGGGAGCCTTAAAGTAAAGGATGTGGGAAGTTTTAGTAAATAATTTTCAAAGGAAATGTTCATTTCCTTACGAGGAAGGCAGGTTATTTTTTATGCTGGATGGCAAGAAGGTTTTATTTTCAGGCATGCAGGCGACAGGAAATCTCACACTCGGAAATTACCTCGGAGCTTTGAAGAACTGGGTATCTCTCGCAGATGAATACATGTGCTTTTACAGCGTCGTCGACGAGCATTCGATCACAGTCAGACAGGATCCGGCAGTGCTGAGAAAACGTTCCCGTGCGCTGCTCACGCTCTATATCGCGGCGGGAATAGATCCGGAGAAAGCCTGCATCTACTATCAGTCCCATGTATCGGCTCATGCGGAACTCGCATGGATCCTCAACTGCTACACATATATGGGCGAGATGAACCGTATGACTCAGTTCAAGGACAAGAGCGCGAAACATGCGGACAATATCAACGTCGGCCTCTTCGCCTATCCGGTCCTCATGGCGGCGGATATCCTTCTCTATCAGGCGGATCTCGTTCCGGTCGGAAAGGACCAGACACAGCATCTTGAGATCACAAGGGATATCGCGAACCGGTTCAATAATATTTACGGCAATGTGTTCACGATTCCCGAACCGTACATCGGGAAGGCAGGAGCGAACATCAGAAGTCTTCAG
>CADABA010000199.1 GCA_902785985.1 uncultured Lachnospiraceae bacterium
GGCTTCCGGTGCGAACGGTGCTGTGGAGGAAGTAAAACAGCAGCAGCGTATCAGCGGCTTCAACGCGATTCTTTGCGTAGCATCGGTCCCGATGGCCAGGCTGTATTATCAGGAATTCCAGAAGCAGATGGCCGCCGATCCAACAAAAAAGCTCCGGATTGCCACAATTTACAGCTATGGAGCAAACGAGGCCGAACCGGATGCGGATCTCCTGGATGAGGAAAACAGTGAGGATACCAGTGCTCTGGATCAAACCAGCCGTGACTTCCTGGATAAAGCTATTCGGGATTATAACGACATGTTCCATACGAATTATTCTACGGATGGTGACCGGTTCCAAAACTACTACAAAGACGTTTCTCTCCGGATGAAGAACAAGGAACTGGATCTGCTGATCGTGGTCAATATGTTCCTGACCGGTTTTGATGCAACAACGCTGAATACACTTTGGGTTGATAAGAATCTGAAGATGCACGGCCTGATCCAGGCATTCAGCCGGACCAACCGTATCCTGAACAGCATCAAGACTTTCGGAAACATCGTTTGCTTCCGGAATCTGCAGAAACGTGTGGATGCTGCGATCTCCCTGTTCGGAGACAAGGATGCTGGCGGGATAGTTCTTCTTCAGAAGTTTGATGCTTATTATCATGGCTATGTCGATATGGAAGACAAGCCTCATCCCGGCTATGTGGACATGATCGACGAGCTGACAACGAAGTTCCCGCTGTCTGAACCGCAAATCATCGGTGAACAGAACCAAAAAGATTTCATTGCCTTGTTCGGTGCAATCCTCCGTATGAGGAACCTTCTCTCTTCCTTTGATGAATTCAAGGGTCACGAGCTTATCTCTGAGAGAGATCTGCAGGATTACCTGGGAAGATATCAGGATCTCAGAGATGAATGGAGAAGAAAGCGTGAAGACAAGGATTCCGAAGACATTACGGATGATCTTGTCTTCGAAGTCGAATTGATTAAGCAGATCGAGATCAACATCGATTACATACTGCTCCTGGTTAAGAAGTATCATGATACGCACTGCACTGATAAGGAAGTACTGATTACGATCCAGAAGGCCATCGATGCCAGCCCGGAGCTTCGGAGCAAGAAAGCCTTGATCGAGACCTTTATCGCCGGTATCAATGACGTGGATGATGTCATGGTCGAATGGCACGATTATGTTGCCGAGGAACGTGAGCGGCAACTCATGGAGATCGTCACAAGCGAGAAGCTGAAGGAAGCTGAGACCAGGAAGTTCCTGGAGAATGCTTTCCGGGATGGCGAGATCCGAACTACCGGCACAGATATTGATAAACTAATGCCGCCAGTCTCCCGCTTCGGCTTCTTTGGTCTCGGAAATGCCAGCTTTACAGCTGAGGAACAGGAACCTAAAGCGGTTGTATATGATATGACACCGCCGACACTGAACATGGTTGCAGAACCGACCGTTGAGTACGGGAAGAAGACAGATAATCAGTAAAGAGAAATAAAGGAGAGGAACAAACATGTTTGATTACACCAAGCTGGCAGATGTTATTTCTGCTTATAAGGAGTACTTCCCAAAGCATTGGAAGGATGAGAAATACAAATGGGAAGCCATAAAGCATTTTCAGAAACATTGGGATGTAAATGCGGCGGATTTTAAGGCTATGCTGGAGACCTCTCTTGAAAAGACCTACAATCTGCTTGCCTCTGGGTATTTTTATGCCAAAGCCATGCTTGTTATGTTTGCTGAAGAGGATCCTGAAGCTACTAGGGCAGCGTTCATTAGCCTGTTTGATGAAACCAAGGATTTGACAGAACGAGTAGCTGCCTTCTATGCCTTTGCTGAAGACAGAAAAGCGAATCACAACTCAGGATGGAAGAATCACTATCAGAACGCAAATGCTATAAGTACGTATCTTTGGTTGAAGTACCCGGATAAATATTACATCTATAAATATTCGGAATACCGTTCAGTGGCGAGAGAGTTGTCAAGCGATTATGTACCAAAGAAAAGTTCTTCGCCGGATAGCCTTGTAGATGGATACAAAATGTATGACGAGATCCGGGATGTCCTCATTCAGGATGACGAGCTTAAGACAATGTTGCAGGACGCTTTAACTGACAGCTGTTATGAAGATCCTGAATATCGGACTATGACAATAGATGTTGGCTTTTTTGTGAGCCGTTATTATTCTGAACTCAGTACGGGTGGACCCGCAACAGAGGGATGGTGGCCGAGTCTGGAAGATTACTCTCCCGGTTTTACTACTGAGGATTGGATCAACATCATAAACGACCCAGATATTATAGGACCAGTCTGGGGAAGGTCGTTAGCAGAATACTATGATATTGGTGGATCTGCCACCTGTACTCAGGTGGGTGAGAAGTATAACCGGAATCCAAGTTCTGTAAGTGGAAACTTAACTAACCTTGCCAAACACATATATAAAAAGACGCAATGTCCGCTCTACGATGAAGGCGATGGCAGGAATAGATATTGGCCGATTCTTTTCCAGGGCAAAACAGCAGCAAGTGATGTTGCCGGTAACTGGATCTGGAAATTGAGGCCGGAGTTGTTCGAAGCGTTAAAGCAAGTAGATATCATGAAATATCTTTCTGCCTCAAAAGTTGAGATTCTCACCGGATCCGAAGAACACGGATACTGGTGGCTGAACGCAAGCCCGAAAATCTGGAGCTTTTCCGATATCTCTGTCGGGGAAGAACAAAGCTATTCGCTCTATAATGCCAACGGAAATAAGCGTCGGATTTTCCAAAATTTCCTCGATGCAAAAGCCGGCGACATCATTATCGGATATGAAGCCAATCCGGTAAAACAGGTTGTGGCATTAGCTCAGGTGGTAAGAGAGAATGACGGCGAAAAGTTGCCTTTTATGAAAACAGAAGGTCTGGCTGTCCCAATCGATTACTCTCAGCTCAAAGCCATTCCCGAATTAGAGAATATGGAATTCTTTACGAACCCCAATGGATCGTTGTTTAAACTGACGCCTGGTGAGTTCGAATTGATCATGGATATTATCAGAGAGGCAAATCCTATAGCATCGATCCCCGAAGTGGAGACATATACTAAAAACGATTTCCTGAGTCAGGTCTATATGACGGAGGATCGGTACGATACCCTTGTGGCGCTTCTCAAGAATAAAAAGAACATAATCCTTCAGGGAGCCCCAGGTGTAGGCAAGACCTTTACAGCAAAGCGGCTGGCATATTCCATAATGGGCAAAAAGGATGATTCACGGATCGAGTTTGTACAGTTTCATCAGAGCTATTCTTATGAGGACTTCATCATGGGATACAAGCCTAATGATGATGGATTCAAACTCACGAATGGAGTTTTTTATCAATTCTGTCAGACTGCGGCTAATCACCCGGATGAGGACTATTTCTTCATCATCGATGAGATTAACAGAGGAAACCTGAGCAAGATCTTCGGTGAGCTTCTCATGCTGATTGAAAAGGATTATCGTGGGACGAAGGCCACGCTTGCATATAGTGGGACTTCTTTCAGCGTACCTAAAAATCTCTATATTATTGGGATGATGAATACAGCTGACCGCAGCCTTGCGCTGATCGATTATGCTCTCCGACGCAGATTCAGCTTCTTCGAGATGGAGCCTGGCTTTAACTCTGAAGGATTTAAGAAATACCAGGCAAGTTTGCATAATGAGACTTTTGATGCTCTGATTGATCGCGTGAAAGAACTGAACAGAGACATTTATACAGACGATTCTCTTGGCGCTGGATTCAGAATCGGTCATAGTTACTTTTGCGGCCAGACAGAATGTTCTGAAGAATGGATGCGAGAAGTCGTGTATTACGATTTGATTCCAATGCTGCAGGAATACTGGTTTGATGATAAGACGAAGCTGCAAAAATGGGAAAATAATCTGACAGGTGTTTTCGATGACTGAAGATAAAGGGATCCTGATTAAGAATATTTACTACATGCTGACCTATGCCTTTCAGGTTCTCAGACAGACGAACTACGAAGAGATTGAGGCTGAGCAGTTTGATGAGATACAGGATCTGTTTGCTGCTATTCTTTCTAAGGGCATCGGACAGCAGCTAAAGCAAGGACTTCACAGGGAATATATTGCCGTTAGCGAAACCAGGACCTCGTTGCGCGGTAAAATCGATATGCCGGAAACTGTAAAGAACCGGATACAACATAAACGTGTAATATCCTGTGAATACGATGAGCTGTCAGAAAACAATCTGATGAATCAGATTCTGAAGACTACAGCTGATCTTCTGCTTCGCGCCAATGGTGTTACTGCTGAGCATAAGAACGCTCTAAAGAAGGTCCTTTTATTTTTCGATGGAATCGATACATTAGAGCCCTTATCAATACAGTGGAACCGGATTCAGATTAAGAGAAACAACAAGAACTATGAAATGCTAATTAACATCTGCTATTTTGTCATCGACGGAATGCTGCAGACTACGGATACAGGCAGTTATCGTATGGCTCAATTCTCTGATGAACATATGGCGCGTTTATATGAACGATTCGTCCTAGAGTACTACCGTCATCATCACAAGGAGCTGTCTGCAAATGCTGCACAGGTGAAGTGGAATCTTTCCAATGATTCGGAAGAGACAGCAATAAAATATCTTCCTACTATGCAGACTGACATCATGCTACAGAACAAAGCGCATACACAGACACTTATCATAGACACCAAGTATTACACTCGGACAATGCAGCGTCAGTTTGACACCTATTCCTATCATTCCGGTAATATGTATCAGATATTCACCTATGTGAAGAATCAGGATGCAAATGAATCGGGAAACGTATCCGGAATGCTCCTGTACGCAAAGACCGGGGAAAGCATAACTCCAAATGGTGAGTTTATGATGTCTGGAAACAAGATAAGCGTGAAGACGTTAGACCTTAATCTACACTTCTCTCAGATTGCGGCGCAGCTTGATAAGATTGTGGCAGATCATTTTGCTGAAGTTGCCGAGTGAGGAGCGGGTTATAGTTCATGAAAGTTATTCTATCAAGAAAAGGATTCGATTCCTCTAACGGAGGATGCCCAAGCCCTATCCTTCCGGATGGCACGCTCTTGTCTTTGCCGATTCCATCAGACGACCGTGACTCTTATGATGAGTTAGTGTATGAAGGGAAAAGCTATGCGGATATTCTAAAACAGTTGAGACCAAGAAGATCATATAATCATTGTCACGTTGATCCAGACCTTCGTCCCAATTTGAGAGTTACAGATGTTAACGGATGGGCTCCGGCCTTTGGACAAATAGACGCAGCACAAGGGTTGCTTTCCAATGCTGGTGTTGGACCAGGAGATCTCTTTTTATTCTTCGGATGGTTCCGGCCGGTTGAAAACAGTGTGAGTGGCTATCGTTTCAGGAAAAAACATGAAGGTGATTTTTATTTCTGGGCAGATATGCATGTAATCTACGGTTATATGCAGGTCGGAGCTGTTTTAACTGATCCTTGCGAGATTAGCAAGTATGCGTGGCATCCGCATGCATCTGCCTCCAGGCTAAAGAACAGAACAAATGCGCTGTATCTTCCTTCAGAGCATTTATCCTTGGATTCCAACATGCCCGGGTGGGGTACATTAGATTTTCGGAATGATCGTGTACTGACAATGGAAGGCAAGAATAGAGGTACATGGAATCCGCTTTCGTTTTTTATGCCAGAACATGTTTACGGTAACAAGAAAAACTCGGCTCGAAATGGCGGTTTATATTACTCAGGAATATGGCAGGAACTTGTAATCTACGAGTCGGAAGGATTATCTGAATGGGCGACCAAGCTGTTGTCCACCGAAAA
>CADABA010000200.1 GCA_902785985.1 uncultured Lachnospiraceae bacterium
TTTCTGCGTGCGGAAAGTTTTTACAATGTTGCCACGAAGGAAGATGAATACAGCCGCGGACCCGGCGGTGTTCCTCAGCACTACCATGAGAAATCGCACGGGGAGAGTTTTCTGGCGCTTGCGCAGAACTATTTCAGGGCGAACGGCCTGTATCTGCTGGATGAGCCGGAGGCAGCCCTGTCTCCGCAGAGACAGCTGACACTGCTTCTGGAAATTTACCGATGCGCCGGGAAAGGCGCGCAGTTCATTATCGTTACGCACTCGCCGATCCTTCTGGGGATTCCGGGAGCGGAGATCCTTTCTTTCGATGAAGGACGGATCCATCCGTGTGCATATGAGGATACGGACAGCTTTAAGGTGACATCGATGTTCATCAACAACAGGGAGCAGATCCTGCGCCGGCTCCTTACGGACTAGAGCTCCGGCGGGTAATTGACTAAAACTTCCCACACCCTTGAATTTACGGCTCCCGGAATAAATATTTCCAAGTCAGGACGCTCCCGCTCGCTCGCACTGGCAGCGGTACTAACATATTTTTGAAGCCACAGGCTTTAGAAATATGAAGTACCGGCCGTGCTCGGACGCCCTCCTTTGGAAATTATTTATCTCAGTGGGAAAGACTCCCGCTTCTATAAGCGGGGGATAGATCAATATCCTGCTCGTCTCAGTGGTGGGTTACAATCCCCCACTGAGATAAACCGCAAAGAGGAAGGTGCTTCGCACCATGCGCGGCGCGGCAAGAACGCTGAGGCGTTCTTGAATCCCGGTCGCCGCATCATAAATGCATGTGGGAAGTTTGAGTGATTGAGAATCGTATTGCAGGAGTAAAAAATATGCCGGTGTGCGTCTCCTTCTTCTGAAGGCGGAAACGCACATCGGCATGTTTTTCTTTTTATCAGATATTGTAACCGAGTGACTCCAGATCCCTGTAGAAATCCGGATAGGAGATCTTCACGCAGTCGGTCCCGCGGACGGTCGTCGTCCCGCTCGAGATCAGTCCGGCCACTGTGAAGGCCATAGCCATGCGATGGTCTCCTTTGGGATTGATGACCGCGCCCTTCAGGCAGCCCCGTGCATCTCTCCTGTGGTTCTTTCCGCCGTTCCCGTGGATGATCATGCCGGTCTCTGTCTCATCGACTTCCACGCCCATATTGCGCCTGCGTCGGAGATTTCCGTGTCGCCCTCGGCGCAGGCTGCCATGACAGCTATGACCGGCAGTTCGTCGATGAGCGTCGGGATCAGCGCTCCGCCGATATTGGTACCGTGGAGCCCGGAGGTCCGGATGCGCAGGTCAGCGACCGGCTCACGGCCTTCCATGCGTACATTCAGAGTGCGTATATTTCCGCCCATCGCGCTGCATACCCGGAGGATTCCGTCGCGTGTCTGGTTGATGCCCACGTTCCGGAGCGTGATCTCCGAGTGCGGGACAAGAAGTCCTGCCGCGATGAAATAGGCAGCGTGACGCCGGGGTAAACGATCGCCCCCGGGAGACCGGTCTTTACGTCTTTCTTCAGTTTGATATTTCCGCCGAAGGTGTTCAGCATGAGCTCCGTGTGGTTGCGGGAGAGGACCGGCTCGTAGACAGTCGTCGGTCCGTCCGCATAGAGGCCGGCCAGCAGAATGCAGGATTTTACCTGGGCGGAGGCAACTTTTGATGTATAGGTGATTCCGTGCAGCTGCCGACCCTGGATCTCAAGGGGGAGGCAGTTGTCATCATTTTCCGAATCGATGCGGGCACCCATTTCCCGCAGGGGCTCGATGATGCGCTTCATCGGGCGTTTTGAGAGAGAGGCGTCTCCTTTTATGTAGGAGCTGAAGGACTGTCCTGCCAGGATTCCGGAGAGAAGCCTGACGGTGGTTCCGCTGTTCATTGCGTCAAGACTCTCATCCGGCGCTTTTAATCCCCGGCGGCCTCTGCCGTGTACGATCAGTACATTTTCCCCTGCTTCGCCGCGAAGCTCCTCGATCTTTACGCCCATGCGGCGGAAACAGTCGATGGTCGCGAGACAGTCGGCACTTTTCAGGAATCCGTGTACGACTGTGTCTCCCTCAGCGATCGCGCCGAGCATTACGGATCTGTGGGATATGGATTTGTCTCCGGGAACAGTGAGTGTTCCGCGGAGTGAGAGAGCATTTTTGATTTTCATTTGACCTGGTTTCTCCTTAGTGAAGACGGGGCATCGACGTGTGCCTTAAGTCTTCGGATTTTCTTGTATCTTTGACGGTCCGGTCTTTTTCCGAAATTTTCCGTTCGAACAGGTGCGGCGGCGACCGGGAGCGTCCCGACGGGGAAAGATCCGGTTACCTGTAAATGTGATAGCCGCGGCCTTCCAGCACACTGATCCCCGCATCCATCGCTGCCTGATCATAGAACACGATACGGAGCACGCCCTGCTCGTATTCCCTGTTGTGGACGATCCCGATGTTCTTGATGGATATGTTCTTGTTCGCGAGGATGATCGCGATCTCGGCAATCGCACCCGCGACATCCTCGAGATCCGTGTAGATCCGGTACTCGCGGAGAACAGAGCCCTTGGCCTGCGTATCGAAGCTGTCCCGGTATTCCTTGCAGTCCGAGAAGATCTGAAGGAGCTCCTCCGAATTCTCGTTGCGGATCGCGAAACGGTAGTCGAGGAGCTTGGAAATATACTTGTCGAGCATTCCGCAGATCTGATCCGTGTTGGACAGGCAGATCTCCTGCCACATCTGCGGGGACGAGGATGAGATCCGGGTGATGTCACGGAATCCTCCCGCAGCAATTGCATGCATGTATTTTTCCGGTCCGTCGATGTCGTGGACAAGGTTGACCAGAGAGGCCGAAATGACATGCGGAAGATGACTGATCGCGGCTGTCACGTGGTCATGCTCACTGCTCGTCATGACGAGGGGGAGTGCGCCCAGCCGGGAAATGAGGTCCGAGAGATCGCTGATTTTTTTGACCGGGACATCTTCTCCCGGAGTCAGGATATACCAGGCGTTCTCGATCAGTCTGTCTTTCGAGTTCTGATAGCCGGTCTTCTCCGACCCGGCCATCGGATGACCGCCGATGAAGTTGGCCGAGAGACCGTGCTCCGCCGCATAGCGGTCGATTCCTCCTTTTACGGATCCAACGTCCGTGAGGATCGCGCCGGGCTTCATAATAGATTTGAGCCTGTCCATGAAGTCGAGCGCCGTGACGACCGGTACACATAAGAAGATGAGATCGCACTCTGAAAACGGTGCGAGGATCTCATCGGCCTTTTGTCCGCCTGAATCATCCTTTACGGCAACATCGACGATCCCGTCCTCTGCGGCGAGATCGAGGACCGCCCCGTTCCGGTTGTAGGCGATCACTTTCTTTTCCGGGTGTACGCGCTTCAGCGCTTTAGCGATGGAGCCTCCGATGAGGCCAAGTCCGACAAATCCGATTGTATCGAAGCTCATGAGATATCTCTCCCTGATGATTTTATTCTTCATCGCGCAATACTCGTGTCTTTAGACATGAGATACGCGCGCAAAGTGATACTTGCCTTCATCGCGCTTTTCCTCGCAGCTTCAGCCGTGAGATACGCGCGCAAAGTGGAACGTACCGCTGACAGGCAGGTTCGTAACGTCCCTATTATACATGAAAGATCTGTATCTGTCATTTAATTTTAATGCACCTCTTTAATGCGTCAATTCGGTAAAATGAAGACCTTTTAAGTTGTGTCCGGTTCGAAGAAATGCTACAGTAAATAGTGGAAACTTTTTGCACCGGCCCCGCTGCGCAGGAGCAGCATGAACCATGTGAACTATCGTATTGAATGCCCGCAGGAAATGGGAAAAGGTACGGTCGGAGGCTTCCCGGGGAGAAGAATACAATGAGAAGGTTATTGATCATATCGGCAGCCGCAGTCGCAGTGACTGTGGCTGTGCTCTGCATTATTTCGTATATAAAAGGGGTTCCGTTCTCTTTCCTGAAGAAGGAAGAGGAAGAGGTGGATACGTTCGATTACACAGCCGGAGATATTGAGAGGCAGTCGGCGAGGGGGCCCGGACCTTTCTATGAGATGCCGAAAGGCGCTGTACATGAGATCTCAACGGAACAGACCTGTGTGCTTGTCTCGGCACTTGACCCGCATCTTGCCCTGGATACTGCCGGCGGAGGAATTTCGGAGGGAACGGCTTTTGTCCTCTCGACAAGAACAGACAGCGAGTCCCAGAGGTTCATGCTCCAGGGAGGAAATAACGGCGTATATGAACTGATCAGCCAGAAATGTGAACTGTCGCTCGCCGTTTCCGGAGAACCTGCATCAGCGTGCCTCGGACGGAATGAGAACAACGAGTCCGGGCAATGGGAGATGAAGGAAAATGTGGATGGAACATTTACCTTCGTGAACCTCGTCACCATGCAGGCGCTCGACGTGAGCGGAGGGATCGCCGAGGAAGGAAACCCGGTGGATCTGGCCGATGAGAACGGGACGGATGCGCAGAAGTTCTACCTGATCCCGGTGGAGGGGATAGAACATCCGGACGACGGCAATTATACGATCGCGGGAGTTTTAAGTGAATCTCTGGCTTTCGGGGCCGGCGCGGATCCGGATGCGGATCCGGTCGTGCGGCTGTCCTCCCTGGACGGGTCGGCGCTTCAGCGGTGGAATTTCATTTACAGCGGGTATGGCTGGTACCGCGTGGAAAATGAAGAGGGGAGCGATTACGAGCTCTTCCGGATCGAGCGGAATGAGAACGGGACAGTGGTCCTTCTGAATAAAGCAATCGGCGCGTTGGAAGTCTCGGAAGGTACGGCCTGGGCAGGAAATGTGATCACCGCAGCGGAGCCGGACGGGAGCTTTGAACAGATGTGGCTCCTGCGGCAGGATCTCGAGGCAGCGGAGAGAGTATTTTCCATCGAAGATACGACGAACGGGGATGCGAAGATCTACGGGGACTATGTCGTGTCTGCGAGGGACGACGTCATTCGCTATTTCAGTATATCGGATTTTACATCGCATGAACTCGGCGCAGCAGGCTCATGGATCGCCTGCGACTATGCGACGGGCGTGATCCTGACTGCTGACTGGAACAGGTCTGTTCATCTGATCCGGACGGACGGAGAGATGAATGTTCTCGAGAACAGGCCGATCTTATCCTACAGCGACGGCCTTTCCATCGATCCTGCCCTCTGGACGGCGGACAACGGCTGGTACTTTACGCTGACGCACATAACGGGGACTGTCAACAGGAATGATCCCGGTAAGGAGAACGGGGTTTACCAGATCGACCTGTACTTTACGCCTGACTTCCAGACGATTCAGTATGTGTCCACAGTGGAGTCCCGGAAGGCGAATCTTGAGGACGTCGATCTGTGTATAGAGGACGGAGTCATGTACTGCGTCTACGAGGAGGAGACTCTGGATGAACAGGCTTCTTCGATCGTACTGAGGCGATCCTTTGACAATGGGGCGACCTGGTCGGAACCGATGGAGCTTCTTCCCGCAAACGCGGATCATGAGCCTGCACGGTTCCTCAAAAAGGACTGGGGCTTCAGGCTTTATTACAGCTGTGATATGGATCAGCTCGGCCAGTCCTATAACGGAGCCAAGGCCTACTACGCGGATTATGATGCGGAGCTCACCCCGATCAATCTGAACAGACCGATCATACTGTCACATGCAAAGGGGATTTTATTTTACGATATTGTAGCGTGGGAGGATGGGATCCGGTATCTGTACGCTTACAATAAACTGACGGAAAACGACATCGTGATGGACAGGAATGCCGCCTGAGGCGACGGAACAGAGATGACCGGGAAATACGGCTGTCGGTCAGACCTGCAGCAGCTGCCGGCCGGGCAGAACGCCGGGAGCTGACCTGTATCGGAGAAGCAGCGGCAGAGAATACATCATTTGCCTGTGAGGTACATATGAAGATAAGAGAAGCACTCGCGACCTTCCAGTTCGGAAAAAAGAAGGTCGATCATGAGAAAATGTACACCCCGTGGGGCGAGAAACTCGATCCCGAGAAGGTGCTTCGGGAATATCCGCGGCCGCAGATGGTCCGGAGCTCCTATATCAATCTGAACGGTTTTTGGGAATATGCCATAAGGAGCGGAAAAGAGCGCAGGCATCCCGCAGTCTTTGACGGGATGATCCTTGTGCCTTTTTCGCCGGAAGCTCTGCTCTCCGGAGTGGGCAGGCAGCTCAGGCCGGATGAATGCCTGTGGTATCGAAGGATTTTCGAAAATCCGCTGCCGAAGGAAGGAGGAAGGCTCATCCTGCATTTTGGAGCGGTGGATCAGGTGGCGGAGGTCTATGTGAACGGAAAGCGGGCCTGCCGCCATATCGGGGGATATCTTGCATTTTCCTGTGATATCACGGACCTGCTCTATGACAGGACGAACACGCTTACGCTGCGCGTTACGGATCTCTCAGATACATCCTGGCTGAGCCGCGGCAAGCAGAAGCTTGAGCCGGGCGGTATGTTCTATACTGCGCAGAGCGGGATCTGGCAGACGGTCTGGATGGAGATCGTGCCGGAGACATATATAAAAAATCTTGTGATCACGCCGGAGATCGGATCTCAGGCTCTGCGGGTGAAGGTCCTTGCGAACAGGACGGCGGCGGTTCGTGTGACCGCATATGAAAATGAAAAACCGGTCACGGAGCCGTGGGATGCGCTTCCCGGAAGCGCTGAAATTTCCGAACGGATGGCTGTAAAGACCGGGATGTCCGGGGAGGAGATCGTTCTCCCGCTCTCGGACATTCGGCTTTGGACACCGGAGACGCCGGTCCTTTCAAGGCTCACGGTGGATCTCGCAGCCCCGGACGGAGCCGGGGATCATGTGGAATCCTACTATGCGATGCGTTCATTCTCAGTTGGGGAGGATGCAGAAGGGATTCCGAGACTTTTCCTGAACGGGGAACCGTATTTCCAGAACGGCGTTCTGGACCAGGGCTACTGGTCGGACGGACTGTATACAGCGCCTTCCGATGAGGCGCTCATTTATGATATCGAAACGATGAAGTCGGCAGGCTTCAATACGCTCAGGAAGCATCTGAAGGTCGAGCCGATGCGCTGGTACTACCATTGTGACCGGCTTGGCATGATCGTCTGGCAGGACCTCCTGAACGGCGGCGGCCGTTCTCTCATGACGTTCCTGTGCTATCTTCCGACTGCGATTCCCTTTGTACAGTCAAAGTTCGACGATCACTTTTACCCGCTGTTCTCCCGTGAATCGGAGCTCGGAAGAGAGTTCTTTCTGCAGGAGTCGAAGGAGCTTATGGAGCAGCTCATGAGCTGCCCGTGCATCGGTCTGTGGACTGCATTTAACGAGGGATGGGGACAGTTCGACGCACTTTGGGTCGTCGAAAAGATGCGGGAATGGGATCCGACCCGTCCGATCGACCATGCCTCCGGCTGGTATGACCAGGGCGGGGGAGATGTCGTCTCGGTCCACAATTATTTCAGGAGTCTCAAGGTCAATCCGGGAAAAGGAGAGACGCGGCCGTTCTGTCTTACGGAATACGGCGGTCTCGGCCTTCGGGTAGACGGTCACAGCGCCTCGACGGAGCTCTTCGGGTATACGAGGTCCGAAACACCGGAGAGATTCCGCTCTGACTTTTCGGAAATGAAGACACGGGTCGGAAAACTGGTCAGTAAAGGACTGGCCGCGGCGATCTACACGCAGGTGTCGGATGTCGAGGAGGAGATCAACGGCCTTCTCACCTATGACAGACGGGTGAATAAACTTCTGACGGAACAATAAAAAGGACAGACGGATGAATGTACCATCCGGACCTGTCTCTGGATCAGAGTTCCTGTTTTTTGTGCGTCTTATAAACAGCTCCGGGAATTCATGATATAATCATGGTCATTTTTGCAAAAGATTATGCTCATTTTTTGCATGAAATAGTTGAAATCAACAAAGTTTCGCTTGGATTTGGTGCACATGTGTCATATAATATACAAAGAAGTATGTGCAGGGTGTCTGATACGGCAGTACAGACAAATCTATAAGGAAAAAAAGGAGCATTAAAGATGGAAAAATTCATTGGCAAAGCAGCTTTTCAGGGAATCGCTATCGGCAAGATCGCAGAGATGGTCAAGAGTGACGGCGTAGTCCGCAGAGATCATATCGAGGATGTTGCAGCTGAGATTGACCGTCTGCATGCGGCTAAGGAGCAGGCTATCGGCGAATTACAGGCACTGTATCAGAAAGCCCTCAAGGACGTAGGCGAGGCACACGCTGAAATCTTCGAAGTTCATCAGATGATGCTTGATGATGATGACTACAATGAGTCAATCGAAGAGATGATCAAGGAGCAGAAGGTCAATGCAGAGTATGCTGTCGCGACGACAGGCGATAACTTTGCTGATATGTTCGCAAACATGGAAGATGAGTATATGAGAGGCCGTGCGGCGGACGTCAAGGATATTTCTTCCCGTCTTGTAGCTGACCTTCAGGGTGCAGGCGGAAATGCCAACGTATTTACCGAGCCGGTCATCCTCGTAGCGGACGATCTTGCTCCGTCAGAGACGGTTCAGCTCGACAAGGAGATGGTCCTTGCATTTGTCACGAGAGGCGGCTCCACGAACTCTCATACAGCGATCCTTGCCCGTACGATGAACATCCCGGCACTTGTTCAGGTAGATATCCCGAGAGACGTCGACGGAAAGCTCGCAATCGTAGACGGCATGAAGGGCGGAGTTATTGTCGACCCGGATGCTGATACACTGGCTAAGTATCAGGTCCTTCAGGAGAAGGAAGAAGAGAAGAGAAAACTTCTCGACGAGATGAAGGGCAAAGAGTCCGTCACAAAGAGCGGACGCCACGTACATCTGTATGGCAACATCGGCGGCGTAGGCGATGTTGGATATGTTCTTGAGAATGACGGCGAAGGCGTAGGCCTCTTCCGCTCCGAGTTCCTGTATCTGCAGAATGACGACTATCCGACAGAAGAGCAGCAGTTCCAGGCATACAAGAAAGTCGCTGAGCTTCTTGCAGGCAAGCAGCTGATCATCCGTACACTTGACATCGGCGCTGACAAGCAGATCGATTACTTCAAGCTGGACAAGGAAGAGAACCCGGCTCTGGGCTTCCGTGCGATCCGTATCTGCCTGACTCGTGAAGAGTCCCGATGATCATCTCCAAGTGGGAAGTCGAGACCTGCCTTAAGATGCTCAATCAGGCGAAGGCTGAGCTGGATGCACACGATGTACCGTACAAGAAGGATATCTCCGTAGGTATCATGATCGAGACACCGGCTGCTGTTCTCATTGCAGACGAGCTTGCAGAACTGGTAGACTTCTTCTCCATCGGAACCAACGACCTTACACAGTACACATGCGCGATCGACCGCCAGAATCAGGCTCTCGAGAAATTCTTCGATGCACATCATCCGGCAGTCCTGAAGGCAATTCAGATGACGATCGAAGCAGGTCACAGACACAATACATGGGTCGGTATCTGCGGCGAGCTCGGCGCTGATCCGGCTCTTACAGAGACATTTGTCAAGATGGGTATCGACGAGCTGTCCATGAGCCCGACATCCATCCTGCGCACCAGAAAGATCATTCGCGAT
>CADABA010000201.1 GCA_902785985.1 uncultured Lachnospiraceae bacterium
GCTGCAGATCCTGATGGGCTTTTCCACCCCGCAGGCAATTTACAAGTGGCAGCACGGGGCGGCGATGCCGAATCTGGACAACCTGATCGCCCTGTCAGCGATTTTCGGCGTTTCGATGGATGAGATTATTGTGACGCAGAATAACGCTGCGGTAAGGTTCGGAGCATAAAAACATAAAGCATAAATATGAAACTTTGGCATGTTCCACATGCCGGAACGGCTGTTCCGCCTGGCGGGATGGCCGTGTTGTTCGTTTCAGGGCATTTTTCTATACTGAAAACAGTCAGATGCATGTGTTTCGTGTTTTCAAGTAAAGGAGGATCTACCATGCTGAAAACGAAAATCGGTTACAGTCAGAACCCTGATGCATTTTCAAGCGGAGCAGAGACCGCGGCAAAAGCGGAGCTTGCCGAAGCGAAGGTCGGACTGCTTTTTACATCAGTCGTTCTTGACCAGGCGGAAGTCGTAAAAGGGATCAGGAGTGTCTCCAAAACCCATATCCTTGGCTGTACATCGTCTGCGGCGATCTGTGTTCATGACGGGTATCTGAATTCCCCGGACGGATATTCGGGAATTATGGCATTTGGCGGAGATGTCGAGGTCGGCGTTGCAGGAGCCGCAAAGCAGGAGGGAGAGTGCGCGAGAGCAATCGGCCGGAAGCTCGCGGAGCAGGCGCTTGCAGAACTGGGCGGCAGAAAACCGAACTATTTCTTCATGACAGCAAGCCCTGCCGAGGAAGAAAAATATATTGCGGGTATTCAGGATGTGATCGGCAATGTTCCGGTGTTCGGCGGTTCTGCCGCGGACAATACGGTCGAGGGAAAATGGAGCATCATCTGTGATGACAAGATTTTTGCGGACGGCTGTGCGATTGCGCTCTTTGCGTCAGAGGCACCGATGGTCAATCTGTATACCGGGCAGTACAGGGAGACGGACAATGTCGGTGTTATTTCCAAAGTCGTAAACGACCGCACACTGGTGGAGATTGACGGTGTTCCGGCAGTGAAGAAATACTGCGAATGGACCGGAAAGAAGGAGGAAGAGGTTGCCGGAGGAAATCTTCTTGCCGCAACGATCTTCGCGCCTCTCGGAGTCAAGGATCCGATCGGCAGACTGACAGCGATCCGTCATCCGATGGCGGCTAACGAGGATCTCTCCATGAATATCGGTGCAAAGCTGGAGGAAAAGACTGCCATCATTCAGATGGAGCTCACGCCGGACGAGATGATCGCGGCAAATCCGAAAACGATCAAAGCAGTCGATGAGAAGATTGGCGGGGCGGATTCGTTCTTCCTGGTCCACTGCGGCGGACGCAGGCTGGGACTTCAGCTGGAGGCGAAGGAAGAGGGAATTTATCCCGCGGTGAAGGAAGTGACCGGAGATCGGGAGTTCCTGATGGTCTTTACATTTGGCGAGTACGGTACCGCGGAACATTCCGCGAATACGGTGGGCGGCCTGTCGCTCTCCTTCACCGGCTTTAAGGCCTGAGAAGGCCGCCTGAAAAGAGCGGATAGAGGATCAGGGAGTCGAATAGTATTTCTTTAGGAGGCATGTCTATGAAAATGTATATTAACGGCGCTCCGGCGGATGCATCAGACGGAGCAGTCATAGAAGTTATCAACCCGGCGGATGGATCCGTTGTGGATACGGTCCCGCAGGCCACGAAGGAGGATGTGGACAAGGCGGTCGAATACGCAAAAGCGGCCCAGAAGATCTGGAAGGATGTACCGGTCTACGAGAAGGCAGAGATCATGTACCGCTTTATCGGACTTGTGGAAGAAAATAAGGAGGATCTGGCCCGGACTCTTTCACAGGAGACAGGCAAGCCGATCGTGGAGGCAAGGGCGGAGATCGCCAACATCCCGATCGCCTTCAAGGGCTTTTCCGAGAGAGCGAAGCATCTTTATGGCCAGACTTTCCCGGCAGGACTTGAGCCGGGCCAGGACAGGCATATTCTGATCGAGACGAAGGAGCCGATTGGCGTGATCGCGTGCATTATTCCGTTTAATTTTCCGTGCGATCTTTTTGATCAGAAAGTCGCTCCGACACTTCTTGCAGGGAATGCGGCCATTGTCAAGCCGTCGACAGACAACCCGCTGACTCTCTGCAAGCTGACCGCGCTTCTTGGCGATGCCGGCGTGACGCCGGGTGCTCTGCAGATCCTGACCGGACGCGGACAGACGACCGGCACATGGCTCTGCGAGAATCCGGACGTCCATGGGATCACCCTGACCGGATCCACGGAGGTCGGTATCGAGACGTACAGAAGGGCGGCGGATCATCTCGCGCACATTGCTTTGGAGCTTGGCGGAAATGACGCGTTCATTGTGCTCGAGGACGCCGATGTGGATCTTGCAGTCGAGGAGCTGATCTGGGGACGTATGTACAATACGGGGCAAGTCTGCTGTGCGTCGAAGAGATTTCTTGTGCATAAGAGCAGAGTCGCGGAATTTACAGAGAAGGCGATCGTAAAGATCAGTGCACTGAAGCAGGGAATGCCATCTGATGAGACAACACAGATCGGCTGCCTCATCAGTGAGAAGGCGGCCATAAAGGTCAAGAAGCAGATCGACCTGACGGTCGAGCAGGGTGGAAAAATCCTGCTTGGCGGAACAAGGGACGGAGCTTTTATCGCGCCGACTGTTATAGGAAATGTCCCCAAAACGGCAGATGTTGCCTCTGATATGGAGATTTTCGGACCGGTCGTTCCGATCATTGAATTCGAGACGGTCGAGGAGGCCATTGAGATCGCGAACAGCTCGAAATTCGGTCTCTGCGGATGCGTATTCACCGAAAATATGAAGACTGCCACGGCGGTCTGCCGGGCTCTCGAATGCGGCGGGACCGTCATCAACGGTGCAAGCTTCTTCAGGAGCTTCGAGATGCCGTTCGGCGGATATAAATATTCCGGAATCGGAACGGAAGGAGTCATGTCTACATTTGACGAAGTGACCAGAACAAAGACGATCGTCCTGAAGAATATCATCTGACGGCATCCGGCATCAGGGATGCCTGGGCGCTACTGCCTCGCGGCGCAGGGGGTGAAGCACCTTCCTGATTGTATTGTGCGGCTGCGATCCGCCGGAGGCTTTAATCTCTGACGCGGGTTTGTAACTCATGTCAGAGCCAGGTTTCGCTTTGCGCATTCATCTCATGATTGAAATCACGAGATGAGTGCGTCAGAGATTAAAATGGGGCTGTCTTGACCGGCCGGGAAATTTGGCGGAGAACAAGGATCTGTTCCCTGTTTGCGCAAAATCTTTCGCGGCCGGTGAGGCAGCCCTTTTTTGGTTTTGAATTAAAGCTGCGCTCGCGAGACCCGGCACGGGATTCGGGCCAGCGTAAGCTGACATAGTACCAAAGCGAATCCCTGCGCATCTTCGTCTCGATCAGACAATATACCCCATCCGAAGGGAAATCTCCCGGGCGGCAGAGCAGACTGCCGTGACCGTCCGGTCGAGTATTTCTCCGGTCAGGCTGTCGGCGGATCCGCTGGCGCTGATGGCCGCGATGGGAACGCCCCGGAAATCATAAATCGTAGCTCCGATGCAGCGATGATTTTCCTGATACTCCCCGTCGTCGATTGCCCAGCCTCTGCGGCGCACTTCCCGGAGTTCTTTTATGAGTTCAGCCTGGTCTGTGATAGTCTTTTTCGTGTAGCGCTTCAATTCTATGTATTCCAGGACTTCCTTGAGCTCGGACTGGGAGAGACCCGAGAGGAGGCATTTTCCCATGGAGGAACAGTAGGCGGGGGAGCGCTGCCCGATCTGCGTGTATTTCTGAATGTTCGGATGAACATCCATTTTTTCAATGTAGACTACCTCGGCCTTGTCGAGGATCCCGAGATGCGCATTGAGCTCCAGCTCACGCGAGATCTGGCTCAGGAATGGCTTGGCCTCGGTGACAAGCTCAAGATTATCTATGTGGGTGCCGGCGAGCTCGACGATCTTATAGCCGAGGAAGTAGCGGCCGTCCTTGGTCCGGGCTACATAGGAGCGTGCGTACATGCTGTTGACCAGTCTGTGTACGGTACTCTTGCTCATGCCTGTCATTCGGGAAATATGGGAAATGCCGACCGGGGATGACTCGATCGAAAGAAGTTCCAGAATATCAAAGACACGGTCAACTACTCTAACGTTATCTTCCATCGTATACCTCTGCATGGGGAATAAAAGCGGAACAGACAGTATCATTGTCGGACAGAAAAAGACCGGTAACAGAGTCGGACAAAAAATCAGTAATAGAGTCGGTCGAAAAGATCGGTCGATAGAGTTGGTCGAAAAAGATCAGTCAATATAATATCAGGAGATTCGAAAATTCTTTGAAAATTATTTCAGGAACGTCTCGGCGTTCTTGCACAACGTGCGCGGCGCCTTGGTACCTTCCACTGTGCACGTAAAGCGATCCGCCGTGTCTAAGCATGCGTAACAATGCTCCAGTGGAGCATTGTGCAGCTGAGGCTTTTATCTCAGTGGGAAAGACTCCCGCTTCTATAAGCGGGGGATAGATCAATATCCTGCTCGTCTCAGTGGTGGGTTACAATCCCCCACTGAGATAAACGAATCTTCATCGCGAGATTGTGCTCACGATGAAGCCGGATTTCACTTTGAGCGCGTATCTCACGATTTAAGTCATGTGTATTGCGCGATGAAGAATAAATCTGCAGGGAGTATAACATATTATCGTTCAAGGCTCAATGCTTCCCTGATACCTGTATTCTCAGGGACATAACGCTTAAGGCGCAATACTTCTTCAATACCTGTTCACATGAACATACCGGTCATTGATATGGCTGCCACAGGGAGGAAGATTGTGAGACTGAGGCTGGCAGCCGGGCTGTCCGTGAGGGAGATGCAGGTCCTGATGGGCTTTTCCACTCCGCAGGCGATTTACAAGTGGCAGCACGGGGCGGCGATGCCGAATCTGGACAACCTGATCGCCCTGTCAGCTATATTCGGCGTTTCGATGGATGAGATAGATCATCGTAACACAGAACGACTCTGTAGTAAGGTTCGGAGCATGAAAATGTAAAGCATGAAAACGTAAAGTATGAACATAACGGATAAACGCAGAGGATATCGGTGAATCAGTACAATTCGCCGATATCCTTTTTTATGATATAATTCATCAGGAAAGTATCAGATTTTGAGCAGAAAAAGAAGCAGATTGAATTAAACATCGAATCTGCTCAAAATGTGATTCTTTCCAATTGTACCAAGCCGCGGACGGGTCAACTGAAAAATATCGGCATATGGGGATAGTATTCTTCCTGGCACCTTGATGATTCAGCGGTTTCGTTGAAAATGCGTTGTTCGAAAGGCGGATTTATTTTGTGATCAACATTTTTTCGCATGGCAAACAGACCTTCCTTCT
>CADABA010000202.1 GCA_902785985.1 uncultured Lachnospiraceae bacterium
CAAATATCTTAAAAAACAGAGGGCTTTTAAAGCCCGCAGGTTTTTTGATACCACCTCCATAGGACGCGGATCAGCACCGCATGGGGGTGGAGGTTCATTACAATTCTTATGCTTGTATTATTATTCATTGCTAATATACAATGTCCTCCAGCTGCATTTGTTGTCGTTATACCGTTTCTTATCTCTCTTGCTATACTAAGGTAAGAAAATGCCGTATAGTATAACTTTATTGGAGAACTGAGATGAAACGAACACGACTTGGACAACCAGAACGGGCTTCAGAAGAAGAAAGCCATCTTGCAAATGAATGGGTCAATTCAGATTCTCAGCTATCAATAACAGAGTATATTTGGGAGCATGCGAGCCAGAAACTTCGAGAAGAATATATGCGTCAGAAAGAGGCACGCAAGAATATGAAGTTTGGACGTGAAGTGTTGCCAGACGGAGACATTGTTATCTTCAATTAATCAAGAATGAAAAGCTACTCACCAGCATCGCTCCGGCGGTGCTTTTTTGATGGAGAAAAGCATGAGAGTAAATGTTCTTGGCAGACTGTACGAAGTCCGCGAAGCGACAACGGCGACAGATTCTGCCCTGAAAGAAAATGACGGATACTGTGATCCTTCAGTGGCGGTGTGTGTTGTCGACAAGCAGGATAAGCTGGAAGCTGACAGCTTGAAGGACATGGAATCTTACAAGCGTCAGGTGACAAGGCATGAGCTGATTCACGCTTTTCTTTTCGAGTCAGGGCTATACTAAGGTAAGAAAATGCCGTATAGTATAACTATTACGACAAAATATGCATAAGCGAGGAAAACAGAGATGACACCTAAGACACAGGAGATGCTAAACGACTTAAAACTTTTTTCGATGAGGAAGCGCATCTGAGCCATGCAGCTCATATCGTACAGTTCGACATGGAGACACTGTGTCCGCCGGCTGCCATGGAGGCGGCAGGGGATACGGCTTCCTATCTGACAAATCAGATCTTTCTTATACACAGGAACCCGGAATTTCTCGAGGCAGCTTCCTGGCTCTACGATCACAGAAATGAGCTCGATGAATTTGACCGTGCCTTGGCGGAGCAGCTCCACAGGGAGGATGCCCGCATACGCAGAGTGACGCCAGAGCAGGACAGAGAGTTTTCGAAGACGTACAATAAGGCATATGCTGACTGGCTTATGGCAAAGCAGAAGTCGGATTATTCTGCATTTGTACCGTCACTCAAGGCTGTACGGGATGTAGAGCTGAAGCGTGTAGATCTGATGACAGAGAAAAGTTCGATTGTCTATGACAATCTTCTGGACCTTTATGAGCGGGGAATGACTTCCGCGAAACTTGACGAGATGTTTGACAAATGCCGCACCCGCCTGGTTCCCCTCCTTCGCAGAATCATGACAAGCGGGAAGGTCATACGGCACGATTTCGTTTCCCGTCCGGTAGATGAAAGGCTGCAGGAGCAAATGACGCGCTATTTGCTCGAGATAATCGGTTTTGATTTTGAGCGCGGCACATTCTCGACGACAGAGCACCCGTTCACGGACAGTATGGGACCGGATGATGAGCGTGTTACGACGCATTTTTTCAAAAATCTCTTCTTGTCCAGTATGTACAGTACGATCCACGAGGGAGGACATGCACTGTTCGATCAGAACCAGCCGTGCGAGAACTGGACACATCACATCTATGAGGGAAAGACGATGGGACAGCATGAGTCTGTTTCCAGATTTTATGAGAATGTGATCGGGCGGTCTGAGGCGTTCATTCATTTGATTTACCCGAAAGTTAAGGAACTCTTCTCGGATGCGATGTATGATGTGACCGAGCGGGAGCTGTATGAGGCTGTTAATATCGTGAGACCGTCGCTCATCCGTACGGAAGCGGATGAGTTCACCTATATTTTCCACATTATGATTCGTTATGAGATCGAGAAGATGATCGTGGCGGGCGAAGTGGATTTAGATGAGCTTCCGAAGATCTGGAATGATAAATATGAGGAGTATCTCGGAATCAGACCCTCCGACGATGCATCGGGAGTTCTTCAGGATGTGCACTGGACATCTGGCTTCGGCTATTTCCCGACGTATGCGCTCGGCAATATGTACAATTCCATGTATGCGGCCAGAATGCGGAAGGAGATAGATGTAGACAAGGCTGTGGAAAACGGAAGATTTGATCTCATAAATGACTGGATGTCTGAAAATGTATGGAAGAAGGCGGACCGCCTTGCACCGGGTGACTGGATCAGGGATATCACGGGACGCGAGCTTACACCGGATGATTTTCTGGATTATCTGGAAAGGAAGTATTCGGCATTGTATGAACTGTAATGTGCGCTTATTTCGTGTCTGCGTGAAGGATTCGGTTCAGATATGCTGTAAATGAACGAACCGCTTGTATGGGACTGAATCTGACAACTGTATGAAGCAGCTTCTTGTATCACCATAATCTTGTAAAAAAGTATTTCATAAATGATATCAGCAGATGATGAAGACCTGATGGAGAAAGTGACAGTAATATGAAGACAACAAAGGAAGATAATTCTCAGTTCACACTGCAGCTTGCGATCATGGATGCTGTCCCGGTATTGTTTTTCGGGATCGCCGCGATCATGCTCGGAGTAAAGCTCCGAAGTTGGGTCTTTTTTGTCGGGGCACTACTGTGCTTTCTGGCGGGTTTCGGCAAAGTTCTTTGGAAGTTCATGATTGCCGTCGCCCGAAAAGATGTTGCGCTCCTGGGAATGCAGCTGAGATATGTCATGCCGACGGGTTTTCTTCTGATGGCTGCGGGAGTGTTCACGGCAGAAAAGAGCGCTGTCAGCGGTCTGCTTGACGGTGCGCGCAGGATGCCGTCGCTGTTCTTTTTTATTGTTGCTGTCTGCGCGCTGACAGGAATGGTCATCTGCGCGCGAAAGTTCGACCGCCACGACGTAAGGGGCAACTGGATCGAACAGGGAATCAATATCATTGCGCAGGGATGTGTGATGCTTGGTGTGTGGTTTATCTGATCAGGACATAACGGAAGAAGAATATGATGCGTAATGGGAAGAAGAATAAGATGCCAAACAGAAGAATATGATACCAAACGGAAGAAGAATATGATGCCAAATGAAAAGACCTGCCGCCGGATCTTATATGATCCGGACAGCAGGTTTTTACTGTTTTCACTGTATTTTGTATGATGGAGGATTTTCCGGTCATAAGGACTTTTCCCGGTATTTTGTATGATGGAGAATTTTCCGGTCATAAGGACTTTTCCCGGTATTTTGTATGGTGGGGAATTTTCCTGTCATAAGGACAAAGCAGACCGGAGCGCCGATGTAACACAGCTCAGTCACTTTCGGCTGCGGTCGCGAGGACAAAGCGGAAGTATTCCTCCATCTCCTCCTTCTCCTTGAATTTTGCCATGTAGACGTATCGTCCCATTGATGGCCAGTCGATGGGCGGCATTTCTTCCTGCATCACGATGGCACTGCCGTAACGAGCCGTGATCTCTTCCGGTGTGTGCGTGTAGCGACAGCCATCTTTGCGCGCCGCATATGCGCAGACATAGCGCTCCGCAGATTCAGGGATATCCGCGTTGTTGCCCGTGACCATCTGCGCATAGATGTCGAAGACATCAATCGACTGCGCGTAATTCATCATATCGGGGTCATGTCCGCCGGCCGGCCTCATATTCACTTCCATGATCGCATAGTCGCCGGTTTTTCCTATGCCGTCGTAATCCTTCGTGATGTTGATGAACTCAAAATGAACAAATCTCCGGTCTGCGCCGAATATTTTGGCAGCTTTCCTGCCAAAATCGCGCAGCTGGGCAGGTACATCAGCGACAGTATAGAAATGGATGCTCTCGTCATTCTGCACAGAATCGATCACCGGCGGATAGGTGCACATGGACTCAAAGAGCGGCTCACAGTCAGCGTCAAGGATCGCGTCGTAGGTGCAGATATCGCCGCACAGAAACTCTTCCATGACATAGGGGGTCTGCGGAAGGTCATTGTAAAAGGCCAGAAGCTCGCTTTCCTTATTGATCTTTACTGTACCGTTTGCTCCGACGCCGATATCCGGTTTGACGATCACGGGATAACCGACCTGCTTCACGAAGTCCAGTGCGGATTCCAGATCCGAAACAATGTGCTGGCGTGCGGTCGGGATCCCGGCCTCGATAAAGAGACGCTTCATGAGGGATTTCCTGACAAGGGCACCGATCCTGTCCTCTCTTGTGCCGACAGCAATGTTGAAGTCCGTGCGCAGCTTTGCGTCCAGCGGAAGCCAGTATTCATTCAGAGATTCCAGCCAGTCGATCCGGCCGTACTTGTGAATGAAAAAAGCGACCGCGCGGTATACCTGATCATAGTCTTCAAGCGAACTCACGAAGTAGTATTCCGTCAGGGAATCTTTCAATCGGTCGTTCAGTGCGTCGTAGGGTACGTCCCCGATTCCCAGTACATTCACGCCGTGCCTGTGCAGGCGGTCGCAGAACTGTGTGCAGGTCACGGGGTAAGCCGGTGAGATAAATACATAATTCAAAGCGCATCCTCCTTTATCTT
>CADABA010000203.1 GCA_902785985.1 uncultured Lachnospiraceae bacterium
TTCTATTCACTTTTCGAGTGAAAGCAACAAAGCATTATAACTATAGTAACAATGCGGCTTTCAGCCGCTTTCACCGCATCGCGGTGAATAATTCAGGTTTAGTGATTATGAAATGAAATACAGGGCATACCCCGTATGGTTTATTGAGGGGACTGCACAGTTGATTGCCGGATTCTATCAGGACGGGAACAGTAAAGTTTTCTTTGACAGGGCAGGGAAAAAAGAAGACGGTAGAATACTTTATACAAAAGAACGAATCAAAGCTCAGTATACAGAAGAAATCGAAACATTATATACAGATCAGACCATAATGGATAATGACGACAGGAACTACTGCTACGGGCCTTTGGCAGTCATGTATCTGCTTGACAGGAATCTGGAATCGTCGGGAAAACCATCCGCCCTGAAGTATGCGGATGACGGCACACTTACGGATATAGATGTGGCTGAGCTCAGGAACAGTATGTCGGATATTTTTCAGCTGCTTCACAGCGAAAAGACACTGGATGAGATAATAAAGGATACTCTGGGCGAGGACTGTGAGACCTTTGAAAGAATGTTCATCGTTGGCGAAGAAGCAGGAAATACATCCCTGGATTTTTGTACGGATGTGCTCAACTATCTGGAAACGGCATCGCAGAAAATCGGCGAGCGCGCAAGCGGATCCATTTTGCAGGAGTTTGATAAACCGTATGCAGACCTCTGGATATTCGATGAAAACGAGACGTCCGATTATTATAACTATGTGATAACTGATAATCATTATGCGATCTCTACGGCTGACCCGGAGATTGCAGAAAATACGAAGCCGTACAGAGAATTTGATCAGGAGGCTTACCGCAGGGAACAGGCGGAAAGAGAAAACGAAGCGCTTGTCGGTGCAGATGAAGGAAATGTACCATACGAAGAAGCGGGTGATTCAGGTGTTGATACTGCAGCATCGGGTGATTCAGGTGTTGATGCTGCAGCGCCGGAACAGGAATCTGCAGAGGGTGACAGCAGAGCAGCTGAATCAAAATCTGCAGTGGGCGACAGCAGTTCATTTGAAACAGAATCTGTCTTATCAGATGCAGAGGCATCGGCCTGGGACGATCACTTTGAAGAAGCAGGCATGAGCGGTCATGAAGAGTCTGCCGGCGCAGAGTATTCAGAGGAACAGACATGTGCACCGGAAAGCTGCGGTGAGGATACTGCTACTGGATACGAGCTTTCCGATGCTGCATGAAGCTGCCGGCATAACAGAGAAGAGACTCAGTTCTTCTCTATGAAAATCTCTTTTCCCGGCTCGTCCGGCTCGAACCGGTCGGATGAGACCCGGACGATTGTCGTCCCATACGGAGCTGTAATGAATTCGGTCAGAGCAGGGTCGTAGATCAAAGCGGAATTTACGACCCACAGCTCCAGATTCCCGGGGTCATTCACATACTCATCCGTCTCGTCACCGACAGAGAAAAACCATCCGCTGTCACGCTCATTTGTGGGTTCGTCGCGCAGTCCGTATCCGATTTTCCAGCCGCCCTCGCGAACCTTCTTTGTAACGATTACGGTTTTCGGAAGGAGGTCTCTCCGCTCGATCATCGGCCTGTGGGCCTCTTCAAGCGAAAGAAAAAGGTCGACCTCTTCTGCTTCCGGTCTGCCTTCTGCGTCAAGTATACGGATATCCTCATCCCATATTTTTTCGCCGTCCGCATGAGCGGTCAGCAGTACAGCCAGGTCCAGCAATTCCTCGGAAGTTGCCTGGACCTGTTCTTCAAAATGGAGCGGCTCTGCATGGCCTTTCTCTCCGTAAACATATACAGTCAGACCCCCGTCTGTGTAGAGGGCTGCTTTTACCGCACCGAGGTTCTCCTTATCGTTATAAAAGATGAAAAAATACGGAAAATGCTCATTGACATACCAATCAAATGCCGTGCCGTTTTTCCCGTTCATGTAAAAGACCGCGCCGTCTTTTTCCAGATCACACGGCTTTATATCGGGCAGTCCTTTTCTCAGACTTTCATGCATATAGCGGTCGACCTGCTCAAAGATCTTATTCATACCGGCATATCTGATCCAATCATCAGCGATGGTGATTGGATTTTCCTTTCTCCGGGGTCTCCGGGTTTTTTCGTTTCCACATCTTTGCAGTGTAGATACATTTAACCCCTGATGCATTATCGCATCAGTTCTTTTTCTGCCTGATCCGCAGTCGTCTGATCGCACTCAGCGGTGATCTTTGTCCCCTCTTCTGTATATTCTGTTTCCAGCACGACCGAACGCTCCATCAGGAACGAGACAACATTTCCCCGATCATAGGGAACGAGGAATGTACGGACAGTCCGCTTCGCGTGGAGGATATCGAAGATTGTTTTGCAAAGGCAGTCGATTGAACTTTTTTCTTTGGCGCAAAGAACGAGATTTACGTTGGTAATCCCGTCGACGGTCTGTTCTATGGCGCCTGTGACGGGGTGCGCAGCAGGCGGGACACAGAGATCTGCCTTGTTGAAGACAGTGATCATGGGAATATGACCGGCGCCGATCTCCGCGATGATACTCTTTGTGACCTCGATATGGTTCCTGCAATGCGGGTCGGAGCCGTCTACCACCTGTACCAGAAGGTCCGCCTGTGTCACCTCTTCGAGAGTCGATTTGAATGCCTCGACAAGAGAGGTGGGAAGCTTATGAATAAAGCCGACCGTATCGGACAGCAGGAATTCCTGTCCTCCTGAAACAGTGATACGGCGCACGGTCGTGTCCAGCGTGGCAAAGAGCATATCTGCTTCAAAGACCTGCCGCTTATCCGGTTCACCTTCCGGAAGTTCTTCAGACGGGTGCTGAGCGAGCATCGCGTTCATGATCGTGGATTTGCCGGCATTGGTATAGCCCACAAGAGATACCAGGGGCAGTCCTGACCCCTGTCTCTTCTTACGCTGAGTGGCACGTTCACGGCTGACGCCCTTCAGTTCCCTGGTCAGCTCGCTCAGTCGATGATCGACGGTACGGCGGTCAATTTCCAACTGTGTCTCGCCTTCTCCCTTCCATATTTCATTTTCTCCGAAAAATGCTGCCATTAGAGTTGAGACCTCCTCCGCTGTCAGTTCCCTGCGGAACTTCAGAAAAGATGTATCTTCTATTATTATACCAGATTCTCAGAAAAGATGCTCTTGTTATGAATCTGAGGAATCCCTCATAAAAATGTAAATAGTGGCGAGATATTCACTCATAAAAATGTAAATAATGGTGGGATATTCCCTCATAAAAATGTAAAAGGTTATGAACAGAGCCCCTGAAGCTGCTTCTGATACTTCTTTAAGGGACAGCTGCCGGACATGGATCTGAAAAGAAGATGGCGTAAACGTCGATTTCAGCCTAACCTGCAGCCTTCGAAAAATTATATGATTTACTGAGAAGGCGATACAGAGTATAACTATATTAATCATGTACGAATTATTCATAGTACAGAAGAATCAGGGGGGTGCGATGACTGGCGTATTAGATGAGATCCGCATGATGCTGCTGATTAGATCAGCCAAACGCATGCTGAGAAAGAAATACTTCAAAATCAGAAGAAAATCTCTGACGGAACAAAGTTCCAGTCGATTTTACAAAAGACAAAAATGCTCTGAGTTCTTTTCCGCCAAAAGCAATGAAGATGATCTGTATGATGAATGGGATGCTGATGAAGAAGAGGATTCGGTGTCATTTATCAGGAACTTTTCATTACCGACCGGTATTTCAAATCGGAAATCATTGGAAAAGTTTTTTCATGAAAGATATGAACCATGATCAGCTAAAGCGGACAAACAGCATACCCTTATTTATGCTATACTGGGTACAGGACTTTCTGCGCTTCCTCTGAACCGTGCACAGGATCTCTTCTTCTGCGGCTTATGAATGATCCGATTAACTACATTAGCGGATTTCCTTACCGGAGCGTTGTGGGAGCGTCAACATAAACGGAGGATATGGACGAATGGTCAGACAGATTGTCAGAGACGTATTTTTCCTGGGACAGAAATCAGATCCTGCAACAAAGCAGGATCTTTCTGTCGGCCAGGATCTTCGGGATACACTGAAAGCGAATCAGGATCGTTGTGTCGGCATGGCGGCCAACATGATCGGCGTAAAGAAGAAGATCATCATCGTGAACGTCGGCCTTATGAATATCGTGATGTATAATCCGGTCATTCTGAAAAAGGATACGCCGTACGAGACGGAGGAAGGCTGCCTTTCACTGGATGGCACAAGGAAGACGGTCCGCTATCAGAACATCGAAGTCGAATTCATGGATGACAGCTGGAAGAAGCATCGTCAGAAATATTCCGGCTGGACGGCGCAGATCATACAGCATGAGATCGATCACCTGAGCGGTATCATCATTTAAGGATTATGGGGGCGACAGAAAAATGGACTCATTCAGGGACGATCTTTATCGATACATCAAGAAAAAATATAAGGCAGATCCGGAATACTTATGGCGCCGATATCCGGGCTATGCCGCTTTTCGGCACAGCGATAAT
>CADABA010000204.1 GCA_902785985.1 uncultured Lachnospiraceae bacterium
ACATCCTGTTCAGCACGCTGTCGTAATTCGTAATTATATACACTTGAAAGTGCCTTGTCAAGAAAGAACGGTGAGCCTGCGCACTTGCCGAATGAACGGTAAGACCGTGCACTGGCCGAATGAGACGAATGCGCGATGAATGCGGATCACCGAATGAGACAAATGCTCATTCATAAGGATTACCGAATGAACGGCGGGAGAGTTCGTTTACTCCTCTGCCCAGGCATCCAGCACTTCTGTCAGCTCATCGAGTGAGAGGACCGAATTGATCCTGCTCCGAAGTTTCGCCGAATTCCGATAGCCCGCCGTATACCACGCGATATGCTTCCGCATCTGAAGGATCCCGAGATGGTCTCCCTTCTCGGCCAGCTGCATGGCTGCGTGCCGGAGCATGAGCATCTTTGCCTCTCCGACCGCAGGTCTTGGCGGAATCTTTCCGGTCTCCCTGTAGGAAATGCAGTCCCTGAAGATCCACGGATTCCCCCGCGCTCCCCGGGCGATCATTACAAGATCACATCCGGTCTCATTCATCATTCGCTCCGCCTTCTCCGGGGAATCGACGTCCCCGTTCCCGATGACCGGAACACGCACAGCCTCCTTCACACGGCGGATCACATCCCAGTCCGCCTGCCCGGAATAGTACTGCTCTCTCGTTCTTCCGTGGACGGCGATCATGTCCGCCCCTGCATCCTCGAGGGCTTTCGCGACTTCGACGGCATTTTTCTCTTCATCATTGAATCCTGCCCGGATCTTCACCGTGACCGGCCGGTCAGAGACCCTTTTCAGTTCCCGAATGATCGCTGCCGCCTTCGGAATGTCCCGCATAAGTGCCGATCCCTCATGGTTGTTCACGATTTTCGGCATCGGACAGCCCATATTCACATCCAGAAGGTCGAACGGCTCTTCCCGGAGATGCTCAAATGCATACACAAAGCTCTCCGGATCCGGTCCGAAAAGCTGCATGGAAACCGGGTGCTCCTTATCACTTATGTTGATGAATTCCAATGTCTTTTTATTTCCGTGACAGACCGCATTCGCACTGACCATCTCCATGGACACGAGCGACGCGCCCATTTCCCGGCAGAGAATGCGAAAAGGCTGATCCGTCACACCCGCCATCGGCCCAAGTACGAACGGATTCGTAAAGGTCACATTTCCGATCCGGAACGGTTCCCAGTCATTGAACTTCATCTGTATCTGTCTCCATCCCGGTCTGCAGCTCAATCCCTTCCGACGCCTTCTCCATCGGCTCCCCGAGCACGACCAGGCGGTAGAAGAGCGTCAGTTTCTCCATCAGCTGCTCCTTTTCTCTCTGCAGTTCTTTGATTTTGAGCTCTGACCCGATCTCATCGAACCGCTGATCTCCCTCCATAGAGCGGACGGTAAAATGCGGTCTCCGATCCTCCTTAAAATCGATCGTCAGCACCCCGCCGACATCTTCCGTGTACTCTACACAGAGGATCTGGAGCTCATCCTTTACCGCATCCGGCAGCTTGTCAAACGCCGGATTAAAATAATATTTCTGTTCATACCAGCTTGCACCGCAAAGCGTTACTTCCATATTTCTGTATTTCCTTCCACAAAACTGCAGGTAAGTTCACCTGCCGTCCAAAAATCCGGGCAGTTCCATCAGGAACATCCCGGCGTTCTTTCCGCGCCGGGCTTACGTGCGAAGCTCCTTCCTGATTGCACGGCTGCCATCCGCCGAAAGTTTTAATCTCTGACGCTGACTTTACAGCCCATGTCAGAGCCGGGCTTCACTTTTCGCATTCATCGCATGATCGGACTCACGAGAATTCTGCTTCAGAGATCAAACATATCCGTAGAGTCCTCTCACCGAGACCTCTCCGGATGAGATCCGTTCCTCCGTACCGTCCTCCCGAACGACGATCAGCGCGCCGGTCGCGTCGATCCCCTTCGAGACTGCGGTATAAGGTCCTTTCGGATCCTCGATCCGCACACGCTCCCCGCGGTTTACGAGCAGCGCATCGTACGCCTCCCTGAGCCCGAAAAGATCCTCCGTCTTCTCATATAAAATGAAATTCTCACGGAAGTGCTGCAACACAGACACAAGCAGATCCGCCCGGTCGATTTCCTGCATGTCCGATTCGATCCGAAGCGAAGTGGCTGTTGCTGAGATCCCTTCCGCGAACTCTGTCTGATTGACATTGATTCCGATTCCGATCACAACGTAATCGATCTTCTCCGAATCCGTTTTCATCTCTGTCAGGATCCCGCAGACTTTTCTGTGATTGATCACAACATCGTTCGGCCACTTGATCCCAACAGGAAGCCCTGTCGTCTCACGGATCGCCTGCGCGGTCGAAAGCCCCATGACCAGCGTGAGCGCTGCCGCATGGCGAGGCGCTGCACCGGGGCGAAGGAGCAGGGAGAAGTAGATATTCTCGCCCTTCGGACTGACCCAGGTCCTGCCGAGCCGTCCCTTTCCGGCGGTCTGTTCCTCGGCGATGCCGACGATACAGGACGGATCCCCGGCCTCCCCGGCTTCTTTCATCCACTCGTTGGAGGATCCGGTGGACTCCCGATAGAGTATTTTTTTATAGAAGTCATTCGCACTGTCCTTCACGAGAAGTGAGGCAGCGCGGTCTGCCCAGCTGTCTTTCATTTTTCAGTATCCATTCCATCTATATTGGTAAATACCGGATCGCACTGTCAAGAAAGAGCCGGCATCAACACGCAACACGTATTGTGCGCCGGCTCCGACGTTCGTTATCATTTACTTATTCTTCATCGCGCAACTCTCGTGGTTTTAATCATGAGATACGCGTGCATAGGAAAAAATGGCTTCATCGTGAGATTCGCGCGCAAAAGGATGCTTGCCTTCATCGTGAGTACAATCTCGCGACTTTCGTCGTGAGATACACGCACAAAGGGTCGCTTGCCTTCATCGTAAGTACAGTCTCGCGATGATGAATATCAGCCTCCGGCCGATTGCAATCCCCCGCTGAGCTAAAATTTCCGCAAAGCTCACCTGTTGTGCATCGGCAGAAAGAGAAAGACCATGCATATCAGAGAAGCCGCAATAAAGAGCACACCCGTCCACTTTTTCGCAAACAGCCGGTGCATCGCCACAAGCATGTTGAGGAGCACTCCAAGGATCAGCGTCACATTGATAAGGATCACTCTGTAATCCCAGAACATGACCAGGAGAATACTGTTCGTAATGATCGCAATCGTCAGCATCACCACGATCCAGAAATACAGGATCTCTTCAAGAGGCCGTCTCTTCCTCATTCACATACTCCTCCGGTCTGCCTTCCAAATCATCCGCAGCATTGACCGCACTTTGCTCATGGCGGTTTTCCCTGTACACGCAGAGCCTGCTGTCTCGCCGCCGCTCATGTACTTAGCGATGGAACGTTCTCCCTGTACACGCAGAGCCTGCTGCTTCTTCCATCGCCAGAAAATCTGTAACTTCGGATCCTCATTCAAGTCTCGCTCGCGAGACTTGGCGCGGGATTCGGGTCATCGTCAGCTGACATCTTCCAAACCGAATCCCTGCGCGGCATTCACTCCATATTGCCGAGTGTCGCGACCATGACCGCCTTGATCGTATGCATCCGGTTCTCCGCCTCATCGAACACGACAGACTGCGCGGATTCAAAGACTTCCTCGGTGACTTCATTTCCTTTGACCGCCGGCAGACAATGCATGAAGATCGTGCTCTCCTTGCCCGTCTTCGCCATGAGGGCTGCGTTGACCTGATACGGGGTGAGCAGTTTGATCCGCTCAGCAGCCTTGGCTTCCTCGCCCATAGATGCCCAGACATCTGTATAAATGACGTCTGCTCCCTGCACCGCGTCCACATCCTCCGTGATCGTGATCGTCGATCCCGCTTCTTTTGCATATCCGCGCGCAAGTTCGACAAGGCTCTCCTCCGGCCACAGCTCCTTCGGGGCGATGATCGTAAGGTTCACACCCATCTTTCCGCATCCGACGAGGAAAGAGTTCGCCATGTTATTGCGGCCGTCCCCGAGGAAGACAAAATTCTTTCCGGAGATCGTTCCGAACTTTTCACGCATGGTCAGGAAATCCGCGAGGATCTGTGTCGGATGGAAGTCGTCCGTAAGACCGTTCCAGACCGGAACACCCGAGTATTTTGCGAGCTTTTCGACATTTTCATGAAGAAATCCGCGGAACTCGATCCCGTCAAACATACGGCCGAGAACACGCGCGGTGTCCTCCACGCTCTCCTTCTTTCCGAGCTGAATATCTTCAACGCCGAGATACTCCGCGCGGCCGCCCTCATCCTGCGCGCCGACCGTAAATGCGCATCTTGTACGCGTAGACGGCTTTTCGAAGATAAGCGCGATATTCTTGTTTTCAAGGGAATGTCCGTAGATTCCCTTTTTCTTCTTTGCCTTGAGATCCGCCGCGAGATCGAGAAGATATCCGATCTCCTCCGGCGTAAAATCCTTCAGCGTGAGAAAGCAGCGGCCGTGTAAGTTCACCATGATT
>CADABA010000205.1 GCA_902785985.1 uncultured Lachnospiraceae bacterium
TCCATGGAGATCAGGAACCTGTCCAGGATCTGGAAATTCGGGACCGGATCCCTCAGTGCAAAAAGGACAAGAGCCTGCCCGACATTGGAGCAGGCGGGCCGGATCAGTTCATTTTCACGGGGGAAAATGTTCTCCACACTGCCCTCCATGTCGCCCTCGTGCGTGATGACGAACTCGACGTTGTCCCCGACGAGCGGTTTCATCTTCTGCTTCCGGAATATTCCCTTTGCCCTGCATGCATAGATCCGGCCGTCCCCGCAGTCCACATAATAAAAGCCGCCGATTCCCTTAATGATTTTTCCCTGCATTCCTCAATCCAATACAGGGGAAGCCAATTGCTTGTCTTCCCCTGCTCTCATTCATTACATATGATCCGGCACCCTTTAAAAGATGCCTGCCTGTTTACTTCCTGTCCCGCTCGCGAGGACCATATCTGCCGATCTCCCGACAAATCACCATACGTGCGAGTTGATCGTCAGGGTCAGTGTAGATCCGACTTCGGCCTCCCCGATGACGCTCTGGTCAATGACATCTCCCGTAGCGAAATTCGTGGAATCGCCGTACTCGATCGCGACGTTGAGACCCAGTGCGCGCGCAGCCTCCGTAGCCATCTCCTGCGGAAGGCCCGTGTAAGCCGGAACCGAAACGACCTCACCGGTCGGCTGGATCGTCTCGCCGGAATCAGTTCCTGTTCCTCCGGCGGATGTCGATCCGTCCGCCGAAGCGTTGACCATGATCGTGACCATCGTGTCTGTCATAGCGGTCTCGCCCGCTCCCGGAGATACGGAAACGACCTTCCCCACTTCGATGTTCTCATCGACCTGTGTCACAATGTTGATATTGTTGTAGCCTGCAGCACTCAGCTGGGCTGTCGCTTCTTCCTGAGAGAGACCCACGATCTCGGGGATCGTGCTCTCGTAAGCACCGCTCGCCACATAGAAGCTGATCGTCGTGTTCTTATCGACCATTGTGCCGGCTGCCGGCTCCTGACTTACGATCTGACCGGCGGAATACTCTGTAGATGCGACTTCTCCCATGTACTTGACACCGAGGTTATACTTGTTGGCCTCAGCCTGCGCTTCCTCCTGTGTCATGCCGATGATGACCGGAACCTGGACCTGCTCCGGAACAGCAGGAGTGGTTCCGCTCTGGGCAGTCGTATCGGAGGCGACCTGCGCAGTCGATGCGGGCGTGCTTGCTGCCTGTCCATTCATCTTGAAGAGACCTGCTGCCCTTCCGATGAAATAAATCAGGACTACGATGATCAGGATTCCGATAATAAATCCACCGATCGTCATAGCATGCTCAAGCTTTGAGCTGATCCCCTCTTCCGGCTCGAGCTCATCATCATCAATATCATCATCCGCATAGTCCGGTTCCCTGCGTGAACGCGGCTTCTGCGCGGCTTCCGTCGACGCATAGGACTTCTTGCCGTTATCCGTCATTTCCGCAGCCTTCTTCTGGGCACGGATCTCTGCCTGCTGTGCAGGCGTGATCATGATCGTCTGTGCATGATCCTCGAGCGGAGTGATCGTGACGAACCTGCCGTTCGGCTCGACAAGCGACTGCTTGAGGTCTGCAATCACGTCATTCATTGACTGATATCTGCGGTCTACGCTCTTCTGCGTACACTTGGCGATGATCTGCTCCAGCGAGTATGGCAGATCCGGCGTGTACTTTGAGGGAGGCTCCATCTCATCCTGAAGATGCTTGATCGCGATCGCGACCGTTGTCTCTCCGTCAAAGGGCACCTTACCGGTGACCATCTCATAGAGCGTAATACCGAGCGAGTAGATGTCGGAACGGGAGTCGGAATATCCTCCCCGCACCTGCTCCGGAGAACTGTAATGGACAGATCCCATCGCATTGGCACTGATGGTGTTGGAGGATGCCGCGCGGGCGATTCCGAAGTCCGTCACCTTCACCTTGCCGTCTGTCGAGATAATGATATTCTGCGGCTTCACATCGCGGTGAACGATGCCCTGGGCATGTGCAGCCGCAAGGCCCATACATACCTGGATCGCGATACTCGTGGCCTCCCGCACGGAAAGCTTCCCCTTCTTCGCGATATAATCCTTGAGGGTAATTCCCTCGACAAGTTCCATTACTATATAATAATTGCCCGAATCCTCCCCGACGTCAAAAACATTGACGATATTGGGATTCGCCAGACCGGCCGCAGCCTGTGCCTCTCTCCGGAACTTGGAAATGAATGTCCCGTCCTCCCGGAACTCCGGCTTCATGACCTTGACCGCAACGAAACGATTCAGCTTCGTATCCATCGCCTTATAGACATCAGCCATTCCGCCCGAGCCTATACGGCCGACAATCTCATATCTCTCCCCTAGATAAGTCCCCGATTTTAACATTGTTCCTCCTCGTCTGAATCCGGCTCGATAATAATGACTGCGATGTTATCCATGCCGCCGTTGTCGTTGGCAGCTTCCACCAATGCTTTTACTGTCTGTTCCGCAGCCATTGGCTTTTCTATTATTCTTTGGATTTCAACGTTATCGACCATGTTGGACAGGCCATCCGAGCACATAAGGATCTTTGCGTCCGGAGAGACCCGGTAGTCAAAGAAATCCGCATCCACCCTTCTGGATGCTCCCAGCGCTCTTGTTATGATATGCTTGTCCGGGTGGTTCCTCGCGTCTTCTTCGCTGAGTTCACCCAGCCGGACCATCTCCTCCACGAGTGAATGGTCCTTTGTGATCTGCACAAGCTCCCCATCGTACAGATACAGACGGCTGTCTCCGACATTGGCCGTATAAGCGAAATGGCCGATGACCGTCGTCACGACGATCGTAGTGCCCATTCCGCGCATTTCCTCATGCTCTGCAGCTTTCTCCAGAATGCCTCTGTTGGCAAGTGCGATTGCTTCTGTGATCAGCTTGATCGGATTCTGCTCTGCACTGGCCGCAATATATTCCTTTACCGTATTGACCGCGTACTTCGAAGCAAAATCTCCGGCATTGTGTCCCCCCATTCCGTCTGCGACGATAAACAGGTTCGGAAGATTTCCGACCGGCGCCGGGGAAGCAAATACACTGTCCTGATTAATTTTTCTTTTCTGACCTACATCCGTAAGCGCATATGCTATCATATGTTATCCGTTTCCATGTATCGTTTTCTCAATTGTCCACAGGCACCATCTATATCTCTGCCCATTTCCCTTCTAATAGTAACATTTATTCCACATTTTTCAAGTTTTTTCTGAAACGCCAAAGACGCCCCACCCGAAGGTGCGACGAAATTGTTCTCCCGGACCGGATTGACCGGGATCAGATTGATGAGACAGTTCATTCCGCGCACACGCTGTACCAGTTTCGTGACGCATTCATCGGAATCATTGACTCCGGCGATCAGACTGTACTCAAAAGTAAGCCGTCTGCGGTTCCTGCTGTAATATTCTTTGAGCGCGTCGAATATCTCATCGAGCGAGTACCTCCTTGCGATCGGCATGATCTGCTTACGCAGTGCATCATCCGGCGCGTGCAGCGAGAGCGCAAGGTTGATCATAAGATCTTCCTCTTTCAGGCGGAGGATCCCGGGAACGATCCCGCAGGTCGACAGCGTCACATTTCGCTCGCTGATATTGTGCCCGTCCTGATCGGTCAGCATGCGGATGAACCGTACGACATTGTCATAATTGTCGAGCGGTTCGCCGGTCCCCATGCAGACGACGTTCGAGACTCTTTCTCCGGTCATGCGCTCGATTCCATAGATCTGCCCGAGCATCTCACCCGGAGTGAGGTTCCGCGTAAGCCCGCCGATCGTCGACGCACAGAACGCGCAGCCCATCCGGCAGCCGACCTGTGTGGAAATGCAGACCGAATTCCCGTGCTTATATTTCATGAGGACGCTCTCGACATAGTTCCCGTCCCGCATCCTGTAGAGGACTTTCATGGTCCCGTCTATTTTCGAGACCTGGGTCGAGACCGCCTCCGGTGCGGCGAGGAAGGCCTCCCCGGCAAGCTTCTCCCGAAGGGCTTTCGAAAGGTCTGTCATCTCGGCAAACGACATCGCGTTCTTCTTATTGATCCAGTCATAGATCTGACGTGCCCGGAATTTCTTTTCGCCGAGAGACAGGATGAATTCCGTAAGCCCGGCAAGATCCATGGAGGAAATATCTTTCAGATTATTCTCGATCATTCCGGATCGCGCCTCATACGGCACAGGAAGAACCCGTCCGTCTCGTGGATCCCCGGCATGAGCTGGAGATATCCTTCCTCTGTCGAATTCCTCCAGATCTCACGCGGCAGATACGGATTCAGGCTCTCCGTGTGGAACGGATAGTTTTCGACGAACCAGCGGACATTTTCCTGATTCTCCTCCCGGCTGATCGTGCAGGTGCTGTACATCAGGGTCCCGCCCGGCTTGACATAGGAGGCCGCGTTGTGAAGGATTCTTCTCTGGAGCTCAAGGATTCTTCTCTGGAGCTCGACAAGCTCCCCGATCTTGGCCGGAGTGATGCGGTACTTAATATCCGGCTTGCGCCCGATGACGCCCAGGCCGGAACACGGAACATCGCAGATCACGAGATCCGCACGGCCTTCCGAAGCGCCGTCAAATGTCAGCGCGTCCATGACGGATGCCCTCACATTGATGAGATCCGCCCTCCGGACATTTTCCTGTATGAGGGAGACTTTATCCTGCGAGACATCTCTCGCGTCGACCATCCCGAATCCGCCCATCATGTCCGCAACATGCAGGCACTTTCCGCCCGGTGCCGCGCACATATCAATGACGTAGTCCCCGGGATTCGGCCTTGCGCACTCTCCCACAAGCATCGAGCTCACGTCCTGGGGGAAGATCCATCCCTTCATGAACGCGTCCAGCGCAGGCAGATAGTTGTACCCTGCGATATTGTAGGCGTAATTCACATAGGGCGCGCGCGACACAGTG
>CADABA010000206.1 GCA_902785985.1 uncultured Lachnospiraceae bacterium
TCGATTTCATAAATGACCGGCTTCCCATGCCTGCTGCCGACCTTTCGCGCAGTCTCCATATCCGAGGAAAGATGCACATACAGCCGGCTCTTTGGAATGGGTCCCTGCGCATCAATGGAAGAGACGTACTTCTCTCCCGTACCATGCCAGAGAATATCCGGCGGGATCTTCTCCTCCAGCTCCACATCCACCGGAATGGAATGGCCCTGGTTCGCGCGGATCAGCGCGATTGCCGCCTGCTTCGTGGTCAGCTCCCCGTGAATGGCCCTGGTTCGCGCGGATCAGCGTATGATCCTCATTGAAGGAATACCGCTGCTTTTCATCCGTCCGGACAATCTCCTCCAGCAGGTCCATATCAAGTTCATGGCCGCCGGATCTGTTGATTCCGTCGATCAGCTCCTGCACATCTGCCCAGCCATGTTCATCCAGTGTGATGTCGATGGCATCAGGCTTGTGGCGGAGGATCAGGGAAATAAACTTGCTTGTTTTCTTCAGTTTCCGCAGGGCGGATGCATGCATCCGCTCCTGAGTTTTTACAGATTTGGTAATCTCGCTCATAGATTTAATTCTCTTCCGTTTTCGGCCAGAACCGATAAATGATTCCTTCAATCATCGAGATCTCATATTCCAGAAACCCCACTAAACTTTGGATACCCAATTTTAAACGGAAATCGTCCTGTAAGATAGAGGAAGCGGGAACCGATTTCTTCGGTTCCCGCCCTCTTAAACAACGTTTCTGGCGGGATTCGAACCCACGACCTTCCGCTTAGGAGAACTCATGTTTTCGTTTCTTTCCAGACTAAGCCGGATCGTTCGGGTTCAGAAAAGCCAGTTTTTTCAACGGTTGAACTCATGTTCCGAGTCGCGGCGGGCTCGTACAGGACCGTCGAAGTTCGTTAGAAAAAGCGGGTATGTATTAGACGTTTTTTAGAAATATCTAAAAAAGGGAACGCTCTTCGTTCCAGCGCGCGCCTTTTTTAGACGATGCAGGAGAATTATTTCCGCAAATGCAGTTTTACTTTTCAGTCAACTTTTATCTGTTTATGTGCTAAACCTGAACAAAACCGCCCTGAAATAACCAGTGTTTTGTCAAGGTTTGGGGTGAAAACACCTTAAACATAATCAATCAGCGACAAACAATAGTGAACATACTCCAGCAGATTTGTCTCTTTTACATTCTCCAGCTTCTTTGAAAACAACCGGATCTGATCCAGTGTATCGTTTGAGAACGGATCTTGGTTGATTGGAAAGATCTTACTGTAGTAACTGCCTTTCTCAGAATCCGGTATTCTCTTTGCCATAATTCCTGATTTGACCATAATCTCCTCAATATTCGGAGAATTGTAGATCGGCACTATATAGTCTTTCAGGCAACTGTTCTCAAAGAGCTTTCCAGATATGTAATCCTCCCTGGTTTTCTCAGAACAGTCATCTGTATCCATGATGATAAAAAGCTTAAAATTCTTCAGCTTCTTCTCTTTCCTGTCATATTCAACAGAATACTCATCCGCAAAGCTCTTGAGACTATTGTACGGTTTACTGCTGAGTATTTTTTTCAGCCCATTGATCTGAATGCTGCTTCTCCCTTTGTTTTTATCAATGATGACGACCGGTAAATGAAGATTAGTGTAGATATAACTTGCAAGAAACCTTTCGGATTTCCCATGCACTATAACTGCAGCTTTTTTGTATTGCGCGGGAGTTGCTTTTCTCATTCAGCTTCCTCCCGTGGCACACCGGATTCTCTTAATTCTTCAACAATCTCCCCATATTCGATTTCGTCAACCACCGGAACTCCGCCAAACAATCCCTTGATGTACATGGTTCTGACATTATTCGTGCCGTGAATATCATACTCATCGAGACAATGAACTTCCTTGTTCCCGAGATAATCAACATTAATAACATATATGGACTGCGGACGCAGTGTTTCCAACAGATATGTATTATGGGTAGTGATAATAAGCTGACCGTCGATCCACTCATCAATTGATGCCAACATTGTCTTAAGAAGCAGATCATGTACACCGGTATCAATTTCATCAAGAGCTATTGTGCCTCCCTGGCAGGCTCCCAGCAGATCATTGATCATAAACAGAATTCTTTTGGTTCCTTCAGATTCTTCATGGAAACTGATGCTTCGGATCTGTCCCCCGATCATTTTCTGCACGAACAATCTGTAGTGCAGATTAGGCCCTTCCGGATTCTTTTGATAAAAGACTTGCTTGATATCGGAATAGGCCTGAGTGAAAAACTCATTCAATATCCGTTCCGTCTGATCCAATGCATGCTCATGGACTGCAGCAATAAGGCCTTCCATAGGATTGTCAATTACACCTTTGTAATTAACATTTGCATTCTGAGCCTGGAAAGAACCTATCGAATGCTTCGCCGTCAGTAACAGTATCATATTAATCGGTTCAAAGACATATGTCAGGTAGCTCTTGTTGATATATTCGGCATTTTTTCTTTCTCGTTCGTTATGAAGAATACTGAGAAGAGAATGCTTTCCCCAGTATTGATCAATAAGCGTTTTCAGCTCGCGTTCTGCCTCCCGGGTATTAAAAAAACTTCCACAAAACGATGTACTGATCTGCCCATCCTTTATGGAAAGGTCGAACATAACCCCGCTTTGTTTTCCTGTAAAATAATACAGCTTTTCTCCTACAATACCTTCTTCGAAGGACAACAGGTAGTAACCGGCATGATTATTGAATACAAAACCAAGCTCAATTGTCGTCGGTTCCACACAGTCAATCATTCTGTGAGTTGCCATCACCTTCTGAAAGGACAGCAGATCACCTTTTGTCAGTGCTGCTACCAGTTCATCGGGCAAAGGAGCCGTTTTCTGAATTTGCTGCAGCTGCTCCGCAGGGACCACCATATGAAAAGATTCCAGAGAGAGACGCAAAAAGCTTAAGCTGTCAACAAAATTTGACTTACCGCTTCCGTTTTCGCCATAAATCGCAACAAACTTTTTATAAGACTTTTTTCCTTTTCGAAAATCAAACCGGGTGTTCTTAAAGGACTTAAAGTTCTTCAATTCAATATATGTAATCATTCGTATCACCCCTTTTAAGATTGTTGCCTGAATTCAAGATATCACATTTGTCACTCTTGGTCAATAAACACGTTCGATTTTTACATATCTTATGTCGAAATAAGCTATGTTTTGTTCTTATCTGCTCATTCTTTGTACTGTTTCCATATCAAAATACTGTTCTTAACCAAAAACAGCAGGCGGACTGCCGCCAGCATTCTCACTGACAAGCAATCCGCCTGCTATGTAATAGTCGTCTTTAAACCCTACTTGCTTTCTTCATTCCCCATTGCATTCACGAGCGCCTTCAAAAGCCCGGCTGTCTCCGGATTCGTCAGCTGCTTCATTAATGTCGCAGCATCACCGGCCGTACCTGCTTCCGGTGCCGGCTTGTCTTCAGAAGAACGAGCCCTGCCGGAATAAAACGCCTCTTCAAACCGCTGCGCGTTAGTGCGTCGGTCCTCATCCAGAATATGAGAGTACTGATCCGTTACCATCTTTGCCTGCGCATTTCCGGAATCTCCCTGGACAGATTTCACATCCCCGCCGTTCAGCTTGAGCTTATAGGTAATGCTGGAGTGCCTGAGGCTGTGGAAGACCACTTTCGACAGGTCATGTTCCCGGATCAGTTCATGAAATCTGTGATTGATCCGGGAGGACTCCATAGGAAGTCCGAACGGGCCCGCCATAACGAGGTTATAATCCTGATACTCGCCGCCGAGGGCTTCCTGCACTTCCAGCTGCTTATTCCTGTGACTGATCAGCATCTTCGCAACGGTTTCCGGAAGGAAGACCTTTCTTACAAGTGCGCAGAAGAGAACGGCCCTGTCTTTGTTACAAAGAACGGTTACGGCCGTCTTGTTGTAATGGATATTGAATATTACGAAAGAACCATGCAGTCCATGGAAGAAGCCAGAATGGTCAACCGTGGGATTGATGATTACGAAAAGGGAAATGTCACAGACGGAAAGTCTTCACTGAAAAAGCTGAGGGAGAAACATGGCATCTGATCGATACAATTACGTTCTGACGGAGAGCGCAGAAGCAGATATCGATGAGGCCTTTGACTATATCGCGGGTGAACTGGTAAATCCCGATGCCGCCTCCGCCTGTGCTCATACCTTCACATCCAGATTCTTTTCACCAAACTTTTCTTTGAGCATCTCGCAGATCTCGCTACGTTCCCTGCCCTGCTTTTCCATATGCTTTATAGTCTTGTAGGCAGCAAACAGGGTGGACGGTCCGATCTCGGAGCTGAAATAACCGATCCCCTGATTCCAGGCCAGCAGCTCGAACACGTCGTCCAACGCTGCGCTGTCCAGGCCGTGGATATATGCCTTCACAAGTTCTCTTGTTGCCTGACGCATCCGTCCGGCACCAATCATTCCACGTCAGATCCCAGAAGTTCACGGCGATATTTCCAAGCTTCTCATCGATCAGCGGCATGTTGGTCAGTGCTGCCGGACGCATGGGGATATCCTCCTCTTCCTGCTTCACTTCCGTGCGGTAGAAGTAAGCGTGGAACTCTGCAGCTCCCTTCTGCTCGGTGAAATGCTCATAGCCCAGGCCTTCCATTACTTCATACAGGGGAATAGGATCGAAGCTCTGGATGATTTCCATCCCGTTTCCCGCAGGCAGCTGCATCGCCTGCTTCTTAATCCCCTGAAAGAAATTCCCCTGAATGCCTCTTACGTCGATCTGTATGAACGAACCAATCTTATCTTTCCATTCCATGATGAATCCTCCTTAGCCCAGGATCTTGCCGTCGCGGGAGATCGTAACAACCTGCCACGGGATGAATTTGCCGCTGTTTTTCAGTGCATTCTCTGCTGCCCTCTGTAATCCGCCGCAGCAGGGTACTTCCATCCTGACAACGGTAACGCTTTTGATATCATTATCGCGAATGATCTCCGTCAGCTTGTCAGTATAATCAATGGCGTCCAGCTTGGGACATCCGATGAGTGTAACCTTCCCCTTCATGAAGTCTTCATGCATGTTCGCATAGGCATAAGCGGTGCAGTCTGCTGCGATCAGCAGCTTCGCTCCGTCAAAGAAGGGAGCCTGTGTCGGCACCAGCTTGATCTGGCAGGGCCACTGCGCTAATCTGGAAACCGGCTTCCTGGTGATTACCGGAGTGTTATCAGTATCATTCTGTGCGAACTGCATCATTCTTGATCCGGGGCAGCCACCCTCATGGTGTTCGTGATTCATTTCGTTCATCGTCTTTCTCTCCTTTGCTGCTTTTACAGCTGATTCATCGTATTCCGGTGCTTCCCGCTCTTGGAACGTGATCGCCCCTGTCGGGCAGTTCGGCAGGCAGTCCCCGAAACCATCACAGAAATGTTCCCTGACAAGCTTTGCCTTCCCGTCCACAATGTCGATCGCACCTTCGTGGCAGGCATCCGCGCAGATTCCGCAGCCATTACACTTTTCTTCGTCTATATGAATTATTTGCCTGATCATCTTTGCATCCTCCTCTTGTGTTGCTGAGCACAGTATAGTATAGTTGCTGTTGATAATATGTGGTTTGAACCACATTTCAAAAAATAATCAGGAGTTTTTTCATGGACACAAACAGCCTGCATCAGACTCTTCTCTTTCAGAGGATGTCTGATGATGAAATCCGCCTTTGCCTTGCAACGCTGTATGCTTCTGAAAAGAAGTTCAGGAAGGGTCAGATCATCTTTCACGCCGGGGATCTGACTGACCGCATGGGACTCGTCCTCTCCGGCAGCGTCACGATCGAGAGCAATGATCTGTGGGGCAACTGCACGATCTTAAGCCATGTGCCAACCGGACAGTTCTTTGCAGAAACCTATGCGCTTCTTCCCGAAGAGGTGATGCTGGTTGATGTCCGGGCAAATGAGGACTGCCGCATTCTTTTCCTGACCATCGGAGGGCTCTTTGGAAAACTGCCCCCTTCAGCCTGGAAGGAAAAGCTGACCGGAAATCTGCTTCTTATTTCCGCGCATAAAAATCTGACGCTCTCCGGAAGAAGCTTTCACACTTCTCCGAAAAGCGCCAGGGGACGTATTTTGTCGTATTTGAACACCGTTTCCCTGCAAAAGCGCACTGCAGAATTTGATATTCCCTTTGACAGACAGCAGCTTGCCGATTATCTGAATCTGGAGAGAACCAATATGTCGAAGGAACTCACCAGGATGAAACGGGATGGTATCCTGGAATGCAGGAAGAACCATTTCCGGCTGATCCGCCCCAAAGAATAACCGGGGCAAAAGAAGGAAGAAAATCCTTCAACCTGCTTTTGAATTTTTTCACCCTACAAAGCAAGGCCTGCACGATTTTCACCGGCAAGCCTCGCAATGATACTTCTATGCTGCTTGGTGCAGTCGATCAGTCATTATTCCTGATTCTGATCCTTCTCTTCTTTCTTCTTCAGATACCATGCAGTACCTGCCAGTCCTCCGCCAAGGCCCAGAAGCAGCAGCCAGATCAGCGGGTTCCTGTCATCACCGGTCTTCGGTGTGGTCGGTGTCTCCTCCTGCGGAGTTTCCGGCCGGCCCCCTGCTTCCAGCCCCGGTTCACTCCCATGACGATTGTTCCGACCTTGTGCTCCACGCAGTAGCGCACGATGTCCGTGGAGACCTTGTGCATCATGTCTTTCATGAAGCAGTCGTGGTGCAGGGACAGCCTCCTCAGGCGGGCGCTGTCCGCATGCTTACGCACAGTCCCCTTTCAGATTGTTACAGATGCGTTTAAAAAATACGTTTCTCGCAGAGAAAAAAATATCCCGCTGTTGTCAGAGTATGCTTATAAACTTCGGGTAGAAGAAAGGCTCAGGGCCTACCTGGAGGTGTTACTGTGAAGAATGCGATGCAGTTGAAAGCTGTCGTTAAGAATATGGCAAGAGTAAAGAAAGTATCTGCTCAGCTCGTTTTGCAAAACTATATGCTTGAGCGGTTTCTTGAGAGGGCATCTCTGTCGCCATATCGGGAAAACTTTATAATTAAAGGCGGATTCCTGATTGCATCCATGGTCGGATAACAGATGATAGAAAGCCCCAAGTCGAGAGTGAAATTCTCGGGTTTGGGGCTTTCTATTTCTGTTCTTCTGCGCTCTATTCGTGCGAACGGATCTGC
>CADABA010000207.1 GCA_902785985.1 uncultured Lachnospiraceae bacterium
GCGCTCCGGCTGCTCGCCGCGAGGACGCAGATCTCATACCAGGGGTGCTCGGAAAGCAGTGTGATAAAGCGCTGCCCGACCATACCGGTTGCTCCAAGAATACCCACTCTCAATTTTTCACTCATAACACTTACCTCCACTGCCCTTCATTCAGGCTCTCGCTTTATCAAGGAATGCCCTGCAGGCTGCCAGCTCTTCTGACATCGCTCCCGGCGCTCCCTTTGTCATTCTCTTTCTGACACAGGTCTCAAGAGAAATGGCTTCATAAATATCTTCCTCGAAAACGTCGGATTCTTTTTTCCAGTCTTCAAGAGGAAGCTCGTCCATCGGAATATCCTTCTCTATACAGGTAAGGACCAGTCTTCCGATAATACTGTGCGCGTCCCTGAACGGAACGCCCTTTCTCACGAGATAATCCGCTGCATCCGTGGCGTTCGTGAAACCGCCGCGGGCCGACTCCGCCATCCGATTTTCATTGAAACGGCCGGTCGCGAGCATTCCGCTCATAAGGTGAATGCATCCCTTCGTCGTGTCGATCGCGTCGAAGGTCATCTCCTTGTCCTCCTGCATATCCTTATTATATGCGAGAGGGATTCCCTTCATGACGGTGAGCAATGCGTAAAGCGCCCCGTAGACACGACCCGTCTTCCCGCGGATGAGCTCCGCGATATCCGGATTCTTCTTCTGCGGCATGATACTGCTTCCCGTCGCGTAGGTATCGTCGAGCTCCAGGAACCGGTACTCGTTGGAGTTCCATATGATGATCTCCTCGGAAAGCCGGGAGAGATGCATCATCACGGTAGAGAGCGCACTGAGAAATTCGATGACATAGTCTCTGTCCGAGACACCGTCCATGGAATTGTCGCAGGCGCGGTCAAAGCCGAGCAGTTTTGCGGTGTACTCGCGGTCAAGAGGATAGGTCGTCCCTGCCAGCGCCCCGCTGCCGAGCGGACACACATTCATGCGGGACCGGATCGAGAGCATTCGCTCCCAGTCTCTCTTAAACATCTCGAAATACGCTCCCATATGATGGGCGAGCGTAACAGGCTGCGCCTTCTGGAGATGGGTAAAGCCCGGCATATAGGTGCGGACATTGTCCTCCATGATGTGAAAGACCGTCTCAAGGAGTTCCAGAAGGAGCTCCGCCGTCTCATCGACCTCATCGCGGATATACAGCCTCATGTCGAGCGCGACCTGGTCATTGCGGCTCCTGCCCGTGTGCAGCTTCTTGCCTGCCTCCCCGATCCTCTCTGTCAGCACGGCCTCGACAAAAGAGTGGATATCTTCACAGGTATCGTCAATGACAAGCGCTCCCGAATCGACATCCCGCTCGATTCCCTTGAGTCCGTCGAGGATCTGATCTCTCTCTTCCTCCGTCAGGATCCTTCGCTTTGCCAGCATCTTTACATGCGCACGGCTTCCCCGCACGTCCTGCTTGAAAAACCTCCTGTCAAAGCCGATCGACTGATTAAAGCTATAGACCAGCCTGTCTGTCTCTTTTGTGAACCGTCCGCCCCAAAGCTTGGCCATAAAAACCCCCTAATGCATTATCAGTTTATCTCAGTGAGCAGTGCTGTCCGCATTCCGCTCCGCTTCCTGCTCATATCTTTCTTTTCAGCAACTGATTTCAAAGTTTAGCACAATCGTCCCGCTTTGAAAAGACACAGCCGCAGTAATTCTGTCTGTAAAGCCCGTATTCCTTCGAGAGTTCGATCGAGCGCGCATATCCGCCCTTCTTCTTAAAATCAGTCGGAAGCCACCTGACCCCGTACTCCTCACCAAGGCGCATGCCGATCTCATTCAGCTTTTCGGCATTCTTGAGCGGGCTGATAGTAAGGGTCGTCGTGAAGAAGTCAAATCCTCCCTCCGCCGCAATTCGGGCAGCTTCGCCGAGTCGAAGCGCAAAGCATCGGAAGCACCGCTCCCCGCCCTCCGGGCAGTCGGAAAGCCCCCTTGCGATCTCAAAGAATTTCTCCGGTTCATAGCGCCCGCGCACAAACTTCACTTCGTGCAGATGCGGCTGTTCCCGGATCAGCCGGTCAAGCTCCTCCTCCCTCTTTACATACTCATCGCGCTCCGTGATATTCGGATTATAGTAGAGATCCGTAATTTCAAAATACTGTGACAGATACTCGAGGCAGTAGGAACTGCAGGGCGCACAGCAGCTGTGGAGAAGGAGGGACGGGACCGTATGTGTCTCTTCATTTTTCAGGATGATCTTCTCGAGCTCCTTCTGGTAGTTGATTTTATTCGCCATCGCATATTCAGACGGGACCGCCCGTCCGCATGAACGGCCGGCCCGCACAAACTCCTTTTATTTCATATTCAAGAACGCCTCAGCGTTCTTGCCGCGCCGCGCATGGTGCGAAGCACCTTCCTCTTTGCGCGGCTGCGATCCGCCGGAGGCTTTTATCTCAGTGGGGGATTGAAACCCGCCACGCAAGACGAGCAGAATATTGATCTATCCCCCGCTTATAGAAGAGTGGGTCTTCCCCACTGAGATAAATTCTGCTATGATAAGCCTCATCATGAAGAGATGCTCCGGAAGCATGCTCTGATGCAGTTGTTCGGCACTGATACGATCAGTACGCCTCGGCGTTCCTGCCGCAGCCCGTCATGTGCCGGAAAACGATAATTGAAAAAAGTATACAACCAATCATGCATTTTGGAAAGGTGAATAAATATGGACATTCTGGAAAGAGCACGGGAAATATTCGGAAATGATCACTACGCGACAGACGCCTGCAGCATCGTCATCGAGGAGGCCTCGGACGGACACGCGGTCGTGTCCATTGAACTGGAAGGAAAGCACAAAAATGCGGTCGGACAGGTCATGGGCGCTGTTTACTTTACGCTTGCGGACTTCGCTTTCGCAGTCGCCTCGAATTACGACCGACCGATGACGGTCACCCTGCAAAGTTCCATGACCTTTATGAACGCCTGCCGGGGCAGCAGGGTAAGCGCCGTCGCAGAACGCGTTTCCGAAGGCGGGAGCACCTGCTTTTTCGAAGTCAGCGTGTGCGATGAGCTCGGCACTCCGCTTGCCAGAGCGCAGGTCACAGGCCACAAAATGCGTCCCCGTTTTCCTCATGGGGAAGGAGCGGAGGATCCGTACGCCGAGCAGGCTTATCTTATGAGCCGGGCAGCTCACGAATAAAGCCACGAGTATCGGCGATGAAGAAGAAAAATCCCGCAGTGAACGGATCTTCATTTTCAAAAGATCCGTCCGCTGCGGGTTTTCTTTTTACGTGAATGATTATCAGGGCAGCCTTTCCGTGCCGATGCTTCATCACAGGATCGCGTCACGGAAGTTCTGCGGCAGAGATCATTTCTCTAACCTGATAGCTCCCTTCTGCGGATCATCGTCGCTGCTCTTCCACGTCATGACAAGCTCATCCGGTATGCCGATCCGGTCGGCAGTGAACTTCGGATTGATTCCCTCTCTCTTCTGCTTCTCATAGTCTTTCAGAGCATCGATCGCATACTTTGAGAAGATCACGCAGGCCGGCAGGTTAATGATCGTCATACCGCCCATCGTGATATCGGCAATAGCCCAGACGGCCTCCATCCTGAGCAAGGCTCCGACAAAGATCACAAGGACGCAGGTGAAGTAGAACATGTTCATGAACAGCTTTGACGGCATCTTCTTGTTGTTCATAAAGGCAAGCGCATTGTCACAGTAATAAAGATTTCCGAGCAGTGTCGTGAACGCAAAGAGGATCATGGCAAGCGTGATGAAGACCGGTCCGGCGTTTCCCAGCACCGAGGAGATCGCGAGCTGTACATACGGAGCACCGGCGACTTCCTTCGTGTGAGCGACGCCCGTGCTGAGGCACATGAGCGCTGTCGCTGTGCAGAGAAGCATCGTATCGATATAGACTGAGACGGTCTGGACAAGCCCCTGCTTCACAGGATGTGAGACATCCGCAGACGCGGAGGCGTTCGGCGCGGAGCCGACACCTGCCTCGTTGGAAAAGAGGCCGCGCTTAATACCGAGGACCAGACAGGAACCCGCGATTCCTCCGAAAATCGCCTTGAAATTGAATGCATCCGTGAAGATATCCACGAACATGGCCGGGATGTTCCTAAAATTCAGAATAAGCACAAAAAGAGACAGGAGGACATACAGGACGCCCATCACGGGAACGACGACTTCCGTGAGGTGCACGATCCTCTTCCCGCCGCCCATCAGGCAGTATCCTGTCAGAAGGGCGAGAACAGCTCCGACAACAATCTTCGTCGAATGACCGTACCAGCTGTAGGCCATAAAAGTGGACTGCAAATTGTAGGAGGCAAGCAGATTGAACCCGAATGCGTATGTCAGGATCAGGAACAGGCTGAAAATGAAAGCCGGCACCCTTGAATGCATCGCCATCTCGATATAGTAGGCAGGTCCTCCGTAATAT
>CADABA010000208.1 GCA_902785985.1 uncultured Lachnospiraceae bacterium
TCAGGATTTCTGTGTGGACGGCGATTATCTGCTGATCTCGCCCCTGACTTTCGGCATGGGGATCGGAGAATACGTCAACATCTTCTCGATTTCCCGCCGTGGGATTATTCAGAGCGCTTATTTCAATCCGGGCGATCAGGGCGCGCAGTACTATGAGCCTGAAAGCATCTGCGAGACGGAGCCGGGCGTATTTCTCATGCCGGTCACCGCGACAGGCTACGACGGAAGCATGCATGTGTATTTCTACCAGACAGCCCTGCCTTACTATTTTACCGTCGAGGTAACGTCACAGACACTGGATTCGGAAGCGCTCTCCGTTTCGGGAAATGAAAACAGCGCTTTCACTTCGAACACCATGAAAGCAGATGTTCCGGGGACAGCCAAATCCGGCGGAAACGTGAAGACTGCAGCAGTGGTCAGCACGGACGGGAACAAGAAGGCTGCAGCGGATGCCGGCACGGACGGGAATAAAAAGACTGCCGCCGCTGCAACTGGCTCTGACGGGAATAAAAAGACTGCCGCCGCTGCAACAGCCAATGACGGGAAAGCAAAGTCGGCAGCAAAAGCCTCGACAAATGCGAAGACTGCAGATCAAAGCGACATCGGGAACGACCGCCTGAACATAAGCGGACAGACCGCATCCGATGACAAATATAATGCCAATGCACTCGCAGCTGTCATGAAGGACACCGGCGGCTCCGTCACCGAAGGCTCCGCACAGGTCCTGCGAGGCACCGGCTACGCAATCAACTACACTCCGAACGAAGGATACGAGACCGCCTCTGTCTTTGTCGACGGCGAGGAAATCGATCTGGAGGAATATCCGGATCGCTATGTAATTGAGAATATTCAGGAAAATCACACCGTAGACGTCACCTTCGCGGTCAAGCCGACACCGATTCCGACACCTTCGGAAAAGCCGCAGGAAATCACGAAGCCCAGCCAGGCCGAGGGGACCGGTACAAATGAAAGCGGCGAAGGTTCTTCCGGTGAGAATGCAGATGCTTCCGGAACCGATTCGAAAAAAGGAGAGTCGTCCGAAAAGTCGTCAGGCGGATTCATCGCAGGTCTGGGAGGTATATTCTCCGCAATCGGAGGGCTGGTCAAAGGTGCGCTCTCGGCTGTCGGCAGCCTTTTCAAGGGAATCGGCAGCCTGATTATCAGATGTTTCCGCGCAATAGGCTCCTTCTTCGCCGGAATTCCGAAATTCTTCTCGAAGCCGGCCACAAAGAGCGGTAAATCTGTCGGAAGCGTCCTCATCAGGGTCCTTCTTGTCATTTTTGTCCTGCTCATCATCCTGCTCGGCATCACAGTCATACGTGTGCAGAAGGTCCGTAAAAAGAAGGCTGAGGAATCAAAGCGCAAACGCGACCGGGTTCTCAGGCAGCTCGAGGCTGAAATCGACGCGATCGATATCAACTCGATCCCGGTGCCTCCGCCGGAATGGACGAAGCAGACTGCTAAGAAGACGAGAAAGAGATATAAAAAGAAATAAAGAAGTGTACGAATTCAAGTCTCGCTCGCGAGACTTGAATTCTTTCATTCTGCGTTCAAGAACGCCTCGGCGTTCTTGCCGTGACGTGCGCGGCGCGTAAGCGCCTTCCACTGCGCACGTAAAGCGATCCGCTATGCCTGAGCATGCGTAACAATGCTCCGGTGGAGCATTGTGCAGCTGAGGCTTTTATTCTTCATCGTGAGATTGTACTCACGATGAAGGCAAGTTTCACTTTGCGCACACATCTCACGACTGAAGTCGTGAGTATTGTATGATGAAGAATAAAACGCAGGCTGCACTGGCAAGGATAACGAAATCATCTCCCCGGTCCGCCCTATGATTCCTGTAAATCGGCTTCATCACAGACTTCCCTTCGTCGACCACACCGCATCTCCGAGTCTCGGATCATAGGATGTCGCTTCATCAAGTGCCTTCCCGAAGGCCTTAAAGCATGCCTCCGCAATATGATGGTTATTCAGCCCGTCGAGCTCCTTAAGGTGCAGATTCATTGCCGCGGAATAAGAGACAGCATAGAAAAACTCCCGGACCATCTCCGTGTCCATCTCACCGAGCTTCGGAACCGTAAATTTTACATCATAATTCAGATACGGTCTTCCGGAGAGATCCACAGCACAGAGTACGAGCGTCTCATCCATCGGTAAAATGAACGACCCGAACCGTCTGATCGCCTTCTTTTCTCCCACCGCCTGCCGGATTGCCTCTCCGAGCACGATCCCGCAGTCCTCGATCGTATGATGCGAATCGACCTCAAGATCACCCTTGCAGATAAGTTCAAGATCAAAGAGACCGTGACGCGCGAATCCGTTCAGCATATGATCAAAAAACCCTATTCCGGAATCAATTTGGCACTGCCCGCTGCCGTCCAGATTGATTTTCACTTTTATATCCGTCTCTTTTGTGGTGCGTGTGACGGTTGCTGTTCTGCTCATGGGAATCCTCCTCGTACATGGTCATACCATTTTTATCTATGAATAATTATTATCTCTGATCCGTTTTTATCTCGGAGCAATTATTATCTCTGATCTGTTTTTATTTCGGAGTAATTATTATTTCTGATCTGTTTTTATCTCGGAGCAATTATTATCTCTGATCTGTTTTTATCTCGAAGCAATTATAATCTCTGATCTGTTTTTATTTCGGAGTGATTTTTATTTCTGATCTGCTTTATCTCTGAAATTTATGCTCTGACACTTTTCTTTCAGAAATCTGCTCGTGCCCTCAGAGTACCTTTTATGCTCTGACCTGTCAACAACTTGTTTTCCGTCACTGTGAAAGCCGCAGCTTTACTCTCTGCACTTCAAAATGCACAGCTTCTTCCATGCACTGTGAAATCTACAGCTGAACTCTCTGCACTTCAAAATGCACAACTTCCTCCCTGCACTGTGAAAGCCGCAGCTTCTTCCCTATTCCCTGCACAAAAAAAGCCCCGGAAGGACGATCCCTCCGAGGCCTCATTCTTTTGTACTGCTTTTTCAGACCCTCTTCACTGCCAGGCACCGAATTGCGTTCAGCACGCAGAGGACCATCACGCCCACGTCCGCAAAAATCGCAAGCCACATATTTGCGATTCCGAGCGCGCCGAGCAGCAGGCAGATCAGCTTCACGCCGATCGCAAAGTAAATATTCTCATAGACGATCCGGATGCACTTTCTCGCAATCTTGATCGCCTTGGCAATCTTTCTAGGATCGTCATCCATGAGGACGACGTCCGCTGCTTCAATTGCCGCATCCGAGCCGAGCGCGCCCATCGCAATACCGATATCCGCCCTGGAGAGGACCGGCGCGTCGTTGATCCCGTCGCCGACGAAGGCAAGCTTTTCCTTCTCCCCCTCCTCCTGCAGTATCTCCTCAACGATCTGTACCTTGTCTGCCGGGAGCAGCCCTGCATGATACTCATCGATTCCGACCATCTCCGCGACGGCCTTCGCAACGGATTCCTTATCCCCGGTCAGCATGACCGTCCTCTTCACACCGGCTGATTTCAGCGCCCGCATGGCCTCCTCGGAGGTGTCCTTCATTTCATCGGAAATGACAATATGCCCCGCATACTTTCCGTCCACCGCCACATGCACGATCGTGCCAGCACTGTGGCACTCGCGGCCGGTCGCACCGACGTGGCGCATCATATTGAGATTGCCGGCAGCGACGTTGTGTCCGTCGACCACAGCGATAACGCCCGAGCCGCTGATCTCCTGTACGTCCTCCACGCGCCCGAGATCGAGCTCCTTCCCGTGTGCCAGTTTAAGGCTCCGGCTGATCGGATGGGAAGAATGGCTCTCCGCAAGGGCTGCGATCTCAAGAAGCGTGTCATTGATCATTGTGCTGTGATGCACGCCGGTCACATTAAAATTCCCCTTTGTAATCGTCCCGGTCTTGTCAAATGCGACAGTCCGCACCTGCGAGAGCGTCTCCATATAGTTGGATCCCTTGATCAGAATGCCCTGGCTGCTCGCGCCGCCAATCCCGCCGAAAAAGCTGAGCGGAATGGAGACCACGATTGCGCACGGGCAGCTGATTACAAGAAATGTCAGAGCCCGGTAGACCCATTCTCCCCACATCGGATTCATCCCCATAATGAGGCGGATGACCGGAGGAAGTACAGCCAGCGCAAGGGCGCTGTAGCAGACCGCCGGCGTATAAATACGCGCGAACTTCGTAATGAACTGCTCCGAGCGGGATTTGCGGGAGCTGGCATTTTCCACCAGGTCGAGGATCTTCGAGGCCGTCGACTCTTCGAACTCCCGTGTCGTTTCCACGCGGATCACGCCGGACATGTTGATGCAGCCGCTGATGACTTCATCGCCCTCGACGACATCCTGCGGAATGCTCTCGCCCGTGAGTGCG
>CADABA010000209.1 GCA_902785985.1 uncultured Lachnospiraceae bacterium
TTTGCCCCGGCGCACATATGAGTTATAGGCTTCCTGCAGCAGGTCCTCAAATTCGATGATGTGCTTCAGATCTTTCATAAGTACTCTCCTATTGTAAAGCCAGCCGGAAAAACACGCCTCCTCCTGACGGACTGCCCGGGAGACTGCAGAGTCCGGCACAGAAACCATTTCCCATAAGACAGGCAGATCACACTGTACGCTGTACGCAGTACTGTCCTTCTTCTGCGTATACAACGTGCAGTGTGTGTTCGACGTGTACGGCATGTACGGCGTGTACGGCATGTACGGCGTGTACGGCATGTACGGCGTGTACGGCGTGTACGGACGGCACTGCGTATACGGACGGCACTGCGTAAATTCACCTGTAACGGGTCTTGTTAAGATTTTAGCATAATTGATTATACAATAAAATGTTTACCGGAAATTTATTGGTCATTTTTTTATTTGTTTCCTATTTTTATAACATTTACTTGTATGTTGTGCATAATTGTGTTTGAATATAAACAGGGAATTTTGACTTTTATTACAAATATCAGGTATTTGAAGATTCCCGTTTTCTTAATTTTCAGACATCCGGAGGATACCCTCACCATGGATACAAAGAATATCGTAATCGCCCTGACGGGCAAGGGCGGCGTAGGAAAAACATCTCTTTCCGCCTCGTTCGTCCGCATTCTCACAGAAAAAAAACCGGAGGCCCGCATCCTCGCGATCGACGCGGATCCCGCGATCGGGCTGTCCGTCGCGCTCGGCGTCGAGGTCACGGAGACGCTCGACGAGATCCGCCGACGCATCGCGGAGGATGTGACGGGAAAACTCAAAGATACGGAGAACATACTGGCTGAAGCGCGTTTCCGCCTTTTTGACGCGATGAAGGAGACCGACGGGTTTGCATTTCTCGCGATCGGCCGGCCGGAATCCGCAGGCTGCTACTGCGCAATCAATACCTATCTTCGGCAGGTCATCGGTCTTCTGGTAAATGATTTCGATTACGTCGTCATCGACGGCGAAGCCGGGATCGAGCAGATCAACCGCCGTGTCCTCGAAAAGGTCACGCATCTTGTCTGCGTATCCGACCAGAGCCGCAAGGGACTTTCCATCATCAAGACAATAAAAGAGGTCTCGGACCGTCTCGTCATGTACGACGAGATCGGACTCATCGTGAACCGCGCGCCGATGCCCGACCGCATTCCGGAGAGCGAGGAGCTGGGTGTTCCGGTCCTCTCCGTCATTCCGCAGGACAACGGCATGACGGAAAATGATATCGAAGGCCGCAGCATTTTCGAGCTGCCGGCTGACTCCCCGATCCTGAAAGGTGCGGAGGACGCACTTTATAAGATGCATATTTTATAGGAACTGATTCAGCACTGATCCATTAAAGAAAATCCGGTCCGTTTACCAGAATTTTGCGAAGCTCTGTGCGGAATGTAATTGTGTGAACAGTTCAAACTATCTGCACACGGAAGCCGTTTGAATGTTCATACAATTACCATGAAGCACAGACTTTCGCAATAATTACGGGACCGTTTACTCATGAAAGGAGGAAAAGCTTGAAGGACCTGAAACACCTGCTGGAATTTGAGAACCTGCTGGAAGACGCGGCGAATCCGCTGATCCGGCAGGCGCAGGCAGACGGACAGTACGCAGTCGGCTACACATGTTATCACATGCCCGAAGTGCTGCTCAACGTCGACAACTGTTTTTCGACCAGAATACGGGCACCGAGAAGCGGCTCGATCGACATCGCAACGTACTACATGTCCAACTACACCTGCGAGTACGCCCGCTCTCTTCTCGAGAGAGCGATCGAGGGCGGATATGAGTATCTCGACGCGATCGCCGGCGTCGACGCATGTTCCGCCATGAACCGCTGCTACGAACACATGGAGATTTTGAAGTGCAATACGAAGCCTCATTTCTTCGTGACGCACACGGATGTCCCCTACAAGATCGAGGAATACACGATCGACCAGTTCGAAACACAGATGCGGCTCCGGCTTCTCGACGTCATGCACGAAAAATTCGGCACGGACACTTCCGACGAAGCGCTGATCAAAGCCGTGCAGGAGCACAATGAAATGTGCAGGATCATGACCGAGATCGGCGAATTCCGGAAAATGGACAACCCGCCGGTGACCGGCTATGAATATCACGTGCTCTGTCTTGTCTCCTACTGCTGTCCGACGAAGCTCATCACTCCGCTTCTCCGCGAGACACTGGAGGAAATCAAGACCCGCGAGCCGGATCAGAAATGTCCGTACCGCGCACGTGTCGTCGTCGCGGGATCGGAAGTCGATGATCTTGACTTCACCAGACTCCTTGAGGAGGCCGGCGCGCTGGTGGTCGCAGACCGCTACTGCTACGGTTCAAAGCCGGGCCGCGAGGAGATCATACTGAACGACCACGAAGATATTCTCCGCCAGATCTGCCGTCATTATATGAAGACCTCGGAGTGCGCGCGCTACATGGCTGCGGACAAGATCCAGCAGAGGCGCGACACCATCGATCAGCTCGCAAAGGATTTCCGGGCGGACGGCATTATCTTCGAACAGATGAAATACTGCGATTTCTGGGCATTTGAGCGGCCTCTGGCAAGCCACATCCTCGCGGAGGAATACGGATGGCCGGTCCTCTCCATCGACCGGTCCTACAACGTCCGCAACTCCGGACAGCTGAGGACCCGTTTCCAGGCATTTGTCGAAGCCCTTGAGATCAAGAACATCCAGAAGGGAAGGAGGTGACACCTTGTCGGCAAAATATCCGGATCCGAAGTTTTTCCGCTTTAAGGATCATATCAACTGGAAAGCACAGGCGGATAATATAAAGGAGATCGGCGGCATCGTCGCGGAGCTCCTCAAGGAGACAGACTGGAAGGATGTCGGTAAAGCGACCGCCGGCGACATGAAGGCGTTCGCAAAACGCGTATCCTACGAAGCCTCACTGCTCAGAAAAATGTCCGCCGCAGAGAAAAAGGACCTCCTCCTGAACGGAGAAAAGCAGCTCGGAAAGCTTTATCGCTCCGGGAAAATGGCGACCGTCCGCCGCGAATGGAGAGGCCTCAAGGACACGGGCGTCGATTTCTATGAATGGTGCAGGATGTGGGGCATGCTGCTTGCGACATTCAGCAAGGACCTCATCCCGGCCCTGGGCGGCGCAGTCCACTACCGCTGGATGATCTCCTATTTCTGCTGCCACAGCTTTATGGATAAGAATACGCTTGGCCTCCGCGGCAAAGCGCTCAAAATGCACCACGAGCTGATCTACGCGATCTTCCGCTATGTCGCCGAAAATCTCGTCCTCCTCATGAAGGGCGACGAGAAGGTGGGCAACAGTGTCGACCTTTCAAAAAAGGTCGTCCTGCTCGACGAGATGACGATGGCCCAGATCATGGCCGGTTTCCCGGACCTGGTCGGCATCCCGTATCAGCTCATGCCGGTCTTCCTCCTCTCCGAGATCGACCAGCTGGCCTGTGAACCCTATATCGACGCGGTCGAATCCTACGGCCTGCCGTCAGACACATGTCCGGTCCCGACCTCTGAGTGCGGAGCCTGCGTGGTAGATGCTCTTCCGCATCTCGGAGCCTGCTTCATCTCAAGCTCGATGCCCTGTGACGGCTCGGTCATGGCATCGTCCTACACGTCAAGGCGGTTCAAGGATCTTCCGACCTTCCACCTTGCCTTCCCGGTGCGCTACGAGGACGAGTCGATCATCGACAATGCGGTCAAGGATATCAAGGCCTGCATCAAGTTCATCGAAGACCAGACCGGTGCAAAGTGGAACTGGGACGCTTACTTCGCTGCTATGAAACGGTTCAACGAAGAGACAAAGTACGAGCTCCGCAAGTGGGAAGTCAACCAGACGCCTTATCCGCAGCTCATCGGCCCCTGCTACGAGCTCTTCCGCAAGTGGAATTATGAAATGGACGGCGGAATCGACCCGCGCATCCTGAAGACCTTCAACAAGGTCGACCGCCTGATGATGCAGGCGTACGAGAACCGCGAGGAGCCCTGGCGCGGAAAGATGCGTCACCGGGCGATCGTCTGGTCCGTACCGGCCCATTACTATGCGAACTTCTCGAACTGGCTCGCTAACTGCTGGGGCATCAATGTTCTCGTCGAGATGGAATCCCTGAACTTCACGAAGCCTCTCGAGACGGAGGACAAGGAGGAAGCTCTCCGGGATATGGCGCGTCTCTACGAGAGAATGGTCATGCGGCGCCACACGAACGGCGGCTATGATCACGTACTGACAGAGCTCTGGCGTCAGGTCGAAGCCTGGAAGCCCGACATCGTCATCATGTACCAGCATGTCTCCTGCAAGAACATGTCGACCCTGAACGGTCTCTTCGAGGA
>CADABA010000210.1 GCA_902785985.1 uncultured Lachnospiraceae bacterium
GAGAAGGGCGAATGCAGCTTTGATCAGGGACTTGCCTTTGTCGAGATCCTGAATTCGATGTCCCGTATTGCAAATCACATGACAAATGTGGCGGAGGCTTGTGAGGCGGCCTGACGCCGATTGAGCTGCCCTGTGCCGGCGCGCAGCCGTGCAACCTGCCTCGGGCTGAATATTGTGTTGAGGCTGTCCGGACGGTGCGCGTCGCTGTGCTGATCTGCCTCGGGCTGGATACTATGTTGAGGCTGCCCCGGTTCGGCGCACATCGCCGAATGTCCGGGGCAGTTCATATTTATTTATCAGGCATTTGCGAAAGTCTTTGCTTCAAGGAAATTGAATGGACATTCAAACGGCTTCCGCGCCGGAAACTTCTGACATTCACTCAAGATGTGGAAAAGCAAGTGAGGAGATTTATGGAAAATCGAAAAAAATATGATGTGATGATCATCGGAGCCGGGCCGGGAGGCATCTTTTCTGCCTGGGAGCTCCGGCATCTCTGCCCGGATATTCGTATCGCTGTGCTCGAGGCAGGGCATGAGCTGAAGAAGCGCAAATGTCCGATTGACGGGAAGAAAATCAAGACCTGTATCGGGTGCAAGGTCTGTTCCATTATGAACGGATTCGGAGGAGCCGGCGCATTTTCTGACGGGAAGTACAATATCACAAATGATTTCGGCGGCACTCTTTACCGGTACATCGGCAGGGAGAAGGCGCTGGAGCTCATGCACTATGTTGACCAGATCAACACGTCTCACGGGGGAGGCGGTACGCATATGTATTCGACAGCCGGGACGGAGCTCAAGAAGGTCTGCATGCAGAATAAACTGACACTGCTCGAAGCGTCGGTCCGCCATCTGGGCACGGATATCAATTATGTCGTGCTGGAGAATCTGTACGAGGAGCTTCTTTCGAGTGTTGATTTCTTTTTTGATACAAAGGTCGAGTCGCTTGCGAAGAGCAAGTGGCTGGAGAAAGTATGCAGCGACCTGAAGATCCCCACAAAGTCGAACCGTGTGGACATAGGGGTGCGCGTGGAGATTCCGGCTGTGATCTTTTCGCACATCACGGATGAGCTCTACGAGAGCAAGATCGTCTACCGGACAGAGAAGTTCGAGGATAATGTGCGGACCTTCTGCATGAACCCGCGCGGGATCGTAGTCAATGAGAATACGAACGGTATCATCACCGTCAACGGCCACAGCTTTGAGGATGAGGAGCGGAAGACAGAGAATACGAATTTCGCGCTGCTTGTGTCGAAGCATTTTTCCGAGCCCTTCAAGGACAGCAACGGCTACGGTGAGAGCATTGCGAGACTGTCGAATATGCTGGGCGGCGGTGTGATCGTTCAGCGGGGGACGGTCCATCCGACCCTGAACGCAACACCCGGAGATCTCTCCCTGGTCCTTCCGAAGAGGATCCTTGACGGGATTATCGAGATGATCTATGCACTTGATCGAATCGCGCCCGGAACCGCCAATGACGACACGCTGCTTTACGGTGTGGAAGTCAAGTTCTATAATATGGAAGTTGAAGTCGACAGTAATCTGGAGACTCTTCACAAAGGGCTTTATATGATCGGGGACGGGAGCGGCGTGACGCATTCGCTTTCACATGCCTCCGCAAGCGGCGTGTATGTGGCGAGAAGGATAGCAGAAAGGGAAGCATGAAGATCTGGGGAAAGATTTGGAAGGATAATCACCTGCTCAGGGATACGGTCGTAGAGGATTACCGGGAGGAGACGCGCACGCACAAGGTGTTTGACGCACTGTATAAGATCTGTGTCGAGTTCGATCTCGGGAAACCGATCTGGCTTGATTCGAATGTGGCGGAATTCAAACGAACATCGAAGGCAAGGTTCCGACAGGACAGTTTTATCGAGGAAATCGATTTTGATTATCTGGAACTGCAGGTAATTGAAGAAGATTGATGAGAATCATCAGGAATGCCGCAGCGTGCGCATCCGGAGGAGAGGACAGCTTTTTCACGGAGATGTACACGCTGCGGATTCGTTTGCCCGTGGAGGTTTTTAAAATGTATGACAGATTGACAAAAGGTGATATAGAAAAGATGGAACGCGAGATCGAGGAGAGAAAGCTCGTAAAACGGCCGGAACTCATTGAGGCTGTCAAGGAGGCCAGAGCGCAGGGCGATCTCTCTGAAAATTTCGAGTATTACGCTGCAAAGCGCGAGAAAAATCAGAATGAGAGCAGGATCCGCTATCTGGAGAGGATGATCCGGACGGCGGAGATCGTGGAGGATACAGCCGCGGAGGGAGAGGTGTCGGTCAACAAGACGGTGGATGTTTATTTTCCGGAGGATGATGAGACGGAGACTTTCCGTATCGTCACGACGGTCCGCGGGAACTCCCTGCGCAATCTGATCTCGATCGATTCCCCGCTCGGAAAAGCGCTGGTGCATCACAGGGTCGGTGATACGGTCTTTGTGAGCGTGAAGGGAAATGCCGGGTACAATGTAGTGATCCGGGACATCCGGTCGGAGACGGACGAGGCAGAGGATGAGATCAGGAGCTTCTGATTTCTGACGCAGATTTTTCATGCTGCAGTCCCGGGATGACCGCGCAAAGTGCTGCTCGTCCTGGTACAGGGATATACAGTGAATATCCGGACGGGAGGGGCTGTCGCATTAAGCAGTATATGCATAAATAGTTCATTCAGGGACCGCTCGCGCTTAGTCCTCGCGCACCGCTCAGATAAACAGAAAGTTAAAGTACGGCGCTGTGGATGACCCTTCATGAATATTTATGCACTTTCTCTGCTTATTGCGACAGCCCTGTAAGTTTGTCAAATTGACGAAGAATTTTTGAATTCTTTGTAACTTTGACCATATGCGAATATTTGCCGGATGGGGTATACTGAGTACAGTTGAAAAGGGCATAGCCCATGGACAAGATTTTCAGGAGGAATTACAATGGCATCTCTTTCTTTATCTCACATTGATAAAACATACCCGAACGGATTTAAGGCAGTTAAGGATTTCAACCTTGAAATCGCTGACAAGGAATTCATCATTTTCGTAGGTCCGTCCGGATGCGGAAAGTCCACAACACTTCGTATGATCGCAGGTCTTGAGGATATCACAGGCGGCGAGTTCAAGATCGACGGCAAGCTCATGAACGATGTAGAGCCGAAGGACCGCGACATCGCGATGGTCTTCCAGAACTACGCTCTGTATCCGCATATGACAGTTTTTGATAACATGGCATTCGGTCTTAAGCTTCGCAAGGTTCCGAAGGAACAGATCAAGAAGCAGGTCGAAGAAGCTGCTAAGATCCTTGACCTTGACAAGCTCCTTGACAGAAAGCCGAAGGCTCTTTCCGGTGGTCAGAGACAGCGTGTTGCTATGGGCCGTGCTATTGTCCGTAACCCGAAGGTCTTCCTTATGGACGAGCCGCTGTCCAACCTGGATGCTAAGCTCCGTGTTCAGATGAGAACTGAGATCTCCAAGCTTCATGACAGACTTGGCGCTACGATCATCTACGTTACACATGACCAGACAGAGGCTATGACTCTGGGAACAAGAATCGTCGTTATGAAGGACGGTATTGTTCAGCAGATCGACACACCGCAGATGCTGTATGATCATCCGGTAAATGAGTTCGTAGCAGGATTCATCGGATCTCCGCAGATGAACTTCATGGATGCAAAGGTCACACAGGGCGGCAACGTTGTCGAGGTCGGCGGATTCCAGCTTCAGGTCTCCAAGGACAGAGCTGCAAAGCTTAAGGCTTATGACGGAAAGTCCATCGTTCTCGGAATTCGTCCGGAAGATGTCCATGATGAGCCTGACTTCCTGAAGGCACATCCGGAAGCTACGATCAACGCAGAGATCAAGGTCTACGAGCTTCTTGGCGCAGAAGTTTTCCTGTATTTCGATTTCGCAGGCAGCCAGATGACAGCCCGTGTAAATCCGCGCACAACAGCCCGCACAGGCGACACAGTCAAGTTCGCTCTGGATATGACCAAGGCTCACTTCTTCGACAAAGAGACAGAGCTTACGATCAGCGACTGATCCGAAAAAAGAATAGGATATTGAGGGACGCCCGCATGAAAATGCGGGCGTTCTTTTTTATGGAAACTGACTGCAGTTTAATTGAAAAACCGCCTGCACTTTAGTATAATCGTAGATAAGTTGATGATAATTTCTGAGCAGAAAAGATTATCACTGGGCAGAATGCACAGAATTATCATGGTGGGTGGGGGATCCGTTCGAGATCCTTCTTAATTCATATAAGTGTAAAGGAGATTTACTATGCGTTGGGAGAATTTGACTCAGTTAAAATCCTACAGCAAACTGAAGGAAGCGGCGCGTGTGGACGTTCCGGCTGTTATGAGCGGTGAGAGCGGAGCTGAACGTGTTAAGGGATATGACATCCCCATGGGCGGCGGACTGGAATTCAATTATGCCGCAAGACCGGTCAGTGAAGAAATCCTTGATATCCTTCAGGAGCTTTCTGACGAGCAGGAGCTCGGCGCTAAGTATGAAGCCCTCTACAACGGCGAGCGGGTCAACACCGGTGAGAACAGAATGGTCCTTCATCAGCTTTGCCGCGGACAGCTTGGAAATGATGTCTTTGACGGCGATGTGAACAAAAGGGAGTTCTTTGTAGAGCAGCAGAAGAGAGTTGCGGAGTTTGCCGGCAAAGTTCATGGCGGTGAGATCCTCAACGAAAAAGGTGAAAAGTTCACGACGGTCGTACAGATTGGAATCGGTGGAAGCGATCTCGGACCGCGCGCACTCTACCTGAGCCTTGAGAACTGGGCAAAAGTCAATGACAAGCTGAAGATGAAGGCGCAGTTCATCAGCAATGTCGACCCGGATGACGCGACAGCAGTCCTGTATAATGTCGATATTGAGCATGCTCTTTTCATTATCGTGTCCAAGTCAGGAACAACACTTGAGACGCTGACCAATGAGTCCTTCGTGAAGGATGCACTGAAGAAGGCCGGCCTCGACCCGTCGAAGCATATGCTTGCTGTCACGAGCGAGACATCCCCGCTTGCAGGAAATCCGGAATACCTTGATTCCTTCTACATGGATGACTACATCGGCGGAAGATATTCCTCCTCATCCTCCGTCGGCGGCGCAGTTCTCTCCCTCGCTTTCGGACCGGAAGTCTTTGAGGAAATCATGGCTGGCGCTGCAGAGGAAGATGTGATCGCAAAGAATACGGATATCAGAAAGAACCCGGATCTTCTGGATGCTCTGATCGGCGTATATGAGCGGAATATCCTCGGATATCCGGTCACCGCTGTGCTTCCGTATTCCCAGGCACTCAGCCGCTTCCCGGCACATCTCCAGCAGCTCGATATGGAGTCCAACGGCAAGAGCGTGAACCGTTTCGGCGAACCGATCGACTATAAGACCGGTCCGGTCATTTTCGGTGAGCCCGGCACGAACGGACAGCACTCCTTCTACCAGCTGCTCCATCAGGGAACAGACATCATTCCGCTGCAGTTCGTAGGCTTCAGGAACAGCCAGATGGGCAATGACGTCATCATCGAGGACAGCACGAGCCAGCAGAAACTGAGCGCTGGCGATCAGCTCACACCGAAATCACTCGGCGCTCTTCTTGCGCATTTTGAAAACAAAGTAATGTTCCAGGGCTTTACATGGAATATCAACAGCTTCGACCAGGAAGGCGTTCAGCTCGGAAAGGTCCTTGCAAAGAAGGTCCTTTCGAAGAATACGGACGGCGCGCTGACAGAGTACAGCAAACTGCTCGGTATTTTCTGAACAGATCCTTTACGGTAATGGAGCGGCTGTCTGAAATCGGACAGCATGACTTTATGCATTTCACAGGATCAGGGAGCTTTTGTTCTCTGACGCAGACTGCGGAGGCAATGTGCCTCCGCAGTTTACTATCGGAAAGGTCTTTGAGATGAAGAGAGGAATCGCGCTGCTCACTGCGGTCAGTATGCTTGCAGGTCCTGCCTCCGGCGGGCAGGATCCTTCGGGAAGGGGAACAGATGGGAGCTTTAAATATACGAGTGTTTCCGGGGCGGAATCGACTGCGCCGGAGAATAACGATCCGTATGTTGTTCTGACCCCCGATCCGCTGGTACCCGAACTCGTCGAGAAGTTTTTCCCGGGTTATACTGCGGATATCAGCGTCACGAATGCAGAGGTAATTGAGGAGAATTTCTATTCTGCATCCGGCCATCTGAATAATACGGAGATCCAGTGGGTCATCATTATGGATGATTCGGACTACTACGATTATCTGGATGTGCTCCTTGTTGACCAGAGTACGGGAGAGAGGACGGGTCTTATTGATCTTTTTGTCGTCGGCGCGGATATGGCGGATAAATACGTTAGCTCGGAAGCGGATGTTGCCTGTGCTCTGAAAAATGACCTGAACATCAGGAATTCCGAGCTGAAGAATCAGTTCGAATACACGAAGATCTTATCGTCGGATGAGCATGGGGTGCAGCGCGGGGTGATGTTCGAGGCGACTCCGGGGGTTTTTGCGTACAGGCGATCGATCGCAAAAGACGTACTCGGAACGGACGATCCGGAAGAAGTTCAGAAGGCAGTGGCAGACTGGGAGAGCTTCGATGATACAGCAAAAAAGATGCACGCAAAGGGATGGAAAATGCTTGCGGGACCAGGTGATGCCTTTGAGTGCGTTGAGCAGAATAAGGAAATCGGCTGGTATGATGAACAGGGCGACCTGCATATCGCAAAAAGCCTTCAGGATTGGGTCGCGACGACAAAGGAGTACTGCGAAAAGGGCTACAATGCAGGCGCTGAAATGTGGACGGAAGCGTGGCACGCGGAGACCGGGAAGGACGGGAAGACTTTCGGCTTTTTTATTTCTGCCGATGAGATCGATCCTTTCATCGCCGGGGCGCTTTCGGTGACCGTCTCTGACGGAGGAAAGGCTGTCGAGGGGAACGGCTCCTTCGGGGACTGGGCAATCTGTGCCGGACCGGGCCGCTGGCAGCGGGGAGGATCGCTTGTCTGTGCGGCAGCCGGCTCTTCCCACACAGAGCTGTCGGCAAATCTTATGCGTTTTCTGGCCTGTGATGAAGGGACGATGTCGGAGATGGCGGCAAAGAAGGACATCTGTGTCAACAATAAGACAGTCCTCAAAAAACTTTCGGATGCGGAAGAACAGGGTGTCAACTTCTGGACATCGATCTATCGCAGGGGAGCCTGTGGCAGCGGCGTCACTGACAAAGCTTTATCAGAGGCGGAGGATGCCCGGGATACTCTGAAGAAAGGAAAGAACGTATCTGAGTCCGGACAGAGTACGAACAGCCGGCATACCGGCGATCAGGATGATCGGGGTGCAGCCGGTATGAGTGCCCGTATGCAGCCCCGGGAAAGTACGGAGAATGCAGCCGGACGTGTTCGGAAATCTTTGGCAGGAGTTCCGGAAGAACGATCCGGGCGTTTGATCCGGGAGCAGTCAGAAGAGACGGCCCTTCTCTCGGCGGAAAGTGTGATCTCGCTCACGGAGAGCGGGGAAGATGCGTCGGGATCCTACGAAGCGGATGAGGAAAGTGGCTCTTCGGGTTCGACGGAAATTATCGGAAATACGGAGCAGCCGGGCGGCGGAGCTGACACGTCGGCAGCCGATGCGGGGATCGTTGAGGATCCGAACGCGCCGGGTGCAGACGACACTGCAGTCGAATTCCATACGGACACATGGAGGGCTTTTTTCGGAGGGCAGGATATTTACAGTGTGTTCGCGGATGCGGGGGAAGGTATTGAGATCACCAACGTCGTATCGTACGAGGTGATATTCGGAATCCTGTTCGAGTCCGCCTATCTTGAGTATTTTTCGGGAAAAGTCAGTGAGCAGGAAGCGATGACGGAGTATTATCAGAACGCGAAACTCTTTATCTCCTGATTGCCGCAGGGAAGGTGAGCGGGGCGTTCTTGAACAAGTCAACGGATATCTGTGCTGCGTATGCTGTTTCATTCAAAGAGAGGTAGTGGAAAAATGACGAACGAAGAAAAGCTGGAGCGCTCAATCAATGAACTCAGCAGGATCACCGGGCTCAGACTGTCCGTCGAGCGGGATGACGAGACGGACCCGCGCGAGGTCATTGAGAAGCTGAAGCTGATCACGGCGGCATGGAAAGAGAAGAACAGTGTATCAGCGTATCTCTCGGATCTGCTCCGGGGGAAGCTGACGGACAATGAGATCTATCAGGGGGCTTCGCGCTTCCACATAGCTGAAAAGACGCCCCGTGTTCTCTATCTGGTCGAGACGGACGGAGAGGCGGAGGCGGACGTCTATGCGGTCCTTCGGCAGATGTTCCTGACCAGGTCAGGGGATATGGCGGCCTGGGTCGATCGGAAAAAAATAGCTCTTCTTCTGGCAAAGCCGTCCGGAGACAGGCGGGAGGACTATGAGAATATGGCCCGAACGATCGTCGATATGCTGAATGCGGAAGCGATGGCGCGTGTAAGAGTCGCATTTTCCGGAATGGTGGAAAGCCTTTCTGAGATTCCGGACATATACCGGGAATGTGAATTCGCCCTTTCCGTGTGCAGAATCTTCTACAGCAATATGACGGTCGTCTCCTATGACCGACTGGGGCTTGGCCGGCTTCTGTCGGAGGTCCCGGTGGAGACCTGCAGGAAATTCCTGACGGAAGTGTACGGTGACAGGATCCCGGAGGAGCTCGATGATGAGACCATGCAGACCATCGATATCTTTTTCGGCAACAATCTGAACATTTCCGAGACGGCAAGAAAGCTCTATGTGCACCGCAACACGCTGGTGTACCGGCTCGAGAAACTGCGGCAGATGACGGGGCTGGACATCCGAACTTTCGATGACGCGATGACATTCCGGATCGCGCTGATGGTCACAGGCTATGTCAGGGACAGGGAAAATCAGGAAAACAATTGAATTGTCATGAATTCATAAACAGTATGATAATGTTTATACAATTCGAAATATTTAGCAAATAAAAATAGAAAACAAGAAAAATTTTAAAATATTTATTGACAACTTAGCAATCTTTTGGTAATATAAGTACATCAAAAAACAAGACAACATCCTAAAGGTTAGGTACTCAGAAAGGAGTACAATAGAATCAGACAAATTCCGAATCATCACTCATTATAATTTCTTCTTTAACAGACATTCTGAAACAGACATAAAGGCTTTGATCAGATTCGATGAGGAATGACCCGATCGGCAGTAAAGGAAAACCTTTCCGCACAGACCCGGACCAAGGAAAACCTTCACCAGTATAA
>CADABA010000211.1 GCA_902785985.1 uncultured Lachnospiraceae bacterium
CTGTATCTCTACAATCAGGCGGCCGATGCTCACTTTGTCAGCTGCCCCCAAGTCCCGCCATTAAGACTTGCAGTTCAATCTACATAAAGTATAATAATATCGGAAGCGGTCAGAAAAATAAGGAGGTATTATCGTGGAAGTTTCAAAAAACAACATGCAGGAAGCCGTGAAGGAAGGAATCGAAAAAGTTTACCATTTCCTGAACGATGCCCAGACTTATTATCTGGCGACCGTTGACGGAACAAAGCCCAGGGTCAGACCATTCGGGACGATCCTGCTTCAGGATGGAAAACTGTATATTCAGACGGGAAAGGTAAAAGAAGTTTCCAGACAGATCAGCGAGAATCCGTTCGTTGAGATCTGCGCGTTCATGAATGGGGCGTGGCTCCGCGTCTCCGCCGAACTGGTGGAGGACGACAGTCATGATGTAAAAGTCGCCATGCTGGAGAAGATGCCGGCCCTGAAGGGAATGTACAGTGCGGATGACGACAACATGCAGATGTTCTATCTGAAGGATGCGACAGCGACATTCAGTTCCTTTACAGCAGCGCCGGAAGTCATCACATTCTGAGAAAGACATCGATACTCAGTCGATTGATTTACAGCTTTAAAGAGAAATAAGTGCTGGATCATGCTCTGTACAGACGGTCCGGCGAAGAATACTTCAGTCGAAAGAAGAACGGCGCGTCTGGTCCTGATCAGGCACGCCGTTCTTATATTGGCTTCAGGAGCGTGAACGGAAGGTCACGCCCTGTGCGGTTTATTGGTCCTGATCGTCGCCGCATAGGCACTGTTGCAAAGGCCGAGCACCGCGGAGAGGACGAACAGTGTTTCAATGCCCAGCACTTTCCAGATCCATCCGCCGAAGAGAGCTATGAGGATCGTGATGAGATGGTTCACGGAGACGCCCGTGGAGATCGTCGCGCGGACCTCTTCAGGGCTGTCGGAAAGATCCTGCACGTAGACATTGGAAGCCATGGAAGCCAGGGAAATCACCGAATCAAGAATATAGTTCACACAGCAGACGATAAAAGCAATGTGCTGCGGAAAAATATGGTGAGCAAAACCGTAGAAGAAGCAGACGATGACGAGGATCAACGTGTCCGCGACCATGACTGTTTTGTAGCCCAGCCGGTCGATGAGCTTGCCCACCAGAGGTGAAGCGAGGAAGGTACAGATGGCAGACACGGCGAAGAGAATGCTGATGACCATGGCGTTCGCGCCGTAAAACAGCACCAGTACATAAGGCCCGAAGGTCAGGAACACCTGCTTTCGTGCGCCGTAGAATACTTCCAGCATATAGTATTTGGAGTATTTCTTCCTGAAGTAGAACCGACGCTTATTCACGTCGGGCCGGCTCTCATCCGTCATGCGGAGACTGGAGACGAAGCCCAGTCCGATGATGCAGGCACTCAGAACAAAAACGGCCCGATACAGCCATGCACTGTCCCTGATGAAGAAAAACGCGACGATGATGACCAGATAGCCTGCGAGGGTGCCGATCTGCTGGGCAGCGTTCTGCATGCCCAGTGCCTCACCGCCGGATCCTTCCCGCGAATACTGGAGCGACAGTGTGCTCCGCATGCCAAGCTGCATGTGATCCCCCAGAGAATAGACGAAAATGCACAGGATCACCAGCACACGGCTGGGCGGCACGACGGCCTGCGAAGCCAGACCGGCCAGCATGAAGACTGCGCCGATCTTATAAATGCGTTCCGCCGAGTACATGTAGAACGCAGCCAGAATGAATACCAGTAAGAGACCGGGCAGCTCCCGGAAAAATTCTGAGACGCCCTTGTCAAAGCCGGACATTCCCACGATTTCCGCCAGATAGTTGTCGATGACGCCCTTGTAGAGGCCGTAAGATAACCCCACCGTGATCACGGAGAGGAAAAAGGCCCGGTACTTCGACTCAGGCCTGAAGATGGTTTCCAAACGTTTCCACATGATTTTTCTCCGGATATTTCAGGAACGTCTCAGCGTTCCCTCCTTGCCGCGCAAGGTGCAAAGCATCTTTCTCATCGAGCGGCTGCATTTCACAAAAGGCTGTAATTCCGTATGCTTTCTTTATATCTCGTATAAAATGTACTTTGACACGGTTGAAAAGTCAATATTGGTCAACGCAGGCTGTGAATATAAAAAATAGCAGCAAACATGTCATACAGCTGTCATGTTTGCTTTGCTATAATATCTATGGAGTGTGAGAAATATGAAGACAGACAGATTGATCGGCATCCTGTCCGTATTGCTGCAGGAAGAGAAGACAACGGCTCCCGAACTCGCAAAAAGATTCGAGGTGTCGCGCAGAACGATTAACCGAGATATTGAAGATCTCTGCAAGGCAGGGATCCCTGTCTGCACGGCTCAGGGAACCGGGGGCGGGATCAGCATTATGGACGGGTACCGTATGGACAGAACGATCTTGACATCAAAGGATATGCAGATGATCCTTGCCGGACTCCGGAGTCTGGACAGTGTCAGCGGGAGCAGTTATTACGGACAGCTGATGGAGAAAATTCAGGCGGGTTCCTCTGAATTTATCAGCGGGCGGGATTCCATTCTGATCGATCTGTCCTCCTGGTATCGTGAGTCTCTGGCTCCGAAGATAGAGACGATCCAGAATGCGATCGGAGACCGGCATCTGATCAGCTTTCGATATTATGCCCCGTCCGGTGAAAGTGAAAGATCGGTCGAACCATATTATCTGATATTCCGATGGGCAAATTGGTACCTGTGGGGCTGGTGCAGGGACCGGAAAGATTTCAGGCTGTTCAAGCTGAACCGTATGGACGGAGTCCGGGAAACAGAAGAAGTTTTTGCATGCAGAGATGCGGCAGTCCCGGATCTTACCAATGAGAAGATCTTTCCCGGAGGGATCAAGGTGAAAGTCCTGTTCGAGCCTGACCAGAAATGGCGTCTGGTGGAGGAGTTCGGTCCGAAGTGCTTTACGGAGAGCGATGACGGAAGACTGCTCTTTACGGCTGATTATACGGATTCGGACAATCTGATTACCTGGCTCATGACATTCGGAGATAAGGTAGAAGTCCTTGAACCGCGTGAAGCCAGAGACAGAATTGCGCAGATGGTAAAAAGAATGTCGATGATCTATAAGGAGGATACGGTAAAATGAGATTAGACGGTTTTGGATTACTCGTCGAGGACATGGGAAAGATGATCCGCTTTTACAGGGATGTGCTCGGATTTGAGATCAAAGAGGCGGAAGATGCATCAAATGTTTATCTTGTAAAGGATGGAACACTTTTTCTGCTTTACGGCAGAAAAGACTTTGAAAAGATGACGAACCGCCGATATGATTATATCAAAGGTCTGAACGGGCATTTTGAGATCGCCCTGTATGTTGATACATTTGAAGAAGTTGACAGTGCTTTCAAAAATGCGGTAGAGAACGGAGCGATATCGATCCTGGAACCGGAGATGGAGCCGTGGGGACAGAGGACCTGCTATATTGCGGATCCGGAAGGGAATCTTATAGAAATCGGTTCCTGGAACAAGTCTTTTGAAGAGAAGGATCAATGATCCGGGAGGGAAGCAACGTGGCGTTTGATTTCAAAAAAGAATACAGGGAATTTTATATGCCGAAGAACAGGCCTGAGATCGTGACGGTTCCACCGGCGAATTACATAGCGGTAAGAGGGTCCGGCGATCCGAATGAAGAAGGCGGCGCTTACAGCCAGGCAATCGGTGTCCTGTATGCCGTAGCTTATACATTGAAAATGAGCTATAAGACGGATTATCAGATCGAGGGGTTCTATCAGTATGTGGTTCCTCCGCTGGAGGGCTTCTGGTGGCAGGACGGTATTGAAGGGGTGGATTACACCAATAAAGCCGCATTTCACTGGATTTCCGTGATCAGACTGCCGGAATTTATCACCGGGGAGGACTTCCGGTGGGCGGTCGAAACAGCAGCAAAGAAAAAGAAGATGGACTGCTCATCGGCAGAGTTCCTGACGATCGATGAAGGACTCTGCGTCCAGATCATGCATCACGGACCCTATGATAATGAACCGGCGACGGTAGCTTTAATGGATGAATTCCTGACGAAGAACGGATACATGAATGATTTCAGCGACACACGCCTGCATCATGAAATCTATATGTCTGATGCGAGAAAAGTGCCGCCGGAGAAATGGAAAACTGTGATCCGGCATCCGATCAGGGCAAAGGAGGACTGATCTTATGGATTATATAAGAGTAACAATGGACAATCTGGAAAAGGAGCACATCTGCTGTGCCATTTCAAATAATAAGGACGTGCAGGTCTCGTCAAAGAAAGCGTGGCTGGCTGACAGATTCGGGGAAGGGCTTGTCTTTCTGAAGAG
>CADABA010000212.1 GCA_902785985.1 uncultured Lachnospiraceae bacterium
CTCGTTAATCCTCTCTTTTCCATACCTTTACTTTCTCCTGTGCCGTGAAACTCACGTTCAAAACGCGAGAATACGCCGGTTTCTTTTCAATCTCTCAGGAAGCCGCTGACGATTCTCCTGCCGCGGCATTTCTGCGCTGAGATCAGAAGTTACTGCCGGTCTCCCTGTCTGTCATGACCGTCTCTGGTTTCGGACAAACAGATGCGATCCGGCATTTGTAATTCTTACGCTCATCATACCTGCCTGCAAAAACTTTTTCAACGATGCAGCAAAAATTTTCTGTTCTCCGACTTTATTCTTCATCGCGAGATTGTACTCACGATGAAGACGAGCATCACTTTAGCGCGCGTATCTCATGTCTGAAGACACGAGTATTGCGCGGCTGCGATCCGCCAGAGGCGTTTATCTCAGTGGGGGATTGAAACCCACCACTGAGACGGGCAGGAAATTGACCTATCTCCCGCATATAGAAGCGCGGTTCTTCCCCACTGAGATAAATATCAGTTTTTTGAAGAAAATCTCTTCCATTACAGAGCTTTTAAGATTAAAATTAATCAATAAAAAGATGTATAAAGCCGTAACATGTCTTTATACAAAAACGAAGGAGGAATATGAAAATGAAAAAAATCCTTTCAATCACACTTGTAACCATTCTGGTATTCTCAGCACTGGTTCTTACGGCATGCGGCGGCAGCAGCGGCGGCAGCGAAGATCTTTCCAACAGCAAGTATGTAGGAACATGGAAGAATACAGGAATCTCTATGGGCACCGAAAGCGGAAAGCTTGATGTTGAATTTACTCTTGTCATTAAAGGAGACGGAACCGGAGAGCTTGTCTCGGAAGGGGAGACGAGTTCATTTACATGGAAGCCTGTCGACAAGGGCTTCAAGACCGATGGCGACATGAAACTGACATTTACCGATGACGGTGACAACATCAAAGCCACGATCATCGGCGCTGATCTGACATTTGAAAAACAGAAGTAAATACGGTATAGAACCGGGGGCGGCTTTCCTTAGCCGCCCCGTCTCATTGTCCGGCCCAGGGACAGCCTGAAATACAGCTTGTCCCGGCCTGTTGAGCCTCCTCATTCATCATGCATGATATTACTCACATCCCGATACGGGAATTCTGAAGCCTACAGGATTCTTTTTCTTAAGAATACCGGCTGTTCGGGAAACAGCAAAATCGCTGTCCGTCAGCTCAAAGGCCGCAGGAGCATCCTCTGATTCTTCCCCATATACCCTCGATGCATATTCGAGTATCGCATTTTCAACAACATTCCGGCAGAAACGTCCGTTTCCGCATTCAGCCTTTCCCGCTGCTGACTCGCAGATCGACAGCACTTTATCTTTTGCCTGCAGGCTGATCGTAAAGCCTCGTTTTTTTTGCTTCAAGCTCCGCGATCTGCAGCATCTCCCGCGCGGAATAGTCTTCGAAGGTTATGCTGAACGGCACCCTTGATCTGAGACCGGGATTTCTGGCGAAGAAGCTTTCCATCCTGTCCGGATAACCGGCAAAGATTACAATCGTATCGTCTCTGTTGTTCTCCATTTCCCGGACGATCGTGTCGATTGCTTCATCCCCATACGCCCCGGAAAGGTTTTCCACAAGAGAATACGCTTCATCGATGAAAAGGACTTTGCCCTTAGCATTTCGGAAAACCTCTCTGACTTTTTCAGCTGTCTGCCCTTCGTATTTTGCCACCAGATCTGCTCTGCCAACTTCAATCAGATCACCGCAGGGAAGAAGTCCGATCTCTTTGAAAATGCCTGCTACAATGCGGGCGACCGTCGTTTTGGCAGTCCCCGGATTTCCTACAAATTCCATGTTCAGCGCAGCAGACAGGCTGCCGCTGCCGTTAGCAGCCATTTCTTTCTTCATCCTTGCGAACGCCGCTATCTTTTTGACCTGCTTCTTGACCTCCGAAAGCCCGACCAGGTCATTAAGCATATCCATATGGCTTTCAGGCCTTCCCGGAGAAGGTACGGCAATGTATCCAATATTTCCTGTCTCCCCGAGTTTTTCCCGTATTTCCTTTATAGCCTTTCTGCCAAGATTCCGAACACGCATCAGATCCTCATCACTCATAGTCCGAAGCTTTTCTACAATGTTCACCCCTGCATGCTTAAGCCAGGTATATGTATGCAGACTCAGCTCCAGACTCTCAATGGGCGTGAAAGTGAACCCGCTCTCGCTGTCGGAGTCCCCGTCACAGTCATCAACATAAACATCCTCATAATCATCAAGAAGATCCGGATCTTCTGTTCCGTACTCTGCCTCCTCCTGCTTCCCGGAAGTTTTTTCAGACTCTGTGCAGATCATTGAAAACAGAAGCCGTGACATCCCGTTCAGAAAAAACTTATCCGGGAGGACTTTCTCCCATTTGTTTGCTCCTGATAAGTCCATTTCTGCTGCTGCCATGTGCGGAAAAGCAAAGGATATAATTGTTCGCATCCTCAGGGACATTTCTTCGGGCAGGCTGATCAGGATCATCCCATGCCCGGCTGCATTCTCTTCTGCGAAACCGGCGATAATACGGATCACAGCATCTTCCGCCAATAACATGGCGAACATTTCCGAAAAATACCTTTCGGATATCAAATCATCATATTCTTCATCCGTATAAAAACCGTGTTCATTCTTCCTTACCGTACTGATGTCCTTCAAAGTCCCCTGAACAGACGTGAGCATGTATACCTTCCGCCCATTCTCGTACAGGTCTCTTACCTCAGCGGATCTACTGCCCTTCACCGTACCGTAATTATTGAAGATCCAGTTAAAATCCTTTACGGACACCGTGATCCCGGGACTTGAGAAAACGTATCCCGTAACTGCTCCATTCCGGTCCGCCGATATCTGCAGTCCGAGTATTTCCTTCTCCGGGATTAACGCGGCTGAATACAGGAACCTTTCGCTTACCCTTTTCATTTCTCTTTCACGATCATAATCAGCTTTTCCGGAAGCGATTGTCAGCTCCGAGATATTGTCAGGTCTCTCTGTCAATGATTTCATATGGTCTCTCATAATCCATGCCTCTCTTTCCTCGCGATTGTTAATGAAATGATAAAAATGTGCCGCAATCTGGTCCGGACTATTCCCTGGCCCGCTCATGTCATCGCGTGGCTTCCCCGGTCGGCCGTCCGGCCATTTGCGGATGAAATTGTCAAGGTGCCTGGAGGCACAGCAAAAAAGCCGTTATTTTGAGGACCTCCGAACAGACAGACTCCACCCCTGGAGTGTCAGTCAGAATGCCTCAAAATAACGGCTTTAACAACCATATGAAATTTACATTACTGTATCATAAAAACCAAAACACTTCAAGCATGTTTTTCCTGCTTTCAGCGAGAATGTGAACCGTTTTTTATATATTACAGAACTTCCTGAACTGTTCTACGATCGCTCTGCAATAAGGATCCAGAATTTCCATAGCTTTTTCTTTCAGATTTTCCGGCATTCCATAGTATGCTTCAGCAATACCGCCGGCCATACAGGCAATTGTATCACTGTCCCCTCCAAGAGAGACCGCCTTGCGAACAGCATCCTCATAACCGCTGCTTTCATAAAAAGCAATAATTGCCTCCGGAACCGACCCCTGACAGCTCACGTCAAAACGATATTTCGGGCGAATTTCCTTCAGCGTACGGTTCAGATCATACCCGAAACTTTTCGCGATGTAACTCCTGATGTCTTCTTTCGAAGCACCTGTTCCTGCAAGAAAGATACTCGCTGCAACTGCCTGAGCGCCTTTTATCCCCTCCGGGTGATTATGGCTTACTTCCGCTGTAAGTTTTGCTGTGTGAAGGGTCTCCTCCACTGTCTGACAGAACCAGCCGACAGAAGATACTCTCATTCCGCTTCCGTTTCCAAAGCTGTTATACGGCATCGGATCTTCCGTGAAAAGCCAGTTAATGAAATTCCCTCCGTATCCGGCATTCGGATATTTTCTTCCCAGATGCTGCATGCTCCCGACAAGTTCTTTCCTGATTTCCTCATCACTTTTTCCACGGCTGTTCATCAGGGCTTTAGCAACTGCCAGTGTCATGATCGAATCGTCCGTCGGGCGGGACCATTCGGAAAGAAGAGGAAAATCTTCACGTTTCGTGTTGAAGCCCTCATACACAGATCCAACGATATCACCAAAGATTGCTCCTAACATATTTCACCTCCGCAAGCTTACTGCCCGATTTTTCTCAGCCTCTGAAATAATAATACCAATAATGCTGTAAATAATAGAGGCTTCTGGCACATGTGTGGAAGCTCTGTAGCCTCTCTTTACGGTTATGACTGATTGAACAGCCTGGTTGCCAAAATAATCTCAAGGAGAAAACAC
>CADABA010000213.1 GCA_902785985.1 uncultured Lachnospiraceae bacterium
AATACGATCCATGCTCTGGAAGGCAGACCGAAAGAATAATCGCTCATTACAGACCGGACAATAGTAGAAATGTATTTCTTCTATTTTCTATTTTCACTCTGAAAGAGGATTACTTATGAAAAAAATTGATGCACATTTACATCTGGCAAAAATCGTAGCCGGATACTGCAGACGCGGCGAGCTGCGCGCCATCGGCGGCGGAAAGTGCCAGTGGGGCAGCGGTGAAGTGTTCCAGCTGTTCCCGCAGACCGGAGATTACGGTGAGGACTGCTTTACGGCAGAGCAGGCGCTGGCAATCATGGACCGCAACGATGTTGAGAGAGCGGTCCTGATGAATGGCAGCATGTACGGCTTCCAGAATATTTATCATGAGGAACTTCTTGAGAAATATCCCGACCGTTTCTGCCCTTCCTGTGAAGTCGAGCCTTTTGCGACTAATCACATGGAGACACTGCAGAGATTCCTCGAGGAGAAGCATTTCCGTCTTGTCAAGTTCGAAGTCAGCTCCGGCGGCGGACTCATGGGCTGCCATGATCCCTTCGATCTGTCCGGAGACAGAATGATGGAGATTTACAAGATGATCGAAAAGAATCACGGCGTGGTCGCTCTGGATGTCGGCGATATCCTGATGGAGAGCCATCAGACCACCGCTCTGCTGCGCATTGCGGACAGATGCCCGGATCTTAAGGTCGTGATCTGCCACCTTCTCGCTCCTATGCGTGAGAAGAAGAATGAGTGGAAAGCAGAGCTTCAGATGCTCAAACAGGCAAATGTCTGGTTCGACATCGCGGCAATGCCCAAGATCATGGCTCCGGATGTATATCCGTATCCTGAGACAGTCGATACGCTGGCAGAGGCAAGAGACATCATCGGCGCTGACAGGATGATGTGGGGAACCGATGCTCCGTTCGCTGCTACGCAGGATTCCTACGAGAATCTAACGGATTATCTTGAGAAGTCCAACGTCTTCACGCAGAAAGAGCTGGAGGACATTTATTACAACAACGCAAAGTTGGTCTACTTCGACTGATTCAGGTCTCGTTCTGGAGATGGAAGTGCGTGATTTTTGATAACACGACAGGAAGGCCGCCGGCATATGCCGGCGGCCTTTTTACATGCTGAATTGGTCTGCGCTAGTATAGTCTGCGTCTATATGGTCTTTGTTCAGATTACTTTGTGTACAGGATCAGCGCGATCATCTCGATCGGCTCACCGATGGCTTCGATGGAATGACATTCGCCGTCACCGCAGTAATATACATCGCCGGGCTGTACATCGACAATCGTCCCGTTGTCATTGTATTTGCCGCTTCCGGAAAGGATATAATAAGTCTCTGCGTCGCCTTTGTGGGTATGAAGACCGATCTTGCTTCCAGGATAAACGGTCGTGTGCCCGAAGACACGTCCCTTGTTCTCCATCTCCTCAGGACCGTTCAAAAGGCTTCTTACAGTGATTTCTCCGATTCCGTTAAAGGGTGCCGGCTTGGTGATGCTTTCCTTATCTTTGCTTCTGCGTATCATGCAATTACCCTCCTGTTATTGTCAGTATACTGCTCAGTTTGTGAAGTATATTATAATGATGTCGGGGTCAAAAGCCTCGGTCTAAGAACCTTGACTTCTGATAGCACTTTGAAAATTTCATATATTGCAGTGAACCCGATTATTATCTCGCTTTCTGCATCTATGTGAGACGTATCTTCAGATATATGTCTTATGCAAAAACAGGATTTTGAGCATACTTACTCAGGCCCTTTCTGTAATTGAAGAGCTTTCGGAAATTTAATGCTGCTATCTTTGCTCCGAAGAAAAACTTTCCTCTCTGTTTCCCTCGTGGCAACTTTTCAAGATGATAGTTTTTCCTCAGATTTGATGGAACTGTTTCCACACCATTTCGGAACCGGGCATAGTCTTTTTGCTTCGATTCTTTCATGACACGTTGTAATCGTGCCCTGTTTCGGCCTTTTAAGGAAATGTCCAAACTCGCTGTTCTCTTATGGAAATGAGGTTTGCATTTCTCCTTGAGTGGACAGTTTTCACAGCAGGAAGCCGGAAATGATATGTGGCATTGATCTCTTTTAACTCGATAACAGCAGGCTTTCGGTTTATGACCCGCTGGACATCGGAGAACCTCTTTTCCATCATCACTGAATTCAAATTCAGCAAGTATGTCCGGTGTTTCCACTCCAGTCAAGCTGGTTGTGATTAGCTGTACGTTCTTCGCAGATGCCTGCTTTATGTTGTCATCACCGTAATAAGCTCCATCTGTGACAAGCAAGATCTCATCCTCTGAATGAGGCATCTGCTTAAGATGCTCCTTCAGAAAACTGCTGTCGCCTCTAATGTTTTGATCGTACTGATAATCAGTAATGACTGATCCTTCGGGACTGACTGATTCCTCTAAATTTGCAGCATAACCGCGATGTTCCTTTCCTGCTTTCTCCCGGAATGTAGCATCGGGGTCAGAAGGATTCTGAAGTGAATGAGAACTCAAACCGCCATCCTTCCTGGTGCGTAGTCTCCTCTTTCCATTCTCCATGATGGTTTGCTCTGAGAGGCAACGCACAAGCAGGTCGTATTCTGTCAAAGAAGAGAATTCCGGATAACATATCTCTATGAGAGTATCCGCATCAGCTAGTATAACAGCCAGTCTGTCTTCTGTTTGCGTACTGCGCTGGTGATACATTACCTGATTAAAATCATTCGGATCAATGTAATGTCTCAAGGCCTCAGGTATGATGGTTTTATCTTGCTTATTAACAGCAACTGCCAATCTGGCAACGCATGTATAGAGTAATTCCACGCGACTGAGTTTTCGGATGTTGGATTCAATCATCATCGAATCCATTCGCCGAACCCTGCCATTGATCTTCATGATGCGCTGAATACTTTGACTCAGGTCTTTAACACAATCATGATAGAGATCCTGATTATAAAGTCTTTCATAGTCATAGCAGCGCTTGCGAAAACGACTGAGGGTCTTATCGCTCAAAGGCTGTTCCGAAAAACTCGTAGTGTGAAGTGCATACTGCAGATGAAGATCCAACATCAGATTCTCCACCAGCTCATCATCAGAGTAATCAAACAATTCTTTGATGATGAGAGCTCCGACAATCACATTGACCGGTGTGTTTGGGCGTGATCCCTTCTCGCTGTAAAGAACAGAAAAACGTTTTTCATCGATAACAGGGAAAATGTCCTCAGAAAAAATATGTGCCCAGGACTTCTCCAAAGCCTTCCTTTCTCGCTCGGTCAAATTCAGAAAACTGTCGAAAATGGAAATCTGTTGAGACTCATTCACTCTAAAAGACATGCTGCAAACCTCCAGATGAGATAGACATCATTATTATACCAGATGGTACTACAGTATGCAGGAGTTCACTACAAAATATGGAATTGTCAAGGTACTATAGCGGGGCTTTTGACCCCGACATCTTATAATTAATTATACTATATATGGACTGCTTTGTGACAAAGAAAAGAGTAACTGACCCAAACAATTATTTAATGAAAAACATTAAAAAGTTATTGACAAACGTTTCTGCACCTGTTATATTCTATTTAACGATAAACATTAAAAAATTATCGAAATAAGAAACAAGCTAAAGAATAATGGAGGATATGGAGATGTATGAACAGGGCAAGAGACTTGAAGTGATGAAGGAACGCTGCAAAATGTCATCCAGGGTCGTGAGTATTATTCAGATCTTCACGATCGTAGGTGTTGTACTTTCCTTTGTAGGTGCAGTCATCTGTTTTACCCAGAGGAATATGATCAATGAGCAGCTTGCAGAAGCAGTAAGATCCGGACGGGTCACAGTGGAGAGCATTCGGATCGGCGGTATGTTACATTTTATGATCGACTATACAAAAGCTTTTGAGGCCGGAAGTTTTGCTGTACCCATGGCCGTCAGCTGTATCACAGGTGCAGTGATCTGCCTGATCATCACTGTCGTTTTATCTATGTTTAAGAATATTTTCAACAGTCTTGTAAAGGAAGACACTCCGTTCTCAGATTATATTCTCGGTCGACTCAAGGTGTGCTTCATCATCATAACAATCGCGGTCCTCGTATTTGTGGGCGTCGGCCCTGCAGTGGTCGGAGCATTGCTTATGTGGTGCATTTATTCCATTCTTGAATACGGGAAGGCACTGCAGACAGAGATCGACGAGACTTTATAAAGGAGGGCTGTCATGGGAAAAATCATATTGAGACTGGACAGGGTCATGGCAGACCGAAAGATGAGTCTGAACGAGCTTTCTGAACACGTTGGCGTGTCAAATGTGAATCTCTCGAAGATAAAGAC
>CADABA010000214.1 GCA_902785985.1 uncultured Lachnospiraceae bacterium
CAAAGAACACATCATCAAATCTCAGCTTTCTGCTGAGGTATAGTGTCATAATCCCCTGCACATGATCTGACCAGATGTTGTTCATATTTACCTCCGCAATTGCGAATGAACAAAATCGCTGCGCGATGGCCTGCCAGGGCTGCGGCGCAGCGATTTTTTCAACTCAGGATTGTAAGATTACAGTCTTATCAAATAATACTGGCTGATTTTCCCTTCTTTGTAATTTTCGTTTTCAGTAATAAGCGTTCCGCCATTCTTTTTAATGGTTGCTGCAGATGCAAGATTCTCTTTATAGCAGCCAAGTATGACCTTTTCCATTCCTTTTTCTTTGCAGACTGATAATGCATATTCGAGCATAGCAGCTGCATAGCCTTTGTTCCTTTCGGACGGCCTCACTCCATACCCGATATCGCCGTATTTTTCAGAGAGTGGTTCTGGCAATTCATATCGAACGCTTAGCAAGCCTATCAATTTATCCCTGTCAAAGCAAAGAAACAGCAGTGATTTCCCCCATTGTTCATCACCGAACAAAGCATTATTCTTTATTTTGGCCACCCACTCTGTATAATCAGAGGATGACAAACCTAAGCTGGCACTGATACTGATTTCTCCGTTATCATGGTGCTCCTGTACATATGCCTTTAGGATATCTTTGTCGTTGATTCCAGGAAGTCTATATTTCATTTATCTCACGTACAAATAGCGAAGTTATACAGTTCCCCTCATGAATATTTTACAGTCACTCATTCACCATTATCTTTCTATAAGGATTATCTTTTGTTGCATCAAATCCGTCTATAATTACAAAAAATCTCCTCCGCATAAATAATCCTGTTATTTCCATCCGTAAGAGCATAAACAAAGCCATTGTACTCATCTGCATAGATAGCCAACAATTCATATGTTTTCTCTTCTATTACACTATAATAACCAATATAATCAGTTGAAGGATACTCCTTTAGTCGAGTAATCTCAGAAGCATAGTCATCAGGCGTGTAATCTATTACAAGATATCCGAGGTACTGTGCATCCCAGGGGTTATAATAGACCATTTTATAATCGACGACATCAGAAACATCATCTATTTTACTTGGCCAAATTGATTCATCCATACCCCATTTATTCCACTTGGAATCGGAATTCTGTGCTTCAAATGACAAATATTCCGTGTAACTCTCAATGTCATTATAAACCTCTGGCTTTGATAAAGCAGAACCGATAAGCATTATTCCTATAAGTCCGATTCTTGCCAATGTTCTCAATACCGCTACGGCAACTACAGCTATAATAATGCCATTGAGTATCTTTTTCTTTGTTGTCATAGAAACCGTTGTCTCCTTTACAAATCCCGATTCTTATCGCAAAAGTTCTCTGAAGTAGTCCTTTCCAAAGGCTGTCTTCCCCTGCTTCAGACGATCATCATCCAGCACGAACCCTTTGATCATATATTCTTTGAGAACCTTGGTAGCCCAAATACGAAACTGTGTGGCTTTTTTGGAATTTACCCGATATCCAACAGATATGATCGCATCCAGATTATAAAACATAGACTCATTATTCTGCATCTTACCCGGCATGGCACCATGGGGAGTGGTTGTTGCAATTTTTGCAACAACCACTTTTTCATCCAGTTCACCGCTTTCAAATATTTTCTTTAAATGTCTGCTTATGCCGGACTTGTCTATTCCAAACAACTCCGCCATTGCCTTCTGCGTTATCCACAGGCTCTCATCCATGATATATGCGTCCACGGAGACATCACCTTCATCAGAATGATAGAGGATCATTTCCATCTGCTTCTTATAATCGCCCATCTGTCTCCTCCTTCTTATTCCAGTCCTGCATACGTATATAGTATTCCAGAAGGCGAAGTACATATTCCGGCGCATGGCGCTGATCTCTTTCCCAATCTGTTACAGTTTGATAAGGAATCTTAAAGTACTCGCAGAAATCCTTCCGATTCATACCTGTTAACTCTCTTAATTCTTTTATTTTCTTTTTACAATCCATACCTTCTGTCCCATATCACTCAACTGTTTAATGCATTGCATATATGCTATCACACAGAGTCAAATTATGCAATGCATATTTCCGTTTTTAAAAAAGAACCGGTCTCCCGATTCTTTTCCAAAGTTTACATTATTAACGATCCGTCAAGTTGGAGCAACAGACAGAAACAATCTTTATTGATCTTTATTTACCGTCGCCTTCTTTTGTAAACACAACCAACCCGACCTCTGTCGGATGGTCCAGATATAAGCCCGATTGCCTGTTTTTACTACTGAGAATCATTTTGGAAATGAGCAAATCTCCTCCGGCACCCATAATCATAATGACACCCATTAATAAGACCCAGATGTTTTGATTGAACCACGATATAATGCACGGAAGAATCCCCAGTATAAGGCACGGCATCAATGATCCTACGATATACTGTTTTTTTTTCAGCGGTTCCTTGCATGTGCAGTAGGGCGTGAGCATTTTCCATATGACCCCGAACTCTATCGATTTGAAGCGCTCTTTCGCAAACAATCCCCATGTAAGTCCGTGAATCAATTCATGTACAACAGTCAGGAAAAGCGCTGCCACTAAAAGTATGGTCCACTTAACATAGAAGTGATCACCAAAATCCATCGCAAAATCTCTGTTGACAAGAAAGAAGATCACAGCAAACGGTACCGCCAATATAAGACCATAAATTATACCCACTATATTTGCTTTGGCAACTGATGTGGTCAGATCTGTTTTGATATACCCTTCCTGTTCCAATTCGTTCGATATCCTATTGAATATCTGTAATCTCTTCTCTTCCGCTTTCGTCAGCGTTCTTTCTTCTTTTTTCATCTAATACCTCGTTTTTTCCAAATCTATGGAGCGAAGCAGCAACGTACCACACCATAGGAGACACCGCATGGGGGTGGATGTTCATACTCCGAAAGCTGATCCGCTTCGTCTGATCCCGATTGAACAGGACCCGACTCAGATCCATTTCAGCAATGTGAGAATCCCCGCGATCAGTGCCGCCAACACCGGAAAACCGATCAGTGTGCCCACCCATTTTGTCACCAGTGTTTTCCCGTAAATGTAAGGCATGAACTCTTCCGTCCCGGGAATGATCCAGGCCCTGGTCTTTCCGACCCACCACCAATCGATAAAAATACGGTCAAAGAGGCCCGCTATCAGATAAATGACCGCCAACTGAATAAAGCAGTCAAAGAATCCGCTCACTCCGTTATACAGGCAGACAATCGCGGGAATCACTGTCACCATCGGCAGATACAACGCCAGGCCCGATATGACGCTGGTCTTCTTTATCTTTTCTTTTGTAGTCAGTCCCAGCTCAACGGCCCGGTCCTGCACCTCCTGCTCATAAAAGATAACAAGTCCTACCGGTCCGTCATTCGCTATGCCCACAACGCATATGAGCAGCAGCCAGAAACTTAAAATCAATCCTTCAAAAACAACAATCATTTCGGCCTCCCCTCGATTTCCAATTCATTCGTAAAGCAGCCGACGCAGCAGCTGCTCCCTGTTGTTGATAAACAGAGACGTCACCTGATAGCTGTCCGTCTCCTCATAGGTGCACGGATGAATCCGCCCGTCGTCAAAGCTCAGGATCTCCGCCCCCGGCAGCCCCAGAAGGATCGGCGAATGCGTGACAATTATGAACTGCGCCCCTTCCTTCACGCACCGGTCGATCTCCATCAGCAGTGTCAGCTGCCGCTGGGGCGAGAGCGCAGCTTCCGGTTCGTCAAGCAGATACAGGCCGTTTGCCCGAAAGCTGTTCTGCGCAAGAGCCAGAAAGCTTTCTCCATGTGATTTTTCATGAAAATGCTGCGGTCTCCCGCCCTGTCCCCTGCTGTACTCTTCTTCCTTCGTAGCCACGTTGTAAAAGCTCTCTGCCCGCAGGAAATATCCGTAAGAGGCACGGCGAATTCCCCTGGACAAGCGGATCGCCTGACAGAGTTCCGAATGCGAGTCAAATGTCGAAAAGCTGTAGTTCCTGGTCCCTCCCTCCGGGTTGAAACCGTAAGCAACGGCAATCGCTTCCAACAGAGTGGATTTTCCGCTGCCGTTCTCCCCCGCAAAGAAGGTGACCGGATGCGTAAAAGAAATATACTCTGCGCTGCGGATCGCCGGGATCTCCCGCAGATAGCTGTCACTGCGGATTTTGTCCCAGTCGATCTTCACGCCATTCAGCAGCTGTGTGTTCATCATGGATTCATTAAGTCCCTTCTATATATTACAGATTCCGGAGTTCACATTCCTGCCGTCTGTATAATCCACAGCTCTAAATATCCAGCGAATTGTAATAGGCCGAATCGATCTCTAACTTCGGCGTGCCAGAATATTGATCCATCGCTCCTCCCCTCTCCCGGGACGAACGTCTCCGGTGATCCACAGCTCTGTTATCTGCAGCGCCGGCACACTGTCGAAAAGCACTTTCACCGTATCCTCTGTAAAATTCGTAAAATAGCGGCCGCCCCGCATCCCCTCAAAATCCCCGTATTTGAAAGACGTGTAGAGCATGCCCTTCTTCTTCAGCGCATCCGCAATCTTCCGGAGCACAGCCGCAAGCTCCTCCTTCGGCAGGTGAAGGATCGACGCGCAGGCCCAAATCCCGTCATAGACATCCGTTTCATTCAAGTCCTGAAAAAACATATGTCTGACTGGGATCCCGGTCACCTCACTTGCGATCCGACAGAGCTCCTCGGAGCCGTCGCATGCGTCGACCTGGTATCCGAGATCCAGAAAGGCTTTCGTATCCCGTCCTGAGCCGCAGCCAAAATCGAGGATCCGTGCAGATTCCGGAAGGCACTGCAGAAAATGCTGTCTGGCTTCAGACATGTCGGCTGACAGAGTTCCCTTTACGAAATCCTGCGCATGATCTTTATAAAATTGCAATGTGGTCTCTTTTGAACTCATGTCTTTCATACTCTCCTGCCAG
>CADABA010000215.1 GCA_902785985.1 uncultured Lachnospiraceae bacterium
GTATTTATGCAACTATGTTCAACCATCAAAAAGCCTGTAAATACAAGAAAAATGACCCGTTTCCAACTGGAACCGAGCCATGAGAGCTACTTTTTATGAAACCTTTAAACGATTTTTGCGGTTTTGTATAAAAGCATAATTCACCGTATCATCTTGAAAAGAACGGAATGTAATCAATAACGTAAGGACTTGACGGGTGACCCTTCGTTCACTATAATAAGTGAACGAAGGGTCACCTTTTTGTGAGGATGAAACCATGAAGGTGTTAAAGAAAATCATCAAAATCGCAGTATTGCTGTTTCTTGCACTGATCCTGGGATTAACCGCTCTGGATATTTATATGATAAAAAAACCGGAACTGGACGCAAAGAAAAAGATTGACGGGATGGAAGAGTCAGCTCGTCAGGTGGAAGACCTGACGATTGATGAGAAGGCAAATGTCATCGGCCTCGGTGAAGCGGCTCACGGGAATGCGGAGTTTCAGGCGCTGAAGCTCGACGTACTGAAAGTTCTGGTCGACAAATATGATGTCAGCTGCTTTGCCATGGAAATGGATTACGGAGAGGGTGTAATTATAAACGATTACATAAACGGCTGCTCAGAGATGACGATCGATGAGGTGATGGATCATATCAGTTTCAGGATTTACAGAACAGAAGAAATCCGCGGACTGATTGAATGGATGAGGGAATACAATGATCTGCATGATGACAAACTGTCATTTTATGGGTTTGATCTCCAGAACCCTGATGTGGATCTGGCACTGATCCGGGATTTCGTCAAAGAGAATTCTATAGACGGGGATCCGGCAGGTGCATTTGAGCCTTTTGTGAACGGCGAAGTCAGTCTCAGGGATGAAAGCCTGAATCATGCTTTTGAAGAGCTGGAAAGCCTGAGAAGCGAGCTTTACAGCAATAAACAGACATATCGAAACCTGTATAACTATGAACGAATTTTGGAATGCATCGAGAATGTCTTCAGTGCCAGGGAACTCTCCGTTAAGTATGCAGGAGACAACGGCATGGTCGAAGGCAGCGCGTACCGTGATCAGATGATGGCAAAGAAGGTCATAGAAATATCTGAGACGTTAGTGAATTCAAGGATGATGATAACCGGGCATAACGGGCACATCGGTTATGCCGGAAACTTCGTGAGAACGATGGGGTCGTTCATTCGGGATGAGCTGGACGATGCTTACTTTGCAATCGGTACGGATTATTTCATAACCAAATGCAATATGCCGGACAGCAGCGGTAAAAGGTCTGACCACAGGTTTGTTTCCGGTGACATTTTAGCTTATCAGGCAAAAGACCTGGGGACATACTATCTGGATTTTTCCCGGGTGGGCAAGGACTCCGACGTGTACAGATATATAAACGAACCGATCTATACAGGCAGCCTTGGAGAAAGCTACAGTATTCTTAATACGATTCGTCAGGATACGGTCAGGATCTACTGTGAACCGGTTTATCTGTATGATTCGATGATTTTTGTTTATGAATGCACACCGCTGAACCTGCTCGCAAAATAAGATAGTTTTAGCAGGAGAGAACGCAGCCGCACAATAGTGAAGGCGGCGCACACCCGGCGTGGCAGGGATGCCGAGGCTTTCCTGATGTTAATCAGAGATACGAGACTTGAAGTAAGGGGAAATTATGGCAAACGATACGAAGGAAAGAATACTCGCAGCCGCACTTGAGATGTTTTCACAAAACGGCTATGCAGGGACAAACATCCGTGAACTGAGTGCATCACTTGGGCTTGTCAAGTCCGGAGTCTATAAACACTATGAGAGCAAGGAAGCAATCTGGAATGCATTGCTGGACCAGATGATTGCCTATTACGGAGAGCATTTCGGTTCGCCTGACCACCTGCCGCCTGTGCCGGATTCGCCGGAGGAGCTGACACGTCTGACCATGCATATGGTGAACATCACTGTTCATGATGAGAAGATCATCATGACGCGCAAGGTGCTGACGCTTGAGCAGTTCCGGGACGACCGCGCCAAAGATCTTGCCACAAAGCATTTTCTCACCGGTCTTACGGAGATGTTTACGCAGATATTCACGGGCATGATGGAAAAGGGAGTGCTCAGGAAGGACGATCCTAAAATGCTTGCTTTTGCTTATACCGCCCCGATTTCTGCCCTTATTCATCTGTGCGACCGTGAACCCGGGAAAACAGAAGATGCGCTAAAACAGGCAGAGGAATTCAGCCGGCATTTTATCCGGACTTATGGACAGGAGGGCTGACTGTATGAGCAGACCACGGACGGTTTTGGAAACAGAAAGACTATTGCTGCGGGAAATGAGACCGGATGATTTTCAGGCTCTGTTCCTGGTGCTCGGCAGCCCTGAAACAATGTGGCATTATCCTTACACCTTCGATGGTCAGCATGTCAGGGATTGGATCGAACGAAACATAAACCGCTATCAGAAGGACGGTTTCGGGCTGTGGGCTGTCTGTCTGAAGCAATCCGGCGAGATGATCGGTGACTGCGGGCTGACACTGCAGAATATCAACGGAAAAACACTGCCTGAAATCGGCTTTCATATACGCCGCGACTGTCAGCGAAAGGGCTATGCCGGTGAGGCTGCAAGGGCCGTCCGCAACTGGGCATTTCGCAACACGGATTATCCGACTCTATATTCCTACTGCAAATACACAAATGTACCTTCCATCAAAACAGCAGAATCCATCGGGATGCATTTTATATGCGAATATCCGGATGAAACAAACGGAACGACCCATGTCTCGGCTATTTCAAGGAAAGAATGGCTGAATGAAATTAGTGAGATTTCCTGATCAGGAAATAGAGGTCAGAAAAAATGAATAGAAAAGCACTCGTCGTCATTGACATTCAAAACGACATTACGAAGCATTACAGGGACATCATTGATAACATCAATTCCGCGATCGATTGGGCAATGAAGCAGGGAATGACGATTGTTTATATCAAACACAACAATCTGTCCGCGAAAACCCGTACCTTCAAACCGGATACAAAAGGAGCAGAACTTGTGCCGGAGCTCAGGATTGTCTCGGATCATATTTTCGTTAAGACAAAGGCCAATGCTTTGACCAGTGAGGCGTTTTCAGAATTCATCCGGTCAAAGGATATCAGGGAGTTTTACATTACCGGTGCTGATGCCACTGCCTGTGTGAAATCGACCTGTTTCAACATGACAAAGGCCGGATATGCCGTTCATGTTATTTCAGATTGTGTGACCAGCTATGACTTAAAGAAGATGCCGGAAATGCTTGCCTACTACACGGACAAGGGCTGTGAAGTCGGGAACCTTGCCACCTATATGGGAATGAATTATCAATACGAGAGATTGGATAATAACAATTTCACAGGTAATTCATTGGATGATTTTGTCCGTCACCAGACTGTTACAGAGTGTTGGAGAAAGACAGACAACGATTGGAAGCTTGTGCCGAATGTCTATGAAGAAAACTGGTCGCAGGTGCAGTGCCGGGAAATTGCAGAAGATGTGGTGCATCATATGAACCTTGACCAGACCGGCTTTGGCGCGTTCGATGGCGAGCGGATCATTGGGTTTGCGACCGTCTCCCGCCGTATATTCGGATCTGCGGCAAAATATGTGCAGATGGTTTGTTTCCAGATATCAGAGGAATACAGACGTCAGGGCATCGGCAGGAAGCTCTTTTCAATGGCCTGCGAAGAGGCCCGGCGGCTGGGTGCAGATAAACTGTACATTTCGGCTCATTCCTCAAAAGAGTCACAGGCGGCATACCGGGCACTTGGCTGTACGGCTGCGGAGGAGGTCAATGAGGAACTGGCAGCAGCGGAGCCCTTTGATGTCCAAATGGAATACAGACTATAGAAGAGTATCCTGACGGATATGATATTTGAGAAAGTGAAATCATGAAATAATGCGTATCTATGTTGATTTTGACGATTGCCTGTGCGAGACAGGGAGGGCCTTCTCAAAGCTTGTTCTGGAAATGTTCAACAAGCATGTTCCTTATGACCGGATGCATTATTTTGAACTGGACAGGTCTTTTGATCTGGATGCGGAACAATACGAGCGGTTTATGCTTCGAGCGCACGAGCCGGAGATACTGCTGTCGTATGATGCGACGCCGGGAGCTGCGGAGACCATAAACGAATGGATCTCCTGCGGGCACGAGGTATCGATCATTACCGGCCGCCCGTCAAGCGCTTATGAGCCATCCCGTATATGGCTGGATGAGCATGGACTTAAGAACGCCAGACTGTACTGTCTCAATAAATATGGAAGGGATCACTTTATC
>CADABA010000216.1 GCA_902785985.1 uncultured Lachnospiraceae bacterium
CAGAGCATCCGGATATCTGGTGCGGAGATCCTCATCCCACTCAGACCAGGGCTTCCCGCCGTTTGCAAGCTTGATTGCCATATACAGGCAGTAATCGTCGAGCCAGTAGGCATTTTCCTTCTTGAATTCCGCATACTCCGGATCGGGATCTTCGAGGAACCGGTCACACGCCTTCTGCAGCATTTTGAAGCGATTATTGTAGAGGGCGCCGTAATCGACGGAATCGACGAAAGAGCCGAAATCATATTCCCTCACCTCATGTACAGAGAGCAGGCCGTCCACGATCAGCAGATCAGGGCTTATAAAGTACGGATTTCCGGCGAAGGTCGAAAAGCTCTGATACGGAGAATCGCCGAACCCGGTCGGTCCGAAGGGAAGTACCTGCCAGTAGCTCTGCCCCGACTCGACGAGGAAGTCGACAAAATCATAAGCCTCCTGTGAAAAGCTCCCGATCCCATACTTTGAAGCAAGTGAAGATATCGGGCATAAGATACCACTTTTTCTCATCATTCTTCTCCTTTACGTCAGTTTTTTCTGATAAATCCGTTCGGATACCGGTTCCGCAGCCGCTCATGCTTCACCTTCACAGGCGGAATCGGGCTCCTGACTTCTTTATTGCTCAATCAGGCATCTGCGGAAACTGTACGTTTATGAGATCGTGCGGACAATTCTCATAAGGGACAGCCTTTCGTATTTACCTGTTATCGCTCAATGCACATCTTTTCGAAAGCGGGCCGGCTTATTCTCCGACTGACGCAGCCGGTCCGGATCCCTTTACATGATACACTATTCGCGGCAAATCGTAAATAAACAAAGTCCGGACGGCTCATGCCCGGCCCTCCCGCGGTCTCAGAGCTCCTGCAAGCTTTTCATTTGCCGTATAAAGCAGGACCGAACAGATTGCCGTAAATGCCAGATAGACCCCGAACAGAAGGAACGCATCCCGTCTGCGGAGCGTTTCCAGATCGAAATTCCGGACCATCCGCTGGATCAGCACGTGATGGACCAGAAAAGCCGCATAGGAATAACGGCTCGCAAGTCCGCAGAATTCCTTCACGCCTCTCACCTCAAGGAACGGCGCGAGCACAGAGAGGACCATGAAGATTCCGGCCGTGAAGAACAGGCCGCCGAAACCGGCCGGGACTCCGAGAGGCGGAAACAAAAGAACTGCAGAAAGAAAAAGGATCACACCGGCCGGTGCGGTAAGCTTCTTTTCGTACAGTCTGTATTTCGTAAAGTAAATGCCGAACAGAAATTTCACCGCATTGAGTGCCAGAAGGCCTTTGTCGATCCCTGACAGATGAAGCGGGAGGAAAAGTGCGGCAGCAAGGACCGCAGTGACAAAAGGCACCTTCGAAACACCTTTTCTGAAGATCGGAAAGAGCAGGTACAGTATAAGGATCACCCCCGTGAACCACTCCCCCACACAGGCGAAGTTCATTCTGCACCAGCCGATCGACAGCGCGAACATATCGATCCCGAAAACGGTGTAAAGAATGGACGCTGAAGGGACAGCTGCATAGGAAGCGGGATTTTCCGTGAACCGGATGCCGAAGCTCACGAGAAAAGCGATGTAAAACATAGGATAGATCGCCTTTGCTCTCTTAACGCAGAACTCTCCGGTATTGAACGGCCGATCCAGCGTGAGTCCGAGTGCAGCACCGGAAATCATGAAAAAGAGACCCGATCCGAACTCCCCGATGTAGATGTTGCCCGGAAGAATGCTTCCGGTAAATTTCGAAGGAAGCGTGAACATATTGGTGATCGTCGCGTTAAAATGCACGATCAGTATAATGAAAAGCGCTATTGCCCGGATAAAATCCAGATAGAACAACCTCTTTTTTTCCATCCTGTATCCTCACGCGTAATGAACGATAATCACACCGTCTCCCACATAAACAGATCCGTCCCGCGGCCATGTGGGAAGATCCGCAGCGATTGCCTTTGCGGTATCTTTGAATTCCTTATCCGGATAATCGACAGGGAATCCGAGAGCGCGCATTGCAGAGACCGCCTTGGTCTCATAAGGGGATCCGATCAGGGCAAGATAGGGCAAAGCGAACCTCTCGAACCCTTCCGAACTTATTATCTTCTCTGCATCCGTTCCCTGATGCTCTTTTGTCCCGAAGATATAGATCGGCATGCCGGGGACGGCTCCCTGCTTCAGGGCCTCATGATAGATCGCCTTCATCGTCTCCTCATCAGATTCCATCGTCTTAGTTATCGCATAAAGGCATCTGTCTGTCTGCTGGGCAGCCGGAACGACACAGATGACAAGCGCAAGTCCGAGACCGGCCGCTGTGAGAAGGGCAGACCTCTCTCTGAAGGCCCCGTATATTCTTATGAACAGGAAATCAGCCAGAAAAGCGATGCAGAAGGCAATCAGGAACTGTGTCCTCATAATGACCTGCGCGCCCGCCAGGAAGTCCAGAATAAAGCAGAAAAGGATCATGGCAAAAGCGATCGGGAACATAAGAATATACGTCCTCCCGCGCTTCATGACCTGTCTGATCATCCACAGGATCAGCAGAAGGATGAGCACTGCAAAAATCGGTGTGAAAATCGACCGGTTTCCAAGCACTGCCTCCTTCACAAAAGCAAAAATATCACGCAGGCACTCGGCGACCGAATCTTTTCCCCACCTTATGCCCTGTGTCATGTAGTTGTTCGCATTCCCGGTCTTCGTGATCTTTCTTGAGATCACCGTGAGCACACTCGCAAGAGCATAGGCAGCCGCTGCAAAGATAAATCCCCGAATAAGCCTGGTCCAAAATACCCGCATGCCCTTTCCTCTCTCCCCGACCGAGGCAAGGAGAAGAAAGAAATAGACGATGACCGCCTCTCCGAAGAGAAGGGTGAGCCCCTGGTAACAGCCGAAGACAAATGTGACCCCGAGAAATGAAAAGATCATGGGGAGTATCTGTCCCGTGTTCATCCACTCCGCAAAAAACACCATGGCAAAAGCCAGGATGAGAAGCGCGATGGAAAAGACCTCAATCTGGTTTCGAAAAATATACTGATAGATCCAGATCGGGTGGGTAAGATAAATAAGACCGAAAATAAGGATATCGACTTTACTGTTCTTCCTGTTCCCCTGTGCACGAAAGATAAAAAAAGACCAGACGACCGCCGAGAACGGAAACGCGACGAGAAAGACCGCCATCGAAAAATAGGGGTTAATGACCCGAACCCGGAGAACCCTCTTTAAGAGGACGAACCCCCACCTCCCGACGCCGATCCAGCCTTTCAGCCAGCCGTTGACCTGGTCACCGAGATAGAACCCTTCCGCGTCAAAGGTCAGAATATCGTGTGTCATCCACACTCCCCAGACTGCGAGTGTAACGACGACAAGGATCATGATATATGGTGTTCTCTCCCGGCAGTATTCATAAAAATCAGCTGCCAGACTGCTCCCCGACGATTGCTTCTTTCCCCTCATAAAATTTACAATACCTCCTCAAAACAGGACATCAGGAGAGACGCACGATGAGCAGACCTGATTCCGGATCCAAAGCGACAAAACCTTTTGCGGGATAGATCGGCATATTATTGACATTCGCATAATCTCTGGCAGTCTGTATGTTCGCTTTTGAACACATTTTAAACTCGACCCCCATATCCCGGATAAAGCAGTTGGCCTTATTCATTGAAATCATTTCAAGCTCATAAACGGAGGCCCCCACTGCGGAATTCGGATGCCGCGGTTCGCACGAATTGTTGAGCGGCGCAAGGCGGTTGCCGATAATGACCAGTCTCGTATTTTCAAAGTCTGTGACACCTACATCCCGCGCCTCCCGTATGATCTCCTCCGAGAGAGCGACATCCTGCTGATACCGTATATATTCCGTATAATTTATCCGGGCGAACGTATTCGCCTGCAGGAACGCGATATACATGCAGAAAATAAAGAAAAGGATCCTGACCGGTTTTATTCTGATCAGCATCAGGCACGCAAAGGATAGCAGCGCCGCCGTGAGCGGCAGCGTGAGTTCCGAGCGGTACTGGGGCGTCGTCGCTGTGAAAGACACAAGATACATCGGTCCGAGAGCAACTGCAAGAGCTGCAATGAGCGCAGGGACCGGATTACCGAACTCCCTGAATCTGAAGAGGATCAGCACAAGGACAAGTATGCATACGACCGGCAGCAGAATATTGAAGTAGGAGTCCTGCAGGAGAAATACCGTGTCAAAAAAGCCGCGGATGACCTTCAGACACTCGTCCGCAGAATCTTTTCCCCAGCGGATCTGGTCCGTGAGATAATTGGACGTGGAA
>CADABA010000217.1 GCA_902785985.1 uncultured Lachnospiraceae bacterium
TACCGTTACCAAATCGGAGTATTCGTAGAGGCGGTTTTTCTCGATCAGCATAGGGAAAAGTGGAAGTTATGCTTCCACACCTATGCCAGAAGAGCCAAATAATAATACCAATAATACTGTAACAGCTCAATGGACATTCGTCCCTGAACAGCCCTTACTTTCACAAAAACATAGCTCTCTGAGAGATCATCCCAAATCCGTTTGCCGTATCACACATATCAGACAGAAGTATGCAGAATATGCCCCGTTCTGCCGGAGAAAAAACACTGCGCAATCGCTTGAAATTGCGTCAGTTGTGTTCTTTAATTAATTATGAGGAGCCCGATGACTTCTCCATGCAGCACATTGTCTGTAAGTCCTGTCTGGTGAATCGTCTGCCTGCTCATGACTGAAATCGCGAGGATCCTGCACCGTTCAGTGAATATTACAAAGAACAGCCGTATTACCGGAGAGTAAAGTGTATCGGCTGAACGTTCGAATAAGAAAGGAAAGCTATGAAAATTCTGATTATCGGCAATGGCTTTGATCTGGCCCACGGCCTGCCAACGACCTACATTGACTATCTTATGTTCGCCTCTGCCATGAAAAAACTGACAGGGTATATCGGTCGCGCAGCCTGCTATTCGGCCGTGGAACTTTCCCGGGAAGAATACGAGACCATGCACCCTGCCGTCAGGCAGTTCCTGATTGCGCTGGCCGACCAGGCGGAAGAGAAGGATGGGGCTTTCATTTTCCCGGAATCCTGGACGGATGAATATTACCGAAACGCCGGCAATATCTGGGAAACATACTTTCAAGTCCTGCATATTCAGAAGAAAATGAATGGGATCGGGTGGATCGATCTGGAGACCGAGATCAGGTATGTCATCGAATGCTTCGACCGCATGTCCGACAACCTCTATAAGGAGATCATCTTCCCCGAGAATGAGGAAGATGCCGGGACCCGTGAGACGCTGAACCAGCTTTTCAGGAAGTTCGACCGGGAGAAGATCGAAGTCTTCTACAATTATCTGAAGAACGCTTTTCTGACCGGGAAGGACGGGGAACAGCGCATATGCTACGCCGAGCTTCGGAAAATTGCCTATGACCATCTGCTGCGCTTTGCCTGCTGTTTTGAGCTTTATCTTCAGCAATGCGTCAGCCGGATCAGCGTGACTCTTCAGTCGCCGGACATTGCATCCCTTTACCCCAACAAGGTACTCAGTTTCAACTACACGGACACCTTCGATCGCTATTACAAACATGCAGAGGCTGTGGCCGAAACGAACAGTACCGGCAAGGTGACCCAAGGGTCATTAATTCCCTTTACTCAGTATATACACGGGAAAATGGGCTCCGGGAACATCATTTTCGGCATCGACGAATACAGTGTGGGCGAAGAACGGGACAAACGGGTCAATTATAATGTTTTCAAGAAGTTCGTGGAGAGAATCCTTTATAAGACCGGCTTTGAGTACCGGGAGTGGATCTCGGATATTGTCAACACGGAATATATAGGGGAAGTCCTCGTTTATGTATTTGGTCATTCGCTGGATATCACCGACAAGGATATCCTGAGCGACCTGATCACCACCGATAAAGTGACAACTGTCATCTACTACTTCAGCCGGGAGCAGCAGGCCAGCCAAATCTCCAATCTCATTAAAATGATAGGACATGATCGCTTTCTGGATATGATCAATGCGGTACCGCCGCGAATTGTTTTCAAAGCGCAGCAGAGTATGATACCTCTTCAAAATGAACCCAGCCGGATCGAAATTGTCAAAGGAGACATCACCAATCAGGATGCGGATTGTATAGTGAATGCAGCCAACAATCGACTTTCGGGGGAATACGGCGTATCAAGGGCTATTTTTTCTGCCGCCGGCTATCGGTCCATGGAAAATGCCTGTGCCGAATACGGCGCCTGCGCTACCTGCTCCTGCGTTGTGACGCCTGCTTTCAAGCTGAATGCAAAATACGTCATCCATGCTGTCGGACCCGTTTGGAAAGGCGGTAACAATAACGAAGCCCAAAAGCTTTACGCATGCTATCGGAATATACTGGATGCTGCCATGAAGCGGGACTGCCATTCCGTGGCTTCGCCGATAGTCTCCGGAGGCGTCCACGGATTCCCGGATGATGCCTTCTGGCCGGCTGCTATCAGCGCCTGCAAAGATTTTTTCCGGGAAAATCCTGACTATCATTTCGAAATCACGTTCGTGGTAATCACCCCGGAAAAGGCAGAACTGGGGAGAAGATTCCTCTAAAGCAGGCTGACTCTGAGGGGCTGTCGCATTAAGCACAATATGCATAAATAGTTCATTCAGGGATCGCTCGCGCTTAGTCCTCGCGCAGCGGTACTAATAAATTTTCTGCACTTTCGTTTGAAAATTTAAAGTACCGGCGCTGTGGATGTCCCTTCATGAACATCTATGCACTTTTTTACGCTTATTGCGACAGCCTCTTTTTGTGTCGCAGTTCACAAGCCCTGAATTCCTGCTTACCCTCTCCCGCAGCATTTCTTATATTTTTTCCCGCTGCCGCAGGGACAGGGATCGTTTGGATATATTTTCTTCTTGCCGGCAATCACCGTCTTTCGGTCTGGGGAAACAAAAGCGGTATCGATTTCCCGCGCGCTGCTGTCCAGATCAACATTGATACCCATCGCGCGGAGCCGGTCTGCACCTTCTGCCAGCATTCCCGCCATCTGCGTACTTCCCGGTACGACCGTCATGCCTTTTCGGCGAATCTGTTCGATCTTGAGCGGCATCAGATCATTCGGCCTGAAGCCTCTGTTATACAGCAATGGCGTTGTGTTATTGAGGTCCATAACACATTGCACAAACTTCTGCATCGCCTTCTCCGACGGGAATACCAGATTCTTCTCATTGATCAGATCCATCACGTCATGAAAGTCGCCGCCCTGGTTCAACTTGCACCAGACTTCTTCCGTCAGATCTTCCGCATCAATTTCCTCCATCTCCATCTCATTTTTAAAGAAGGCCAGCAACATCTTTGCCTCCCTCTGCTGCGAGGGGTAGCCGTTCCGGGAAATATCCTCCACTTCTTCCTTTGCAGGAATATAATATGCCTTATCCCTCTGGGAATTCTCCAGTGCCTTATACTCGTCATCATGCAGCCACCCGCTGAAGATGATGCGGCCATCATGCACAACGCACAGCGTATCAAAGTCATCAAGCGCCTGAATCGCTTTTACCATTTCCTCCCGGCCCAGCTCCCCGAACTGTCTGTAAAGGCGGTAGAACTGTCCGATTGGTATGGAACCATAATAATATTCGACAACTTCAAGGCAGTCCAGAAGCCATACATGCTGCTGCCTTCTATGATGGAATTCCGGCGTGTCGATCTCCTTAAAGACTTCCATAACATCTGTCGGAATCAGGAACTCGTCTTTATTCTTTGTCTCTGCTACATAGTCCCGCTCATAAAGAAATGCCATATCATCAGCATCTTCGAAGGTAACTGCTTTAAAAACACCTCCACCTTTGATGGCCTTCCTGAAAGTCTCCGTCTGACGGTCATTCATCGAAAGAAGCCGTTCCTCCATACATTCCTTCTCGAGCAGGCGATCCGCACATCTTTTTGCGAGCATCATCGAGGAGAGAAGTTCCCTTTCCTTCTTCCTGAACATCGCAAGGAGCTCCCCGGGAAGATCCGTATTGATTCCGATTTCCTCCGCAAGGTTCCTCAAATCTTCCTCTCGATAAATCGAATATAGCACTTCCCGAAGAGACTCTCCGTCAGCAGAGCGGAAATTCTTAATTCCCAATGCCTCTTTAAGCTGTTCTACACCCTCTTTAGCAGCCTTTGCAATGCTCTGAATCGTATTTTCCGGCCTGCTCTCCGGCTCCGTCATAGCCGGCACATATACAGAGGGATCCAGCCATGTCGGTACCTGTCCCTCCGACAGGGATGGCTTCTTCCCGAGCGCATCCAGAAGTTCTTTCTTCTTAATAAAACGAAAGTCCTCATCGTACTGCATGCGAAAGCGCAGAAACTGCCTCATCTTCTCTTTAAAAGCACTCTCGCTTTCTTTCTCGTAAAGCTCAAAGACTCCGCGGCTGTACCGTCCGTGGAAGGGATTCCCTTCCTTCTTGCTGCTGATCTCCTTCACCTCGACACGGAACGCGGTGTCTTCATTTTTATCCGGCTTGTAGGTGAACCATGAATTCTTCTCCATGTACTCATCAATAAAGGTCGTATCCGCTTCCCGAAGGTCCTGCCTGTAAAGAGGATGTGAGCCATCCTCAAATATTCCCTCACGAAG
>CADABA010000218.1 GCA_902785985.1 uncultured Lachnospiraceae bacterium
GAGCCTGCAAAAGAGGGCATGTGGCTGTCCAGATATTATCAGCAGCTGGAGAAAGAGGAGCTTTTGAGCGAGGACCAGAATGCGGACAGCTGGGAGCGCTTTTTCAGAGAGGCGCAGGCCGGGATGCAGGCGGGCGCGGATATGCAGCATTTCTGTTCGAGAATGAGCGATATCATGCTGACGAAGGATCCTCACCTCCGCGTTCTGGTCAAGAAATATATGGCTCCCCGGGACTTTTTCCGGATCCGAAAGCGCATGATCGGGACCGGTATGATCGGAGGAAAGGCCTGCGGCATGCTGCTGGCCCGGAAGATCGTCGAGGTGGACGACCCGGAACTCTTTTCGCACGTCGAGCCTCATGATTCCTACTACATCGGGTCGGATGTTTTTTATGCGTATATCGTCGACAATCATTTCTGGGATCTCAAGCTCAGACAGCGGACAGACGAGGGATATTTTTCGCTGGCAAAGGATATGCAGCGTAATTTCCTGGAGGGGAAATTCAGTGAAGCGATCCGGGAGCAGTTCCTCAGAATGCTCGATTATTACGGACCGAATCCGATCATCGTCCGGTCCAGTTCGCTGCTGGAGGACGGCTTCGGAAATGCATTTGCCGGAAAATATGAATCCGTTTTCTGCGCGAATCAGGGGACGGAGGAGGAGAGGCTTCTCGAGTTCGAGAAGGCCGTCAAATATGTGTACGCCAGCACAATGGGCCTGTCGGCGCTTGACTACCGCCTGAGACGCGGACTTAATAAGCGGGACGAGCAGATGGCGCTGCTGGTCCAGAGAGTGTCGGGATCCCATTACGAGGGATTCTTTATGCCGGACGCGGCAGGGGTGGGCTACTCGATCAGCCCCTACAGCGTATCCGCCAAAGCGGATGACCGGGCGGGGATGCTCAGACTCGTCATGGGACTTGGTACCGCGGCAGTAGACCGCAAGCAGGGCTCCTATCCGAGGCTCGTCATGCTCGATAAGCCAAAGGAGAACATATCCGTCAATGACGAGGACAGGCATCGGTATTCACAGAGAATGGTCGATATCATTAACACGGAAGAAGGTGTTTTCGAGAGCAGAGATCCGGATAAGCTGAGGGCTTTTCTTCCCCGCTATCTGCAGAATGCGCTCTTTTCCCATGACCGGGACGCCGAGTACAGACTGAGGGAGCGGGGAATGCGGCGGGAGGTGCTTTTCATTTCCTGCCAGGGCCTGGTCGCAAGAGAAGAACTGATGGAGTCGATGCGTAAACTCCTGAAGCTTGTCGAGGCGGTATACGAGAATCCCGTCGACGTGGAGTTCACGGTCAATCAGGACAGGAACGGGGAATTCCTGATCAATATTCTCCAGTGCCGGCCGCTCACGATCGGTACGGAGCACGGGAGCGTTGAGATCCCGGAGGAGCCGGACCGGGAGGTGCTTCTGGAGAGCGTCGGCACGTCCATGGGATTTTCCAGAATGATCCGACCGGATCTTATCCTGTATGTGGATCCGGTCGCCTATTACACTATGCCCTATGCCGAAAAGCGGGAGATCGCCGCAATTCTCGGCCGGGTGAACTGGCTGTTCCGGGATAAGGGAAAGGACCTGATCCTCTTTACGCCCGGACGGATCTGCACGTCGTCTCCGGAGCTTGGCGTGCCGTCGACCTTCGCCGATATCAGCGGTTTTCGCGCGATCTTTGAAGTGTCGGAGAGCAGAGCCGGTTACATGCCCGAGCTTTCCTACGGCAGCCATATTTTCCAGGATCTGGTGGAGGCGGAGATCCTGTACTCAGCGGTGTTCGAGACGGGGACGACCCGGACATTTGCCCCGGAGATCATAAAGAAATGTCCGAACAGGATCGCGGACTTCATTCCGGCCGCGGAAAAGTACGCGGAGATCATCGGTCTTTATGAGGTGACGGAGAAGCCCTGTGAACTTTATTTTGATATGCAGACAAAGCATCTGAAGATCTACCTGTAAAGAGCTTTGGCACTTGCGAAATTGTGCCCGCAATGGAATTGTTTGAGGCGCGGAAGCCGTTTGAATGTTCATATAATTTCCATGAAGAGCAGCGTTTCGCAATTACATGCAGAAGATCTGTCTGTGAGGAGTGGTCTGCGGGGACCGATCCGGGCGGATCGTTATTATTGCGGAGAGGTAATGTGACTTGAGAGCATTTTTGATACTGGAAGACGGTACAGTCTATGAGGGACGGTCGATCGGCAGGCAGAAAGAGATCATATCGGAGATCGTTTTCAACACGTCGATGACCGGTTATGAGGAAGTCCTGACGGATCCGTCCTACACCGGTCAGGCGGTCGTTATGACCTACCCGCTCATCGGGAACTACGGGGTCTGCGAGGCGGATATGCAGTCGGGAAAGCCGCATGCGGACGCATTTATCGTGAGAGATATCTCCCGCCTCGCGAGCAGCTGGCGGGCGGAGAACACTCTTCAGAATTTTCTTACACGCAATTCGATCGGTGGGATCGCCGGAATCGATACGAGAGATCTGACAAGACGGCTCCGGGATCACGGGACAATGAACGGATGCATCACGACAGCGCTTTATGAGGGGGAAGCGCTGTCGGAACTGATCCGGAAAATGAAGGCCTACCGGGTCTCCGGCGCTGTCGAACGGGCTTCGGTCCGGGAGATCCGACGGTACGTCGGGGCGCGCGGGGCGGCAGAAGATAACCCGGTCAGAAAAAGAGTAGCCCTTCTGGATGCCGGGACCAAAGCCGGGATCGTACAGAGTCTTACAGCCCGTGGGTTTGATGTCACGGTCTACCCTTCATTTTCGTCTGCTGAAGAGATCCTTGCGGATCAGCCGGACGGGATCATGATCTCGAACGGTCCGGGCGATCCGGCGGATAATACGGATATGATCCGGGAGATCCGAAAGCTGGCGCTTTCCGGGTGAAATTCGGGCACAGGGGAGCGAACCATCCGGTGAAGGATCTCCGGACGGGCAGGGTCTATATCACGTCCCAGAACCACGGGTATGCCGTGGACGAGTCGTCCATTCCGGAGGATACGGCCGTTCCGGCCTTCAGGAACCTGAATGACGGTACAAACGAAGGATTTCTTTATAAGGACAGGAACATCCTGACCGTGCAGTTTCATCCCGAGGCAAGTCCGGGACCCTGTGATTCGGGGTTCCTTTTTGACGAGTTCGCGGAAATGATGAGACGCAGACAGCGCGGCAGTGAGCATGGAGCGCAGGCGGATTGAGAATACCGCGACAGTGAGCAGCTGAAAGCTGCGAAACTGTCGGCAAGGCTCACAGCGAATGGTACCGCCGGGTAAATATAGATTTATTCCGGATCAAATAAATGGAACAGGATGGGTAGGGGCGAAAAATGAAGGATACTTCCATAAAAAAAGTGCTTGTAATCGGTTCCGGACCGATCGTGATCGGCCAGGCCGCGGAGTTTGATTATGCGGGGACACAGGCCTGCCGGGCTCTCCGCGAGGAGGGCGTCGAGACGGTCCTCCTGAACTCCAACCCGGCGACGATCATGACGGACAAGGACATCGCGGATCACGTGTATATCGAACCGCTGACCGTACCGGTCCTCAAGGCACTGATCGAACGGGAGAAGCCGGACTCGATCCTGCCGACCATGGGAGGCCAGGCCGGACTCAATCTGGCGATGGCCCTCGCGGACGAGGGATTTCTTGAGAAAAAAGGCGTCCGTCTGATCGGTGCGTCGGCTGAGACGATCCGCAGGGCGGAAGACCGTCTTCTCTTCAAGGAGACGATGCAGAAAATCTCGGAGCCGGTCGCGGATTCAGAGATCGTGCATGATCTGGAGGCCGGTCTCGCTGCAGCGGAGCGGATTGGATATCCGGTCGTCCTCCGGCCTGCCTACACCCTCGGCGGTTCGGGCGGCGGAATTGCGGAAAATGAATATGCGTGCCGGAACCTGCTCGAGAGCGGACTCCGGCTCTCCCGTGTCCACGAGGTCCTTGTGGAGCGCTCGATTGCAGGCTGGAAAGAGATCGAGTACGAGGTCATGCGGGATATTTCCGGCAACGTGATCACGATCTGCAATATGGAGAACATGGATCCCGTTGGGATCCACACAGGCGATTCCATCGTCGTGGCACCTTCCCAGACATTATCAGACCGGGAGTACCAGATGCTGCGAAGTGCTGCTCTGAACATTATATCGGAGCTCGAGATCGTCGGCGGCTGCAACGTGCAGTTCGCCCTGGATCCGAAGAGCTTTGAGTATATCGTCATAGAGGTCAATCCGAGAGTGTCGAGATCCTCGGCCCTCGCTTCCAAGGCGACGGGGTATCCCATCGCCCGGGTCGCAGCGAAGGCCGCGCTGGGCTATCGTCTGGACGAGATCAAAAACGCAGTCACCGGCAAGACGACTGCCTGCTTTGAGCCGGCGCTCGACTACTGCGTGGTGAAAATGCCCCGCCTTCCGTTTGACAAATTCCGCACGGCGGACCATCTGCTCGGAACGCAGATGAAGGCGACAGGAGAAGTGATGGCGATCAGCGGGAGTTTCGAAGCCGGGCTTATGAAGGCGATCCGGTCACTGGAGCAGCACACAGTCAGTCTCATGTCCTACGACTATTCCGATCTTGATAATTATGACCTGCGGGAGCATCTCAAGCTCCCGGATGACCGGAGGATCTGGCTTATTGCAGAAGCCTTCCGCCGGGGGATGAGCATGTCCGAGATCTGTGCGCTGACCGGGATCGATGCGTGGTTCCTCGATAAGGTCCTGCTGCTCGTGGAGATGGAGAGAAGGCTTTCCGACGAGCATCTGAGCACGGACCTTCTCCGGGCAGCCAAGATGCTCGAGTTTCCGGACTCTGTGATCAGCCATCTCTCGGGTGTTAAGGAGGCGGAGGTGAGAAGGCTCCGGACCGAGGCAGGGATCCTTCCGGCCTTTAAGATGGTCGATACCTGCGCGGCGGAGTTCGAGGCGGAGACCCCGTACTTTTATTCCGTTTACGGAGGGGTGGATGAGGCTGCAGAATTCCTTGAAAAGCGGCGTAATGCTGTAACGTGCGCTGAGGCGGAAATCTCCGTCATGAAGGGACAGACTGCCGAAGAGAGAGAAGACTTTGCGGGATCGGAAAGCGCGAACTTTTCAGAGAAGACAGCACAGGAAGCTGCAGATCACTGTTCCGAGAAAAAGAAGAAGATCCTCATCCTCGGCAGCGGCCCGATCCGGATCGGTCAGGGGATCGAGTTCGATTTCTGTAGTGTGCACGCGGCCTGGGCCTTCCAGAAAGAGGGATATGAGACGATCATCATAAACAACAATCCGGAGACTGTCTCGACAGATTTTGACATCGCTGACCGGCTCTATTTTGAGCCGCTCACGGCGGAAAATGTCCGGAATGTCGTCCTTCTCGAGAAGCCGGACGGGGCGGTCGTGCAGTTCGGCGGGCAGACGGCCATCGGCCTCTCGCAGGCCCTCATGGAGATGGGCGTTCCGATCCTCGGAACAGCCGCCGAGTGGGTGGACGCTGCGGAGGACCGGGAACGTTTTGACGAGATCCTTGAAAAGGAACACATCCGCCGTCCCGCGGGCGACACCGTCTATACCGCCGCGGAAGCTAAAAAAGCAGCGAAGAGACTCGGCTATCCGGTCCTCGTCAGGCCATCCTACGTCCTGGGCGGACAGGGAATGCGTATCGCGGTGAGCGATACCGATATCGAGGAGTATATCGACGCGATCAATGTGATCCGTCAGGAGCATCCGATCCTGGTCGACAAATATATCCGGGGGAAGGAGCTTGAGGTCGACGCGATCTGCGACGGGGAGGATATTCTGATCCCCGGGATCATGGAGCATATCGAGCGCACGGGTATTCACTCCGGCGATTCAATCTCTGTCTATCCTGCCAAGTCCGTTTCGGCCGGGGTGAAGGAGACCATTGCGCGTTACACGGAGAAGCTCGCGAGAGCGCTGCATGTAAGCGGAATGATCAATATTCAGTTCATCGCTGACGGCGAGGACGTTTATATTATCGAGGTCAATCCGAGATCCTCGAGAACGGTCCCCTATATCTCAAAGGTGACCGGGATTCCCATGATTGCGCTGGCAGTCCACGTGATCTGCGGCGGGAAGATAAAAGATACCGGATTCGTGCCGGGGCTTCAGGAGGAAAGACCGCTTTACGCGGTGAAGATGCCGGTGTTTTCATTTGAAAAAATAAAGGGCGCGGACATCTCCCTCGGACCGGAAATGAAGTCCACCGGAGAATGCCTCGGCGTATCGGAGGATTTTGAGGAGGCGCTCGGGAAAGCCTTCCGGGGGGCCGGGATCAATCTGCCGCATTACAGGAACATGATCATGACGGTGCGCGACGAGGACAAGGAGGAAATGATCCCGGTCGCAAAGCGCTTTGAGAAGATGGGATTCCGCATTTATGCCACGAGAGGGACTTCGCAGAGCCTTATGAGCGCGGGGATCCGCTGTTTTCAGATCCGCAAGGCGGAGCAGGAATCTCCGAATATCATGGACCTGATCCTCGGGCATGCGCTCGATCTGATCATCGATATTCCGGGGAACGGCATAAAGGGCGCGAAGGACGGTTTTTCCATCCGGCGGAGCGCGGTCGAGACGGGCGTGCATGTCATCACTGCCGTCGATACGGCGAGGGCGCTCGCGGAAGCGCTGGAAAATGCGGGCAGGGGCGAGAGTCTCACGGATCTGGCAAAGCTGAATCAGAGTCTGATGAGCTGTGAAGAACTGCAGTCTGAAGAAATTCAAATGGAACTGCATAACTGTTTAGGGTCTGCGAAGCAGTCCCGATGATAACTCTTATCGAAAGCTTCGAAAGGAAGTGGCGATAAAAGACACATTGATACATCGAATTATGATTATGAGGTTCGCGAAGCGGTTCTCATGATATGGGGAAAGCATCATATGAGCAAGAAAAGAATTATTATCGCACTGGGTCACAAGGATCTCGGAATGAATCTCCCTGAGCAGTATCAGGCCGTTCGGAAAACGGCGAAGATGATCAGTGAA
>CADABA010000219.1 GCA_902785985.1 uncultured Lachnospiraceae bacterium
CTCGCCGGAATTCTCATTTATGCAGCCGAATTCTTCAACACAGATTACGGCTGGCTCGGCGTGCTCCTGATCTTCATTTTCTATCTGCTTCACGAGTGGCGCACGCCTCAGGTCTTCTTCGGGATCTTCCCCCTGTTCGATGAGCTGCCGGCGGTCCTTGTCGGTTACCTCCTGCTCCTCCTGTACAACGGAAAACGCGGGAGGTTCCCGAAATATCTGGGATATGCCATTTATCCGGTCCACTTACTTCTTTTCTATCTGCTCGCCGTCTACCTTCACAATGGTGTCTGACGGAATGACGCCGCGCACACAGGTCGTCGGATAGATCTGAGAATTCTTTCCGACGATCGTGCCCGGATTCAGCACCGCGTTGCAGCCGATCTCAGCCCAGTCACCGAGCATCGCGCCGATCTTGCGGCGTCCGGTCTCATAGTTTTTGGTCCCCTTGACGACGATATTTTTGCGGTCAGCCTTGACATTCGACGTGATCGAGCCTGCGCCCATGTGCGCGTGGAAGCCAAGGATCGAATCGCCGCAGTAGTTGTAGTGAGGCACTTCACAGTTGTTGGAGATGATAACGTTCTTCAGCTCAGCGGAATTGCCGATCACGCACTTATTGCCGACGAGCGCATCTCCGCGGATAAATGCGCTCTGGCGCACTTCCGTATTTTCGCCGATGATGCAGGGAGCTCCGATGTATGCGGTATCGAAGACTTTTGCGGACTTTGCGACCCAGACATTCTCCTTCACCTCGTCGTAAAGATCCTTGGGAAGAGTCGGGCCGAGTTCAAGAATGTAGTCGTGGATCCCTGCCAGAGCCTCCCACGGATAGGTGAACTGCTCGAGATACGGCTTAGCAATCGTTTCGTCCAGAGTAAATAAATCTTTGATTTTGACCTGTTCTGTCTGTGCCATGTGTAACCTCCTAAAAAACTTCAAAACTTTAATCCCGGTTTTTCGGAATTATTCCCAAAAAATTTCAATACTATAATCCCGGTTCTTCGGAATTATTCCATAATACAGATATTGCTGCTGTATGCACCGAAGAAGCTGAATTAACCGGTACTTCCCGGATTCTTTCTTCGCCTCCCCGCGCCGGACGCCGGCTTTGTGTAGAACTTCGCCGCAGCGTCGTAGGCAGCCCTGAGCGCGATCTGGTTGTTGAGTCCCTTTACTCCCTCCGTCCGTCTCGCGATAAATCCCGTCAGCTTCTCCATGTACTCATCCGTCGTAATATTGCCCTCGGCAACGCCCGTAAGTCCTTTCTCCCAGCTCGCCGTGAGCTCCGGATTCAGGAGAGAACGGATCGAAGCGTTCACGGTGTCATAGACCATCTCGCCCAGAAGCTCGGGCGTAATGATCTGCGTCTTCTTGTTGAGCTTCAGATAGCGGATATTGATCAGCTTTTTGAGGATCTCCGCCCTCGTCGCAGAAGTCCCGATCCCGGAACCCTTGATCATCTCCCGAAGACTCTCGTCTTCGATCAGCTGGCCGGCATTTTCCATCGCAAGGATCATGGAACCGGAAGTATAGCGCTTGGGCGGAGAAGTCTCCCCCTCGCGGATACTCAGCGAATCGACCGGGAGGATTTCTCCCTTCTTCAGCTTTTTGAGCCGGTTCACGGTCTCCTCACCTTCTTTTTTCCCGCCCCCGTTCACCCGAAGCCATCCCTCTTTTACAAGGACCTTTGAGTTCGCGTAAAAATTCTCCTTTCCGAGCCCGATCGTGACCGCCGTCTTATCGTACTCGGCAGGCGGATAAAAGATCGCGAGAAATCTTCTTGCTATTGTATCATAAACCTTTGCCGCTGTAGGAGATAAACTGCGAAGATTCTGCAGTCCCGAGCCGGTGGGAATGATCGCATAGTGATCCGTGATCGCCTTATCGTTCGTATACCGGCTCTTCCCGATCGTCTGCCATGCTGACCCCGCGAGAACTTCCTGTGCAAAATCTGCAAGCTTCGGTTCTTCTCCGGGACCGGCAGTACCGAGCTTTGCAAGCCCGTTCAGGTTCCGCGAGATCTCCTTGGCTACCGCAGAGGAGAGCACACGGGCATCTGTTCTCGGGTAGGTCGTAAGCTTCTTCTCATAAAGCTCCTGCGCGATCTGAAGCGTCTGGTCCGGAGAGATCCTGAACATTTTGGAGCAGTCATTCTGCAGCTCCGCAAGATTGTAGAGCATGGGCGGATTTTTCTTTTCCTTCTTCCGGCTGACGCTCAGGACATGCCCCTCATACGGGTCTGTCTGTTTCAGCATGCGAATGAAGTCCTCCGCATCCTCCCTCTTTTTAAATCCGTTGTCCTTATAGAGCTTCGGGAGGAGCGGACTCTGCGGATCCGCCTTCCACTCCGCCTCAATGCCTCCGAACACGCCGATGATCCTGTAGAAAGGCGTTTTGACGAACTCCCGGATCTCCCGCTCTCTGCGGACGACCATCCCGAGAACACAGGTCATGACCCTGCCTACTGCAACGGCCTGCCATTTTCCGCCGAGGTAATTTGTGATTGCATTGCCATATTTGAGCGTCAGGACGCGGGAGAAATTGATTCCCATGAGGTAGTCTTCCTTCGCCCTGAGGTAGGCGGAGTCACTCAGCGAATCGTACGCCGAGAGCGGCTTTGCTTCTCGGATCCCGCGCGCGATCTCCTCGTCGGTAAAGGAGTCGATCCAGACGCGCCGGCGGTCTTTTTTCGCGACGCAGGGATCGGACATCATCTCGGTGAGACGGTAAATGTACTCACCCTCCCGCCCGGAGTCAGTGCAGACATAGATGGTCCCGACGTCCTCCCTGGCGAGCAGCCGGCTGACAGTCTGGAACTGTTTTGCCACTGCGGGAATGATCTCATATTTGAATTGATCCGGCAGGAAGGGCAGGGTGTCAAGGCTCCATTTTTTATACTTTATGTCATATTTTTCCGGGTAGCTCATCGTGACGAGGTGCCCGACACACCATGTCACGATATGGGATCCGGACTCGACATAGCCGTCGCGCCGCGGACCGCCGACGCCCAGAGCGCGGGCGAATTCAAGGGCAACGCTGGGTTTCTCCGCTATAAAAAGTGATTTTGTTTCTGCCAATGGATTTTTCCCCATAATCTGATACAGGCAGAAGCGGACGGTCCGCTGCTGCCTGTCATAAAGTCATTTACGTAACGCTGCTATCGATTTTTGTGGTTTTATTTCGCTGCAATGTATCCGAGCGCTGTCAGCATCTCGGCACACTCGACCGCTCCGCCGGCCGCGCCGCGCAGCGTATTGTGGGAAAGTCCCACGAACTTATAATCAAAGATCGTATCCTCTCTGAGACGTCCGATCGATACGCCCATACCGCCCTCGAAATCGACGTCGGCAAGGACCTGCGGACGGTTGTCCTCCTCGAGATACCGGACGAACTGCTTCGGTGCGTGCGGGAGTTCAAGCTCCTGCGGCTTTCCGCTGAAGTTCACAAGACGGTCGATCAGCTCTTCCTTCGTCGGCTTCTTCGCGAAGCTCACGGATACGGCTGCTGTATGTCCGTTCAGGACCGGAACGCGGATGCACTGCGCAGAGATGAGCGGAGCTTCCGCACGGACGATCTCACCGCCCTCAATATGGCCGAGGACCTTGAGCGGCTCAAGCTCAGACTTCTCTTCCTCACCGCCGATATACGGAATGATATTTCCGACCATCTCCGGCCAGTCTGCAAATGTCTTACCCGCACCGGAAATCGCCTGATATGTGCAGACAGAGACCTTTGTCGGCTCAAATTCCTTCCATGCCGCGAGACATGCGATATAGCTCTGGATCGAGCAGTTCGGCTTGACGGCGATGAAGCCACGCTTTGTGCCGAGGCGCTTCTTCTGGGCTTCGATAATCTCAAAATGATCACAGTTGATCTCCGGGATCACCATGGGGACATCCGGTGTCCAGCGATGTGCGCTGTTGTTGGAGACGACCGGTGTCTCGGACTTCGCATACAGATCCTCGATTGCACGGATCTCTTCCTTGGACATGTTCACTGCGGAAAATACAAAATCGACATCCGCCGCGATCGAGTCTACCTCGTCGATGTTGCGGACGACCATGTTCTTTACCTTCTCAGGCATCGGAGTATCCATTTTCCACTTTCCGCCGACTGCCTCCTCATAGGTCTTGCCCGCGCTCCGGCTGCTCGCCGCGAGGACGCAGATCTCATACCAGGGGTGCTCGGAAAGCAGTGTGATAAAGCGCTGCCCGACCATACCGGTTGCTCCAAGA
>CADABA010000220.1 GCA_902785985.1 uncultured Lachnospiraceae bacterium
TGTTTCTAAAGGAAAGAGCACTGTTGCAATCTATCAGCCGGGTGATCAGGAAATTCTAAAACCCCGTGACTCATGTTTGAAAACACGAGAATGCGCCGGCTGTTTTTCAATGAAGGGTCTGAATGCTGCCTACCTCCGCTTTTTCTGACACTCCGGACAATATTTCGGCCATTGCCGGGCGTCTGACCGGAATGTGAAGGTCTTCCCGCATTTTCGGCACTTTCTAGTGATGGTCTCCACCGGCCGATACTTCGCCCTGCACTCCTGGCAGATGTCCGGCCAGTGCTGGACATTTTCCGGAAGAGTGAAGGTCCTTCCGCACATCTTGCATGTTATTGTTCTCATTCCCCGCTCCGATTTCTCCGGATACTTATCTCTCCAAACAAAAAATTTCTTTAACCAGTCAGACATCGGATCCGCTCCTCCTCTCTTTCACAGCTGTACTCACATATCACGATTCTCACTTTCACTCCATTATACCACATACAAAAAATGCGCCCACCGCCATTGCAGCGATAAGCGCATGAACTTTGACTGTACATCGCAAATACATATGATTCCCGGTAATACCTGCTTATGCACGGTCTTTGGCAGGCACTTTTCCCGGCATCATTTATGAATCCATCCTGCCGCGCCTCGCAGGCTGACGAGGTACCAGTCACCCTCTTCTTTCAGGATGGGAAGTTTGGTGCCTTTGTCAAGCAGAGCGACTTTGAGCGCAGCGGTATCGTTCCAGGCATATACCGTCGTTTTCTTTTCAGTCACATACCAGGCCGGGTTAACGACGATGTAGTCTGCGAGTACCCAGCCGACGGGCGAATCTTCCGAATCATTCAGAGCTCTCCGTATTTCAGGGTCTGAACCGCTTTGGAAGACGAGTCCGGCTTCTCCCGCAATGTGAGTGATTCACAAAGTACCACGGCCGGATAACCGATCTGCTGTCCCGGTCCTAATGGCTGTTTTACTTCCGCGTGAACGACCCCGATACATCCAAACATAAGAATCAAGGCTGTCATGACTGCCAGCCATGTATGCTTCTTCATGTTCATTTCCTCCTTATAATGTTAAGTGAATTTCCTTCATGTTAAATGCATTTTCTTCGATTTATCCTGACGATACAGATCAACTGATTAAGTAATTTATCAATTGATTATTCCAGGACATAAGCTGCCACGATCTCACCGTAAAAAGCCGTATGCTCTGATGTGTCGATCGAGTAGAACTGCTCACGGATATCTTCCGGCAGTTTGGACGCATCCTGCATTTCCGTGTAAATCACCCGGCATTCGAGTGTGAGCGGGAACTCCCGGATACCCGGTACCGTGATCACTTCCGGATCTTCCAAAGTCAGTCCGGCCTCCGCAATCTTATCCATTTCCCTTCCGCTCTTCGTACCGCATATCATAAAAGCGTTCCTGTCAGGTTTGCTGATCGGAACGTTGACCGTAAATTCCGGATTTTTTTCGAGCATTTCATATGTATAGCGGCAGTCTCGGACATATGTTATAAAGACAGGGCGCTCCCAAATCCTGCCGATGTGCCCCCATCCTATGACCATGGAATTTACCTTGTCGCCGGCTTTTGTCGTGAGGAACACGCCTTTTTTCAGAGATTCTGAAATTGTATCCGCGCATTCGGTAATGCTGATCTTTCTCTTTTCCATAATGATCATTCCTCCTCATCGGACAGTTTTGAGAGTAATTACATTTCCTGTAATTTCTCCTGCCCGGACTGTGACAAAACGATTTTTCTCAACGAAAAGTTATCGCTTACGTTCTGTGACTATTACTTTCCCTTCTGAATCAAGCAGGGGAGTAATCCCACCCGCGTATCCTGGTAGTTCACTCCGGTCTCTGTATCAACAATGATCTGACGCACACCGTCATCTTTCAGCTGCGCTCCGTCTTTATAAACTACTTCGAATCTGTTTTCTTTCTTTGCCATGTCAGATACCTCCATAAATTTTATATTTATCTGAGCGGTGCCGTTTGCATTCCGCTTATACTCCATGTTCAGGACACGCTGACGCACTGTGCACTCCGCATGACGCATGAAGAGCTGCGCCATAGGTAATGGAGACCTCTACGTTCCCATACACACTCATGAAGTGGCAGGAGCACCGGGCATTCCTGATTGAACACTTGAAAAATACCGTCCGTTTGGTGCATACTCTTTGATATCACTGTGCGCATGCTTATCACCGGTAAAATCACGGGAACTCTGCGCCTGAGATGAGATTTCTTTGCGGAGGAATAACCAATGTCAATTTCCGTCATCCTGTTCATGATCATCGGCGTTCTGTGTACGCTGTACGGAGTAATGATCCTCCTGATCCACAGTGGCACGGCCTTTTATGCCGTATGGTTCGCCCTTGCGGCCTTCTTCCTGGTCCTCGCATTCCTGGTCCACAGCCATTCTATTGAAAAAATCCCGAAAATGCTGCGCACCGTCCTTCTCATAGCAATCTGCGCAGGTGCCCTTATGCTCGCCGTCTGCGAAGGCTTTGTCCTGCGGGGTTTTGGCAGCCGCGCTCCGGCAAACCTTGACTACCTGATCGTCCTGGGTGCTCAGGTCCGCGAGGACGGCCCCAGTGTTGTGCTCAAATACCGCCTTGACGCTGCCGCACAGTATTTGAAGGAGAACAATTCCACGGTCTGCATCGTGACCGGCGGGCAGGGACCCAACGAACCTTTTCCGGAAGGGCAGGGAATGAAGGAGTATCTTGTCAAAGCCGGAATTCCCGCGGATCGTATTCTTGTCGAGGATCAGGCTTCCAATACTGTCGAGAATATCCGATACAGCAAAGCCCTGATGTCCTCTCCGGACGCTTCCGCGGCGATCGTCACCAACGACTTCCATGTCACGCGCGGGCTTGCGCTGGCACGTAAGCAGGGGCTGACCAATGTGTATGCCGTCGCGGCTCCTTCGAATCCCCTGTATTACCCCAACAATATGCTCAGGGAGTTTTTCGGCCTCACAAAAGATTTCCTGAAAGGAAATATATGACGGATATTTATCCCTGAAGGACGATCTTCCAGTTCTGATCACACTCAGGCCGGATCACGCCGCCCTTCACATTCCGGATGTAGTCAAGGATCAGCTCCCGTATGCCGCCGATCTCCCCGTGCACGTCCATCTCCGTAAGGACAGGCAGCTGCTCACCGTCTTCATAAATGACTCCCGGCACGAGCAGCTGGGAATTCGCGCAGTAATTGTTCACGGCAAGTTCAAATTCATCCTCATCCCTGACCGGGGTCCCGTCCGGCCAGGTCAGGTTTTCGATCCGGCTGCCGGGTTCATGGGAAAGATTCACGTCGTAATCGACACCCGCAAACATGTAATAATTGTAGGTCGGAAAGTCCTCGTTGATCGAAAAAGCCGTATTTCCGGGCTCAGTCGTCCTGAAGAAGCCGGTCGTCCATTCCATATACTTTTTGAGCTGTGCACCGTTCATATGCACCTTATACAATGTATTGGAAAATTTATAGATCTGTGCCACATCACATTTCCTGATATCGCCGGGATACAGGTTGGTGCCTGCCCCGGAAAGCGCAGACGCGGAGACTGACGCACCGGTGTAATGCAGCTGAGCGCTGTTGATCAGGTCGATCAATGCGGTATCCGTGGTCAGGACAGCGGGAATCGGCTCGCTCTCATTTTCAGGATTTCCATTCTCAGCAGTCCCGCTCTCAGAGCTCCCACTCTCAGCAGTCCTGCTCTCAGCAGTCCCTTCCTCTGTCCCCTCCGGCACAAGAGGCCCGCCCTCCAGACGGCCGATCACCTCTTCCGCATCCTCTCTCGCCTGTGCGTCATACTTGCTGAGCAGCTCCATCATTGCGGGATCCGCCTCATAATCAGCGATCGTTATGCTTTCTGCCGTTTTGGCAGTCAGTTTCCAGCCCCCGCCTTCCGTGTCCGGATCGTCCGGCTTCGCTTTCCCGCTGTCTTTTTCAAGAGTCAGATCGATCACAGACATGGTCTGGGCCTGATATTTGTTCTGCACCACCAGCACGCCGTTGATTTCCATGGAAGGAATCAGGGTGTGCTCATGGGAGGACACCATCACATCAAATTCCGGGCAATTGTTCAGAATATCCGTCACTCCGGAGTTCGCCAGACCATATTCGTTGTTAATGCCCATATGGAAAACGCCTATCAGGACATCATATTTTCCTTTGATACTGTCGATAATTCTGCGCGTTTCCTGAAGCGGATCGGTCACGGCACAGCCCTTAAGGTTCGAGGCATCCCAGCGGGCAATATTCGGAGTCACCATGCCGATCAGGGCTATGCGAACGCCGTTCTTCTCCAGAATGGTATATCCGTCCGCTATGGGATTCCCGTCTCTGTCATATACATTTCCGGTAAGGGTTTTGCAGTTCAGATCGGCGATGGTCTTTTTGATCGTATCGATCCCGAAATTATACTCATGATTCCCCGTTACCCACACATCATAATTCAGCGCGTTCATGGCCAGGACCATCGGGTGAACGTCTTCACTGCCGATAAATATTTCAGCCGCATTATCCTGGATCGTGTCCCCGGCATCTGCCAAAATGGTATTCTCCGTCCGATATTTCGCGACGGCCGTGGCAAGCTGCGCCATGCTGCCGGAAGTGCTCTCCTCATTCAGCGCATAGTCCCGGGGATAGAACTTTCCGTGCAGATCGCTGGTCGCGATGATGCGCACGGTCCTCGTCTCTGTCTCTTCTCCGGCAGAAGGCTGAGACTGCGTTTCCAGCGAAGCTGTTTTCGCGGCATCACCTCCAAAATTACGGGGAACAGAGAGGAGAATCCAAACTGCAGCGACGATCACAGCTGTTAAAATTGCGAAGATTGCGATGGTCTGTTTTTTCATGACATCTCCTTCAGGTACGGAATCTCATTTGCTTTTGCCGCGGGAAACCTGATCCCTTCTGGGAAGCCTGAGAACCAGAGCAATTACCCAATTTGCCACCGGTAAAAGGAGGAGGATCGGTACTGCGGCTGCTATTCCGCCCCTGGCGAACCCGTAAAAATCGTTGCCCTCGATCTCGTTGATGCAAAGGTTCCCTATGTAAAAAATACTGTAGGCCAGCATCGGGATCATGGCGATAAAACTGTCCCGCTGCGTGAATGTGCCTTCCCGGTCAAATATCAGAAAATCCGCGATGGCAAGTACCGGAACGACCAGATGGGAGAAAAAATTAGCCCCGGAATAGACCGAATCATAGCCGCGTGTCGGGCCCAGAAAGCACAGAACAACGATAAATGTGAAAGCGATGGCAGTGGTGGCAGCGTATTTTAACCGGCTGACTTTTCTCCCGAAGAAGTAAGCGAGAGAGACAACGCCCTGAAACAGGTTGGAGAGCACGGTGAAATACCTGAGATTCGAGAGTCCTCCCGTGCTCTGCGCACCGAGCCGTCCCAATCTGAACGTCATGCAGGACCAGGTCCAGAAAACGATGATGCCGATCAGAAGATTAATGATTTTGGAAATTGTATGCGAAGTTGATTTCTTATCTGTCATTGGAATTCCCTCATAAACAGTGCTGAATTCTCATATCAAAAGTACAGAATTTTCAATATCATGCAAATGTGCTTTTCTAATGAAAAATGCTAATTTATTATACCTGCCGGTGCGGATATAAATCAAGTGAGAGCCCCCTTCCGCTTATCAGAACAACCGATCGTCTGCCATACAGAGAAGACTGCCGTCTGCCGAAATGTGTACGTCCGCTTCGCCCGAAACCTCCGGGTGACCGGGCTTATCCGGAGCGTGCATTTCCCGCCGCTCAGACCGGTTTGCTGCCCACCGCCTACAGAGGTGAGGATCATCTTATCCTGAGACATGCAGCAACATTTTTACATATAGAGGGCACGGAAATCCATTGAAAGAAATACCTCTTTTTGTCATGATAAAAGCACAGGAAACGCAAGGACTCAAAGCACCGTTTCAGTCTCCGGATCATTAAGGCAAACAGTGTTATCAAACCAGAATCCTGATCATTAAAGCAAACAGTGTTATCAAACCAGAAGGAGGTCTTCATTATGTCAGCTCTCACCCCGATCCAAGCCGTCCGCTCTCTGGTCGCTTACGGCCTTCGCACAGAACTCATCGAAAAGGATGATGCCGTCTTCACAGCGAACATGCTCTTCGACGTTCTCGGCATCGAGCCGGATTCAGAATTCACACCGTTCGGTGGTGAAGACCTTCCGCTTGAAGATATTCTCGCCGCACTCCTCGACGACGCAGTCGCGCGCGGACACATCGAGGACGGCATCGCAAGCCGCGACCTCTTCGACACGAAACTCATGGGCTGCCTGACACCCCGCCCCTCCGAAGTCGTACGCACCTTCAAAGCGCTCTATCAGGAGAGCCCGAAGCAGGCGACCGATTATTTCTATAAAGTAAGCCGCGATTCCGACTATATCCGCACATACCGCATTAAGAAAGACAGGAAATGGGTCACAAAGACGCGCTACGGTGAACTCGACATCACAATTAATCTCTCGAAGCCCGAGAAGGATCCGAGGGCGATTGCAGCTGCGCTCACGAAGAAGCAGAATGCATATCCGCGCTGCCTGCTCTGCCCGGAAAATGTCGGCTACGCCGGCCGTCTCGACCACCCCGCACGCCAGACGATCCGCCTGATCCCGCTCACTCTCGACGGAGAAGACTGGTTCATGCAGTACTCCCCGTATGTCTACTACAATGAGCACTGCATCGTACTCTCGGGAGAGCACATCCCGATGAAGATCGACATTCATACATTCAAGAGGCTTCTCGAGTTCGTCACCCTCTTCCCGCATTACACGGTCGGCTCCAATGCGGATCTTCCGATCGTCGGCGGTTCGATCCTGACGCATGAGCATTTCCAGGGCGGAAATTACACATTCGCGATGGCGAAGGCAAAGATCCGGGAAAGCATCGCATTTGACGGGTTCGAAGATATCAAAGCAGGTATTGTGGACTGGCCGATGTCGGTCATCCGCCTCGACGGAAAGGATCCGGAACGCATCGCAGCCCTCGCCGGAAAGATCCTTGACGTCTGGAGAGGCTACAGCGACAGCAGCTGCGGAATCTTTGCCGAGACGGAAGGCACTCCGCACAACACAATCACTCCGATTGCGCGAATGAACGGCAGCGACTTCGAGCTCGACCTGGTCCTCCGCAACAATCTGACCACCGAAGAGCACCCGCTGGGCGTTTTTCACCCGCATGCGGAGCTGCATCACATCAAGAAAGAAAATATCGGCCTCATCGAGGTCATGGGCCTTGCGGTCCTGCCGGCCCGTCTGCTCCAGGAAATGGAAGCCCTCCGGAAAGCTGTACTGGAAGGGAAAGAGATCGCAGAGATCGAGTCTCTTGCCTCCCACGCAGCATGGGTCTCGGAGATCCTCGAAAAGTATCCGGAATTCGCTCCGGAAAATGTAAAGAACACGCCCGAGGCTGATAAAGCACTCGAGAAGATCATCGAAGACGAGATCGGCTTTGTGTTCGCAAAGGTCCTTGAGCACTGCGGTGTCTATAAGGAGACGGAAGAAGGAAAAGCCGGCTTTGATAAGTTCATAGTGACGGTGAACGCACAGTAAATCCCCGCGCTGTGCGTAAATACGAAGTACCTTTTTATAATTGAAAGACCATTCGGACTGATCCGGATGGTCTTTTTTCGAATACTTTATTAACGAAATTTTTCAGGCACTATGATTACCGGTATGATCGTAAACATTTGAGAACGCCTCGGCGTTCTTGAATTCCAAAATAGCAGTTCTCTTTTGTGCTGATAGTCTTCCGGCTTCTCTCACTTCACATAATTCCGGTTCACATAGCCTACCTGTCCGGTCGAGACGACCTGAACCTTCATCATGGTGTCATTTGTAAGCTCCAGAATGACCATCATCGTGTCATCCGGCAGGCGAGCGATCTCCCCGGCCGAAGTCGACGGAGCATCGCGGAGCGTGAGGTATTCGTTGACATCCGCAAAGCAGTAGTTCCCGACGGAGAAGCCGTGCCCTGTCGCGGAGGAAGACTGCGATTTTCCGGCCCTCACGGTGTTGTTCGGGTCGTCCGTGATGTAACTTGCGTTGACCCAGCCCTGCTGCCCTGTGTCGACGACAGTGACGTAGGCCATTCCGTTCGCCCAGTCGTGTACATACATAGCCGTGAAAGGAAGCAGCCGGTCGATCTCTCCGGCGCTCGTGCTCGCATCGTTTCGGAGCGTAAGATAATCATAGACATCGGCATAATAAATCGTGGCGCCGGACGATGGCTGTGAAGACTGTGAACGCCCTGCTCTCTGTGTCGAAGATCCCTTCGGAACGATATAGTTCCTGTTCACATACCCGGCGTACTGATCTCCCAGAGTAATGACGCGGACCATCGTGTCATTGGTAAATTCTGTAATGTACATCTCCGTATACGGCGGCAGAAGGCAGATCGCCTTTGCCATCGTAGACGGTGCCTCGCGGAGCGTCAGATATTCATAGACGTCGGCGATGTAGACAACATTGTCAACGGAATGCTGCGATCCGCTCGGCGCGGCCGCAGACTGGTCGATGACGCGGGCATCCTCCACCGGCGCAGATGTCGGGACAGGCGTGGGAGTCGATGTCGGAGCAGCCGTCGGGGTCGGGGTGCTCGTCGGTGTCGCCGTTGCTGCTGTCGGAGTCGGGGTGCTCGTCGGCGTTGCTGTCGCTGCCGTCGGGGTCGGTTCTGCCGTCACAGTCGATACGCTTTTTCCCGCCCCGGTCGTGCCCTCGGCAGTGCTCTCCACTTTGGCAGTCTCTGCCTTCGAATCATCCTCTCCTTTTATGATCGGAACAACGAATAAAAAACACGCCTGCCAGAAGCGCAGCGACCGGGAAACCGCGGCGGGATCCTCCCGATCCTCCCGATTTTCCTGATCCTCCCGATCCTCCTGATCCTCCTGATCCGCTTCCCTGCCTTTCAGTGTCAGATCTGTTCGGGACAGTATCTTCCGGAGGCGGAACCGGAATCGATCCGCGTCCGTAATAGGATATATCCGGACCGCTGCCGTCGGAATATCTTCCCTGATCTTTGACCGTGCCCATCGTGCCATCAGCCAGCTGCTCGGTATACGGGCCTGTGCCCTGATCATATTGACTTGCGCCCTGGCCATACTGGCCTGTGCCCTGGCCATACTGGCTTGTGCCTTTCGTATGCCGACCCGTACTCTGACCGTACCGGCCACTTCCCTGACCGGACTGACTTGTTCCCTGTGTATACTGACCCATGCCCTGGCCGTACCGGCTCGTTCCCTGAATGGATTGGCCTGTGCCCTGGCCATACCGGCTTGTGCCATATCCGTCTGTCTGACTGACGTACAGTCCTGCCGCGGCATCCGTGCGGCCGGCATCTTCTCCGGCATACACACTGTCCGGTGCTATGACGACCGGCTTTTCATTTAAGACATTCTCGAGCTGGGCTTTCATTTCCCCGGGCGAGTGGAAGCGATCCGCCGCTTTTGCGCGGCAGGCTTTCAGAATGACCCTCGACATGGAAACCGACGCGTCACAGGGGGCAGGCAGACTTTCGCCGTTAATTCTCTTCCCGAGTGCATCTTCCCGGTCCTTTGAGGAAATGCGCTCCGCTTTCGGATCCAGGAACGGCGCGCGGTTGCGGTTCAGAAGCTTGTAGAGCACGATTCCGAGCGCATAAATGTCAACGGAGGCGTCATAGCGCTGGCCGCGGAACATTTCCGGCGCCATGTAATCGTAGGTTCCCCGTGAGGAGAGCGTGCCGGCTCCACGTTCAAGCTGCTTTGCGATTCCGAAATCTCCGAGCTTATATGTTCCGAATCGTGAGACAAAGATGTTACCCGGCTTGATATCTCTGTGAATGATGTGATTGTCCTCACAGAGTTCCAACGCGCTGCAGATGTCAATGCCGACCTTCGCAGCCTCCTTCTCAGTGAGCCTGCGCTCCGTGATCACATCCGTCAGGCAGGTCAGATATTCCATGCGGATGAAGATGTCCCAGCGGATCTCGTCTTTCTGCTCGATGACCTTGAAATCTTCGACCTCCACGACGTTGGCTGTTCCACGAAGATCCATCATCATCGTGATCTCACGCTTGCAGTCTTCGACAAGCTCCCTGAAGTGAGCCTTCGTCGCCGAGTGGCTTCCGTCCTCCGCCATGATCGCCTTGACCTCGCTGTCGCTCTGCGGGATCCTGATCACCTTGACAGCGGAATAGAATGTTTTCGCTCCGACTCTTCGGCTGACTTTATAAACATGACCGTACGCACCGGCGCCGATTTCCTTTTCGACGGTCCAGTCCGGCCAGAAGGTTTTCATTTGACTGATTGCATCCATAGGCGTCTCTCCAGACAGTTTTCCATACAGGTCTCCGGGCAATTTTCCGGACAGGTCTCTGATCAAGTCTCCGATCAGGTCTCCGGACAATTTTCCGGACAGGTCTCCAGACAATTTTCCGGACAGGTCTCTGATCAAGTCTCCGATCAGGTCTCCGGACAATTTTCCGGACAGGTCTCCGGACATGAAGGCGGGTTCTTTGCGAAGACAGTGTCTTAACGCAGAGACCGACAGGATCCGGACAGCTCTTTCATAAGCAAGATCCGAAATAATTCTTATATATTATAACAAAGTCCCGCTTACATTTGGAATTCTTCTTTTGTTCCTCAGGAAATTCTGTTTCAGCAGGATATTCAGAAACAAAAATCTGTTTTCCTCTCATTTTTCCCCATGGATCTCGCTTTATTCAGGCGTTCAGGCACAGGAAGCTGTTTTCCTGCATCTGTACTCCATGGATTTCTCTTTATCCGGGCGTTCAGGCACAGAAAGCTGTTTTCCTGCATCTGTACTCCATGGATTTCTCTCTGTCCGGGCCGTTTAGGCACAGGAAACCGATTTCCAGCATCTGTACCCCATGGATCTCTCTTTATCCGGGCCGTTTAGGCACAGGAAGCTGCTTTCCTGCATTTGTTCTCCATATGTCAAAGCAATATATGGGGAACAAATACCAGAAAATCCACTGCTGTGCCTAATCAGCAGGAAGACGCCTTATTCGCACGGGGGACAAATGTCAAATATTCCATCGCTGTGCAATCACTCTATCAGCCTAAGTATCCAGATGAATGACATCCTGTCCGGAAGAAAAAATATCGTCCATTGTTATCTAAATACATAGCAATGAAGCAGGAAATACAGTACAGTCCAGCCGTAAAAGCAGCCGCATTCTGATGCATTCTGATGCAATTCACGCTCCGGAGGGACAGTCACTTGACCCTCCATCTTTTCATGGATTATGATACATTTATGGAATTTCTATATTAAGAACGCCTCAGCGTTCTTGCCGCGCCGCGCAGGGTGCGAAGCACCTTCTTCTTTGCGCGGCTGCGATCCGCCGTGCCTAAGCATGCGTAACAATGCTCCAGTGGAGCATCTGAGGCTTTTATTTTGAGAACCGCTTCGCGAACCTCATAATCATAATACGGGCGATTTCATCGCCCTTTTATCGTCAGTTGCTTGCGGAACTTCCGATAAAATCTATTCTTCATCGCGAGATTATACTCACGATGAAAGCGAGTTTCACTTTGCACACGTATCTCATGTCTGAAGACACGAGCATTGCGCGATGAAAAAAGGATACTGACTCTGTCACAGACATAAAGGAGACTCTCATGAAGAAAATAAAACACGCCGGAAAACACGCCGGAAGAACAGTTCTGGCCCTCTGCTCCGCCCTCGCACTTCTTGCCGGCTGCGGAAAAACCGCTGCCACGAATTCCGGATCGGGATCCATGGATACCACGTCCTCCTCCGCGGGCACCCTGACAGCCCTGGATTCCGCTGCTGTCAATGCCTCCTCCGAATCCGGTACTTCCGGCACGGAATCCACCGCATCCGCAGCGGGAAGCACCGGCTCTTCAAAGAATGAATCCCCTGATTCGTCCGCTGCCCCCGCCGCCGATCCGACCCCCGCACCGGAATCACCGGCTGCGCCGTCCGAGGATCCGGCCGGCATCGACTTTGTGAGCACGGAGACCTCCCTCTATACATATGAGCAGATGATGACAGACCTCTCTGAGATGGCCGCTGCCTACCCGGATCTGCTCACAGTCAGAAGCTGCGGGACGTCTCTGGACGGGAGAGAGATCCCGGAAGCCATCCTTGGCAATCCCGAGAGCGCCCACCACATCCTGATCCAGGCCTCGATCCACGCGCGGGAGTACATCAACACGCTGGTCGCGATGGAGCAGATCGAGTATTTTCTCCACCATCACGCG
>CADABA010000221.1 GCA_902785985.1 uncultured Lachnospiraceae bacterium
GAACTTGGAAGCCGGGACCTTGCAGATCGGGCATCTTTCCGGCGGTGTATCGCCTTCATGTACATAACCACAGACTGAACATACCCATTTTGCCATAATTGTGTCTCCTTCTTTTAAAAATGAGCTGCAGACGCAGCCTTAACACACTTGAATCCGTGTAATTAGTGTACCATAACACGAACAGGTTATACAATACTAATTGAGACAGAATCTTAAAAACCTTTGTACAAACTTCTGCGCCCTTCTAAGCATCCCGCAGCGAGCCGGGTTTTTTGTTTTATATGTAAAATCGGCGCTCTCTGTGATATATTTAAGGATATGCATCTGTCTGGAGTATGCGGGAAAATGGATCCCAAACGGATGTCAGATGTAAAAAGCGTTCAGCGAAGGAGGAATATTTTTGAGTGTTATTATCTGGTGGCTCTCGATTACACTGATCGGGCTGGCCGTATTTCCTTCAGTCAGCACCCTGTTCATACGTTTTGAGGACCGGGGAATCATATTTTCAAAGATGATCGGACTCCTTTTTATATCAGGGATTCATTTTGCTCTGAATACCATGCATCTTCTGCCCTTCACACAGGCAGGCTGTCTTATTACTGCGGCAGTTGTCTGTGCAGTGAACATTGTACTTTTTTATAAGGGGAAGCTTGCGAAGAATTTTAAAGGGATCAACATAAGCCTGATCGCAGCGGAGGAGGCTGTCCTCCTCTTTCTCTACATCATATGGGTGTGGATCATCGGTTACAGACCGGGTGCGTACGGAACGGAAAAGTTCATGGATTACGGCTTTGTCACGTCGATGCTGAAGTCGCAGTGGATGCCGTTTGAGGATATGTGGTACGCGGGTGAACCGATCAATTATTATTACGGCGGCCAGTATGTCACCGCGTGGATCGCAAAGCTCTGCGGTGTAAGTGCCGGGATTGCCTATACGACAATGCGGGCAACGATAGCGGCTTTTTCATTCAGCCTGCCGCTCGCGCTGGTATATCAGATGCTTCGGGAACGCTTTAAGGAGAGCGTCAGGATTCCGTGGACCGGCGGAGTTCTGGCAGGACTTGCCTGCGGTTTCTGCGGGAATTTCCATTATGTGATCTACGGAATTATTCTTGAAGCAGCAAACCGGATTAAGGGTGTGGAATACAGCTACTGGTTCCCGGATTCGACCAGATATATCGGTTATGATCCGGACCTTCCGGATAAGACGATTCACGAATATCCGGCCTACTCTACGATTCTGGGCGATCTCCACGCGCACTATATCAATATTCTCTTTGTCGTCACGGTGACGGCGATCGCCTACGCGTTTGCCCAGAGGATCCTGGCGGAGGGAAGAGAGCCGGAAGAGAAAGAATGGACGGCGAAATCGCTCGCGAAAGAGATTTTTCTGCAGCCGGAGCTCATACTGATCGGGCTTATGACCGGCTATTTCCGCTTTACGAATTTCTGGGATTTTCCGATCTATTTCGTCGTCTGCGGATCGGTCGTTTTCTTTATGAATCTCTGGAAGTACGGCCGGTCGATCCGGCGCTTTGCCGCCGTGATGGCGGGTCAGGCAGTGTTTGCGTTCCTTCTGGGAGTCATTGCCGCGCTGCCCTTTACGCTGACTTTTGATCAGATCTCCACCGAAGTCGGTCTCGTTCACAGTCACACGCAGTTCTACCAGTTCATGATTCTCTGGGGGCTGCCGCTCGCGGTATCGATCCTGTTCATCGCCGTACTGGTCCGTGAACAGCGAACCAAGCTTCTGCTTGCGAGGAATGCGATCCGGCTGACCGGAAGGAGAGAGGCGGCGGAGAAAGAGATGGCAGACTCTCCGGAGAGCGGTGAGGAGACTGCGGACATGGAGGAAATCAATGCAGTACTCGCTGATCTGCAGGGAACGGATGCCCGATATATGGATTCGGAGCGAGCCGATGCCGGATACATGGATTTGGAGCGAGCCGATGCCGGATATACGGGTCCGGAACGATCGGATACTGTGTTCGCAGACCTGCAGAAAGCGGTTACAGAGTTCGCAGATCCTGAGAAAGCTGATGCAGGGTGCACAGACCTGCAGAAAGCTGATGTGGAGTCCGCAGACCTGCAGAAAGCTGGTGCGGTGTCCGCAGATTCGGAGCGAGCCGATGCCGGACGCACAGATTCGGATATGGACAGGGCTGAGAGACGGCCCGGTACCCATGTAAAAAAGGGATCTGAACGGAAAAAAGATCAGAATACGGAAGGAACGGTTCTTCTCGGACTCATGCTTCCGGATCTTGCAGCCCTTCTTTTCGCGCTTTGTGCAATCGGTCTTATTCTGATGCCGGAAGTTATATATGTGAAAGATATCTACGGAGGAGAGCACTACAGGGCCAACACGATGTTCAAGCTCACATATCAGGCGTGGATCCTTTTTGCCATCGTGATGGGGTATGCACTTATTCGTATCCTCGCCGGAAGCATGAAGTCTGCCTGCGTCCTTGCATCCGTCTGCACCGCCCTCCTTCTGCTCACGCTGGGATACATGCCGCGGGGCATAATGGATTGGTTCGGAAATATCTTTGATCCGTCACTCAGGATCGGCACGGATGCATCCGTGTTCGTCGATGAGTCTTTCCACACGGATTTCGCGGCGATCACATGGCTCAACAATGAAGTGAAAGGCAGGCCGGTGTGCCTCGAAGCGCCGGGTGACAGCTACTCGACCCGCGAGCGCGTCTCGGTCGCGACCGGGCTCCCGACTGTCGCAGGGTGGTATGTCCACGAATGGCTCTGGAGGGGGGATCCGGATGCGGTCAGTGAGCGCAATAAAGACATAGAGGCGATCTATACATCAGGCGATGAGAAACTCGTGAAGAGCCTGATCGAGAAGTATAATATAACCTATATTTATATCGGGACCCAGGAGCGCCAGGCCTACTACAACAGTATCACGGATGTTTTTCTTCAGGGATTGGGCGAGGTGGTCTTTTCCGACGGGGAATATACTTACATCGTGAAAATCGGACAGACGGATAAATGAGAAGAATACATTGAATACCGGATCCGGAAGGTGTATGCGTCAGATGAGTACAGGAATCGGATAAATGCAGGATCTTAAGATGCATGATGCCGATGAGAGCCCGGACCAGATAAATACAGAACCCGGATGAACGCAGGATCCGGATAAATGCGGGAATGCAGCATCCGGACAGCTTGCCTTAATATGGAAAATAGAGTATCATTTTAGGATAACCCGGAAGGAGTGCGCAAAATGAAAAATAAAGGCAAATATTATCTGACTACAGCAATCGCCTACACATCAGGCAAACCGCATATCGGCAACACATATGAAATCATTCTCGCGGATGCGATCGCCCGCTTCAAGAGGCAGGAAGGCTACGATGTCTTTTTCCAGACAGGGACGGACGAGCACGGACAGAAAATTCAGGACCGCGCTGCCCAGGCCGGCAGGACGCCGAAGGAGTATGTCGACGCGACAGCCGGTGAGGTGAAGAGGATCTGGGATCTGATGAACACGTCTTACGATAAGTTCATCCGCACGACGGACGAAGATCATGAGAGACAGGTCCAGAAGATCTTCCGCATCATGCACGACAAGGGCGATATCTATAAGGGAGAGTATAAGGGCATGTACTGTAAGGAGTGCGAGTCCTTCTACACGGAGTCCCAGCTCGTGGAGGGAAAATGTCCCGAGTGCGGCGGCGATGTCACACCGGCCTCCGAGGAAGCCTATTTCTTCAGGATGAGCAAGTATGCCGACCGTCTGATCGAGCATATCAAGACGCATCCGGAGTTTATTCAGCCGGAATCCCGCAAGAACGAGATGATGAATAACTTCCTTCTCCCGGGGCTTCAGGATCTGTGCGTGTCGAGAACTTCATTTTCCTGGGGAATTCCTGTCGACTTTGACCCGAGGCACGTTGTCTATGTATGGCTCGATGCGCTGACGAACTACATCACCGGAATCGGCTATGACGGGGACGGCAATCACACGGAACTCTTTAAGAAGAACTGGCCGGCAGACCTGCATCTGATCGGCAAGGATATCATCCGTTTCCATACGATTTACTGGCCGATCTTCCTTATGTCGCTGGATATTCCGCTCCCGAAGCAGGTCTTCGGTCATCCGTGGCTCCTGCAGGCTGGCGGCAAGATGAGCAAATCCAGAGGCAACGTCCTCTATGCGGACGACCTGGCGGATATT
>CADABA010000222.1 GCA_902785985.1 uncultured Lachnospiraceae bacterium
GTGGACATTGTGTAAGACATTGTGTAGCGTATATCGCTACCGGTGCAACGGTGAATGAAGCAGGAAGCTCCGACTTCTATAAGTCGGAGTAGTTCACGCAGAATAATGTGATTTGGTTGACAGAAAGCTGTGATTTCGAGGAAAAAATGGAATTGTGGGACGCATACAACAAGGCTTTTGAAAAAATTGCTGGGATGACTCTCGCCCGCGGGGAAACAATTCCGGATGGAGTCTATCATCTCGTCAGCGACGTTATTGTCAGACATGCAGATGGTACATATCTTCTGATGCAGCGTGACAGCAGAAAGCACTTTGGCGGCATGTGGGAAGCAACTGCGGGCGGTTCGGCGTTTCAGCAAGAAGATGCTCTCAGCTGTGCCATCAGAGAATTGCGTGAAGAGACAGGTATAAAATCAAACGAGTTAATTGAGGTCGGGCAAGTGGTCAGTGATGACAATCATACCATTTACGTAGAATTCCTTTGTATTACAGATTGCAGAAAGGACAGCATTATTCTTCAGGAAGGAGAAACTTCTGCATATCGATGGGTCACGAAAGACGAGCTTATTTCCATGAAAAAGGAAGAGCTCGTGACAGAACGAATGCAGGCGTTTATCGAAAAACGGGTATGAAGTATTGGGTGAGCGGGTCATGGTCAAATAACTGAATCCATTGAAGGATGAAACACGGAAAAAAGCCCCTGCATCGGCGAAATAACCGATGATCAGGGGCTGTTTTCATCCTGGGTTCCGGTAATCGATCACACTGTCCTTCTTCATTTGCGCAATATATTCATTATCGGTGGTCAGGAAATAAAAGACCTGAGCTTTGTTCAGGAATTCGTGACTTTTGCTGCATTGCTCATCGTTATCATCCTCCTTAAATTAAGAGGTCATTTTCTTGAACCGGTTTTACGCTGCCCGGTTATCACCGGACGGGGCAAAATGCATATTCGGATTGTATGAGCTTTTATTGTAGAATATAATATATATTGTATCGGAAGCTGCGAAGCAGCTGACGATAAAAGACCGATTGATCGGCCGCAATTATGATCATCGGGTCCGCGAAGCGGTCCCGACAATATTACCATTTTCTAAGTGAATTCATATACTAGATTAGTTTCAGCAGAATGAGTTGAATTTACACGAATCTACGCCCGGTTTTTCCACGGCAGGATGACGGTATCTGCTGACAGGCTCTTGACGTGCGGAACAATCAATTTGGATTACCGGGGTTTCAGTTTTTTTATCATACGAGGGACCCTGATATGCAAAACAAATCTGTAAGCAATAAAAAACGCATCATGGCCATCGCTGTTGTGATGATCATACTGATCCTTTCTTTTATTCCGGTTTCGGGATTTGCAGCTGAAGCATCCGGGACCGATCCGGCAGCAGCCGATAGCGGGAAAATGCTGCCTGAAGTCGGGGAGGGGAACAGTGCCGTAACAGGTCCGGTCACCTTCGCCGATGAGAGTAAGCTGGTCGAAGTACAGCAGATTCATCTGCCTTTCCCGGATGTGACAGGACAGAAGACCGAATGGGATTTTCCTTACTCGGACGAATTCTTCAGCCTTCCTTCTGACGAATTCTGTATTACTATGGCCCGTGGATCCATGGGGCTGACGCTGTCTGCGTTCCGCAGCAATACCGAATCGATGCGCTCTCAATATGAGACCTATCTTAGGGAGGCAGGCTTTACCAATATTTACAGTTTCGGTTACGATAAGCCGCCTACTGAAGACTCCTTGTCCGGTGTGATCGGAATGAAACGGATCGGCGACACCACGATAATTGCTGCAGCAGCCTGCGGACAGGGGTACGGAAACGAGTGGGCAAGCAACTTTAAGGTCGGTGACGGGGAAAAGCACGATGGGTTCAGTCAGGCAGCCGGATTATTTGAAGAACATCTTGCCGGGTATCTGAAGGATCACGGGATTAAAGGAAAAAAGAAGCTTTGGGTCAGCGGCTTTTCGCGCGCGTCAGCGGTCGGCAACATTCTTGCCGCCGATATGATTGAGAGCGGTGAATTCGAAGACGTGTATGCTTATCTCTTCGGCGTTCCGAGGACGACAAAGCAGCCTGTGAGATATAAAGGCATTTATAATATCTGTGGTCAGTATGACCCTGTTCCTTCGGTTCCTCTTCAGTCCTGGGGTTACGAGAGATACGGAACAGACCTCTACACGCCGGCCCGGGAATCGAACACGGATTTTTCAAGGTTTGCTCTTTCCGCAAATGCAGTCGGGATCAGGCTTGACAAAAAGAAATTTCGCTACAATCCGGAAGTCAATTACCAGCTGCGCCTGATCTTAGAGAGCCTGGGGGAATTCTTCCCGAGCAGTGAGGCTTACCATGAAAAATTGCAGGGGCTGCTGATGGATGCAATAATCGATCACAGCGAGGATCATATTTTAGAAGTGCTGACGACCGCATTTCAGAACCTGAAACCGGATAATCCCCAGGATCAGAGCAGGATCGATATCTTTATTGACTATATCGGCTATATCGTGGGGCAGCATCTGCGCGTTGATCAGAGACAGATCGAGGAAGGCAGCTGGGATCCGGATGCGTCGCTTGCGGCCAATCTTGCGCTCGAGCACCTCCCTGTAACGTATCTCAGATGGCTTTTTTCGAAGGAGGATCCGCAGGAACTCTTTACCGGTTCCCACGTTTCCCGAAGGATATCCGTGATTGGCGAAGTCGATATGACCGTTCTGAAGGACGGTCAGGCGATTACACGAATGGATGAAGACGGAAACATATCTTACCCATTGAAAGAAGATTCCGAAGAAGATGTCTTCTCTCCATTCGTTTTCATGATCAGAAATGAAAACATAACGGTCGTCAGCCTTCCGAACGACGCGGAATACTCAGTTCGGATCGATACAGACAGCCGCTGCACAATTACGTTCTATGATCTGCTCATATCTCCGGAGAAGCTGGCCACCGAAGCCGGGAAGATGAATCTTGCCACGATGAGTGCGGGCAGTTATGAATTCGTTGTGGTCCCGGATAAGAAGATCACGCTGTCACCGGATGAACTGTCTGGCAATTTTACTATGGTGGGATCCAGTGATTACGAGTATTCTCCGACTGCGGTCATGAACGATGAGCTGGAAGCTACGAAGCATTATTTCATGAGTCTGAGCCGGGTCTATCGTCTGGTGATCAATGTGGTGGTCGGCCTGATCCTGTTCCTGCTCGGATGTCTGATCATGTACCTGGTACATCGCCATCAGATAAAAAAAGGGCATCCGCCCTTCTCGAAATGGTATGTGATCGTGCCTTACCTGATAGTCATCGCCGGGCTGACAGTTCTCACTGCGATGCTCTCTTATCACCTGTTTGTGGTAGATATGGCGAGAATTATCAGCGCATCTTTCACTGTACTGTCGATTTTCCTGCTGTCACTGCGCGGTACGCTCCGATATCCGAGGAAAAGCAGCATATTGCTGACGACCTGTCTGTTCACTCTTTTTGCGATCACTTTCCTGTTCTTTGACAGAACTGAGAAAATATCTTTCTCATGGGTCTTAGTGACTGTCTTCGCACTTGTGATCGGTCTTCTTTCTGCGGCAGCGGTCCTGACTTTTCGTGAACCGTCAGGAGAGAAGGCATCTGTCAGATCAAGTACATCCGAATGACTTTTTCCCGGAAAAGTCTCAGCTACACAATGCTCCACTGGAGCATTGTTACGCATGCTTAGGCACGGCGGATCGCGTTACGTGCGCAGAGGAAGGCGCTTTAAGCGCCGCGCACGTCGCGAAAGGAAACACAGAGGCTGTTCTTAAAGCAGTGTGATCAACAAGGCTTATATAAACGGAAGAGGACCCGCAGAATGAATTTTCTGTGGGTCCTCTTCCGTTTATTTACTGTGGCATTGTCCATGCATCGGGCAGCCTGCACAGCTGCCTCCGCAGGAGCCGCAGGAGCCGCCGCAGATATGCTTGCCGGCTTTCCTGTCAAGGATCAGCCTGCGTATGATCAAAGCAATTATGACCAGAAGGATCGCCGCAACGACGATGGATCGGATATTTGCCTGTATCCAGATCATCATAATATGTCAGCTCCTTTCTTTTTTGCCTGTTTTTAATCTCTGACGCAGAATTCTCGTGATTTCAATCATGAGATGAATGCGCAAAGTGATACTTTTCTCTGACGTGGGATACAAACCCGCGTCAGAGATGAGCGGGAGCGTCCCGACGTGGAAATATTTATTCCGGGAGCCTTAAAGTAAAGGATGCTGAAAGCTTTAGTTTTTTGATTCGTCGTCGGGTCAGATTATGCGGACTTTTTGACCGGCGTGAACAGCTGCCAGAGAAGCACTGCCAGAAGGGCAATAGCCGCGATCAGTCCGATAATGTTTACCGCTCCGGAAACAGCCATTCCGATCTGGTAGACGATCAGGGAAATGATATAAGCGAACACACACATATAGCCAATGGCGAAAAGTGTCCATTTGGGGCTGTTCATTTCGCGCTTGATCGCACCCATGGCTGCAAAGCACGGTGCGCAGAGCAGATTGAAGAGCATGAAGGCGAAAGCTGCCAGTTTTCCATGTCCTTTGGAGAAGCGGTTGAAATCCTGCGCTACGTTGCCCCAGATCTGATCACCGTTTTCCGCCAGCTCGTCCTCACCATCGTGGTCGTCGTAATTATACAACACGCCGAAAGTCCCGACGACGTTCTCTTTTGCGATCAGACCGGTCACCGTTGCAACGGTAGGTTTCCAGGAGCCGAAGCCCTGCGGTTTGAAAATGACGGAAACAGGCTGCGCAATACTTGCCAGTATGGAGTCGTCGGAGGGGTTGACCTCATCAATTTCGATATCCATGCGGTCGGCGACCTGCTGTATATATTCTGCGTTTACGATACTTTCGTCTGCATAAAGCTGTTTGACCATTCCAAAGTGTCCGTTTACGGTGCCGAAGCTCTGGAGGAACCAGAGGACGATCGTGGACAGAACGATGAC
>CADABA010000223.1 GCA_902785985.1 uncultured Lachnospiraceae bacterium
AAGATGCCGTTCCCAATCACGAAGCCTTGCTCGGGAAGTCTTATTGTTTCGTCCTTGATGCCGACCCTGCGACAATCGTCTGTGCCTTCACACTCTCAAGCGACAGCGTACACGTAGATCACCTTCCCAACGCACGTAAAAAGAAAATCAACTCCCGCATCGCACATCCAAAACAGAAGCGCCGTTACCCGGCCATTCTGATAGGCAGGCTTGCCGTGAATGAAGAATTCGCAGACAAGGGCATAGGCTCTGAAATGCTTTCAGCCATCAAGCAATTCTCTACGGACCCTGACAATCTTGCAGATTGCCGATTTCTGGCTGTTGATGCCAAGAATGAGGAAAAGCCTCTGCACTACTACGAGAAAAACGATTTCAGATACCTCTATTCCTCAGAAGAGCAGGAGGCTGAGAACCTGGATCTTCCCTTACCCCTGAAGACCAGATTCATGTTTTTTGACCTCATTGACCTCAAGAAATCGTAGCTTTTCCATCATTCCCTCACTTCCATCGTTCCATCACTTGATGGAAACAAACAGACACATCAACTGCCGCCACACTCCTTCCGAGAAAGCGGCAGTTCTTTTCAATGCCCGTATCGGGCCTATGTCATCCTGAGCGAAGCGAAGGATCTACTCAATCTCTATCGTCAGCACAGCCCTGTGCCCCTCAGCATCCTCAAAGGTGTAGGACACCGTTTCACTTCCCGTCATCACAAAGAAGGTATCGTGGGGATAATTCTCGGGGTCTTTCTTGGCGCTATGGACAAATGTCTCCGGACCGGTTTCACCCTCGACAACCTTCCATCCTTTACCGTACAGGAACGGGAAGGACATCCTCTCTCCGGCTCTCGCTTGCACGGTAAGATTCTCGCCCTCAATATCATATCCATTCCGGACATGGACATCGAACTTGCGGGTCGTGCCACGGCAATCCCGGATCAGATACCAATGTGCACCAGGCATCAGCATACCGGTTTCCAGCGTCGAGCCCTCCAGCGAAGCATCTTCCGCAGACCGGCCCGAACACCCCACAATCTCGTAAGGTGCGCCCGCCCCGAACTCGATCCTGCTTCTGTCGCGGCCCCCGTAAGGGATGTATTTGTCCCACTTGAAATACTGCAAAACGCTGTTGCTGCTTCGGACAAATACCTTCGCCTGCGCTCCGGAACGGTCCGAGACAATGACCTCGGCCTCGCTTTCCAGCAGCTCTACCGTTACGGTATTCCCCTCAACACTGGCCACCCCACACGGAAGGGAGACCCCTCTGTCTGGCATGAAATCCCAAGTACTAACCATAGCGGTATATCCTCCGGCACCGGAAAGAATATCAAAAGAAACCGCCAGCGCATTTGTATTGAGCGTATAAGTCGAAATCTCGCTATCTGCGTCATAATGAGTGATCTCCTCCGGAAAATTCAGCCGGAGCAGCTGGTCTTTCTCACCACTCAACTTCTCACACCCGCACAGCCCCGCCACCAGCAGCGCCGAACAAATAATATTCAAAAGCTTCTTCATATTTCGTACAATTATTACACAAAGATAATCAAAAATCCCGATTTCTTGCGTCTGTGAGGCGTTTTTTACTAAAATAGGGAATATGTCATAACCTGTCCAACTCATCACTAATTGAGGTTTTCCCGCGATATCTTGTTTTGGTGTTATTCAGGCGATAAATTACACTGACAGAGAAGTTCCAGTAACGATAATCTTCCGTTTGTCGAAACTGAATGTTTTTAATCTGCTCCATTTCCCTGTATTTCATCGTATGGAATAGGTCTCTGGCGTTCAGGCTAACGCTCAACCTTCCGTCCAGGAAGGACTTCTGTAGACCCACATTGAGCATCTGAAAAGACTTCAATTCAACTGCACCTTGATTCCCTCCGCTATTGATATACCAGTAAACTGACACCAGATATTCTTTAGGCAGCGTAAAATACTGGTTCGCGACAAGAAAAGCCTGCGCCTTGTTGTACGATACTTTTTTACCAAGATATTCATATTCAAAGAGAGGCTTGTTGAATCCAGCGGTGAGCGATGGTCTCCACCATTTGAATGTCTTTTGCAGTGTCAGGTTGGCCTTAAGATACTGTATCTTGTCAAAATTCGAATAGGAACTGACTATCTGAGGATTGGTATCCTGATCTGTATAAAAGTCCGTGGAAATATAATCGTCAACATAGGTATAGCTTGCGGAGAAGTTGATGAACTTCCACCCGGTCCTCCACTCCGCAATATAGGAATTGGATGGCTTCAACAGCGGATTTCCCTTCTGGTACATGAATTCATTGGCATAGTAACTCGAATTGCTGAGTTGCCTGAATGTCGGACGACTCGTACGTGAAGAGAAAGACAGTGTGTTATTCCAGCCATTGGCACTGTGCGTAAGTGAAAAAGAAGGATACAGGTTCCTGTAATGGCGATGCACATTTCCGTCCAGGTCAACATGGTCAACATATTCTGAGATAAGGTCTTCATACCTTATTCCACCAGAAATTCCGACATGGCCAATCTGTGCGCTCAACTCCGCATAAAGCGCAAACTTATCCTCCTTGTTAGAATAATCAGAAGAAGGGATACTGCCTGTATTCGTGGTCAGCTTTCCACTTCCGTCGACATGATTGTACTCGACACCCCACGATAAATCAGTATTATGGCCAAGAATGTAGCTGAAAGCCAATTTCCCTGCATATATGTTCAGTTGGCTTCCTCCTGTACTCAAAGTGCCACGGGTGACGCCCTCTAACGTTTCTTCGGTGTTCTGCCTGTAGTCGTTGTCGTTGCTCGCGAAGTCAAGATTCAAATCCGAGACAAGCTTCTCGCTCCAGCGGCCACTATGGAAAACATTCAAATGATTGAACACAATATTATTCCGATAGTCATTGGCGATGTCTGTAGATTGCTTTTGAATGTTATTAAGAAGATAATCAAGAGCAGAGGATCTGAGCTCGCTGTCCCGGTCGGAAGATGCATCCCACTCTATTCCAACAACGTGTCTGTCGCTGATTTCATAATCGGCGCTGAGCTTCCATTCATGACTGGAGAGCCTGCCTCTGGTTTTCTGGTCTTGAATAAAGGTATGCGTATCTTCGCCGATGAAGAGAGTTTTTTCTTGTGGGAGATTGGCTCTGTTCCTCCCATCGCCATAACCGTACGAACCCGAAACATTGAGTCCATTCTTTTTGTAACCTATCCTCAAGTCCAGGCCACCTCCTGTTTCTTCGTTTTGTCTCGCATTGATTCCCGCCTGCATCGTAAACCCATCATCCCTCTTCAATGTGATTATCCTCAGTACTGCTTTCCCCTCTGCATCATATTTTGCACCGGGATTGGTGATAAGTTCCATGCTTTTTATCTCTTTTGGCGACAGCCTTTTAAGCTCCTCAGAACCCTGAATCTTCCTGTTGTTGATGTAAATGACAGGCGAACCTGAACCGAAAACTTCGAAACCTCCGGTAGCCGTTCTCACAATCCCCGGAATCTGAGAAACAAGTTCCGACATCTCATGTGTCTCGCTCAAAACAGTTCCGGCCACATTCGTCACAAGAGAACCATTCTTGTTTTGGAACTGAGGCCGCGATGCCGTGAGAGTTGTTCCTTCCAGCATAAGAGCTTCTGTCTCCAATTGAACCGTTCCGATATTCTCCGTCTCGCACAGAATCCAACGCTCTTTGAAGCCAATCAATGAGATACGCGCAAGGACAGGCATCCGTTCAACAGGGATTACAAAAACTCCGCTTTCATTACTGACACCTCCGGTGAGGAAAGTGGAGTCCTGAGGTGAGTATAAGGCAATCGTTGCATACGCGGCAGATTCCCCGGTGTCATCAAGAAGTCTGCCGACCAGATGCCGCTCTGTCTTATGGACGCACTCCACCGTTATCAGGGAATCTGCCACTGTAACGCGCATCGGGTAGAAGCCCACTACCTGTCGAACTGCATCCGGAACGGTCTGTTCCTGAATGGTTGTCGATACGCGAAAGTCCTCCAGCTCGTTGAAAATGAAGTTCACTTCATATCTTGAAGTGGCATTATTCAGTGTGCGCAGTGCTTCCGAGAGTGATACATCTGAAAGAGATAGGCTGATAGTTTGTGCTTCCGCATGAATCAAAGACCAGCAGAGAAGCACGAAAACAAATAGTTTTCTCATAGCTTACTCTACTATAATGTCTTGCCCG
>CADABA010000224.1 GCA_902785985.1 uncultured Lachnospiraceae bacterium
GATGATGAAGCTGCTATGGCATTTGCCGGGACAAATGAGTTGCCGACCGCACTGATCACGTTAAAGACCTACGGTCAACCCGAGCAGAAATACTATGACATGGTAACGAAGGGCTTTTGTGAGACTGTGAGCCGTATGCTGTCAATTCCACAAGATCGGATTTATGTGATCCATGAACCGATTGCCCATTGGGGCTGGAACGGACAAAATTTCTGAGATGATTCCTATTACGCGACAGATCCTCGCGGATGCGGAGTTAATCTATAATTTTATGGCAGAAAGCCCGGAGCTGCCGAAACAAGCTGACCTGATTTTGGCAGCCGGTACGCAGGACCTTCGTGTTGCTGATCATGCGGCAGCACTGTACTTGAAAGGCCTTGCTCCAATCATCGTCTGCAGCGGAGGCTTCGGAAAGGTTACAGCGAAGGTGTTTTCTAAGCCAGAGGCAGAGCTGTTTGCAGAGAGATGTATCGAAAACGGTGTCCCGAGCGACGCAATCGTTGTTGAGGATAGATCCACGAATACGGGGGAGAATTTTCGCTTTTCTAAAGAGCTATGTGAAGCTTTAGCCGTTAAGGTTGGCATTATAGCCTGCAAGCCATATATGGCAAGGCGTGCCTGGGCAACCGGGACCAGACAATGGCCTGAAGTACGCTGGCATGCAAGCGGCATGCCGCTTGGGTTTGAAGACTATCCAACAAAAACCATCACAAGAGAAGATACCATCCAGCTTATGGTTGGTGACCTTCAGCGCCTTCAAGTGTACGAGAAGTTTGGCTTCCAAGTCCATACGGATATACCTGAAACAATCTGGAATGCTTGGAAAAGACTTGTAAAAGCTGGATTTGATCAGTATGTGATACCCAAAACATAGTTTCGCTCGGAAATTATTCCGATAATTGAAGATTTATGTGTGTGAAGAGAATGAAAAATGTGGCAAGAACTATATGATGCCGCGATTAAATTTCAAAAAAGCAGAACCATATCCCCATTCATAGATGCAGGTGGAGTTGCGGCCGCTATTCTCACAAAAAAGGGGAATATCTATGTCGGCGTATGTATCGATACCGCATCAACACTTGGAATATGCGCAGAGAGAAACGCGATTGCCAACATGATCACGAATGGTGAAAGCCAGATTGATAAGATCGTTGCTGTAATGCCGGATGGAAGGGTTGGATCTCCCTGCGGTGCCTGCCGAGAATACATGATGCAGTTAGACAAGAACAGCGGCGAAATTGAGGTTTTACTTGATCTGGAAAGCAAAAAAACAGTGAAATTAAAAGAGCTGATCCCTGATTGGTGGGGAATCAGCCGCTTTTTGGAGTAAACAAGTTTAGTCAGTATTTCAGGAGCTTCGGATGCAAATGATGGATGAAAGAATTGAGAAACAGCTAGCATTCTCGCTTGAGATCGATAAGGAGAAGAACATTTTCCGGCAAACGCACCTCTCCGGCCATGGGCGAAATGAGAATGATGCGGAGCATGCCTGGCATATGGCGATCATGGCTTATTTGCTGCGGGAATATGCGAATGAAGATGTTGACATCACGAAGGTTATGCTGATGTGCTTGATTCACGACATTGTCGAAATCGATGCGGGGGATACCTATGCCTATGATGCAGAAGGATTAAAAACACAAAAAGAAAGAGAAAACGCGGCAAAAGAGCGTATTTTCTCCTTGCTTCCTAATGATCAGAAGGCTGAGATGACAGCTTTGTTCGATGAATTCGAGGACTATCAGACGCCTGAGGCAAAATATGCTCACGCGATGGACAATCTGCAGCCTCTCATCCTGAACAATAGCAATGACGGGGGAGACTGGCGTGAACATGGTGTATCGGCAAAAACCGTTTATGGGCATCAAAGCAAAACACGTTTAGGGTCAAAAAAGTTTTTTGAAATAACAGATCGGATTATTCAGGACAATATACGTAAGGGCAATCTTCCTGAATGAGGAAATATGAAAAGAGTCATTCGTTTTGCAATATTCCTCGTCTTAGCCGCAGCGGGATACTTACTAACAACTGAGATAATTCTTCCTACATGGCAGCGGCTGTGCGGCGACTATGTGATCCTTGCGGATGGAATCCCGCCGTATACTGGAAAAGACTACATTATTATTAATAACAATAAGCCGGAATTTGACGATGAACAGCTCACGACCAATACATTTGTGAGTTTTAGCCCATTCGATGAGCTTGGCAGGACGGGCAGTGGTATAGCGTGCCTCGGCCCTGAAACGCTACCGAAGGATCCGAGAGGAGAAATTGGGAATATACGGCCTTCAGGATGGCATACAGTACGGTATGATGACCTGATAGAAGATAAATATCTCTATAATCGCTCCCATGTGATAGGCTTTTTCCTTTCCGGAGACAATAATACGCCAGAAAACCTGTTCACCGGTACAAGATACCTGAATTCCGGAACAATGCTGCAATTTGAGATAAAAGTTGGAGATTATATTGAAAAAACAGGGAACCATGTCATTTACCGCGTAACTCCAAGATACCAGGACTCAGATCTTGTGGCTACAGGAGTGCAGATGGAGGCAATGTCCGTAGAGGATAGAGGAGCGGGACTACATTTCAATGTGTTCGTTTATAATTTTCAGCCGGGAATCCTGATTGATTATAGGACAGGGGAGAGCAGGAGAGACCCAGACTACCAGAAGGACATATCAAGGAGCATAACTCCTAATGCCAACAGTGATCAAAATGCTCTAAGTGAAGAGAATAACGCAGCCCAAAATCTGGCTTATGATGACGATCTTTCAACAGTATCTTATGTCTTGAATACCAATACTAAAAGATTTCATCTTCCCACTTGTGATAGTGTTATAGAGATGAAGCCCAAGAATAGAGAGTATTATTATGGAAGCAGGGATGAAATCGTAGAAGCTGGTTATGTTCCTTGTGGCAGATGCAAACCATGAAAAGGATAACAAAAGGAGAAAAATGGCAGCAAGAGAGGGAAATCCTTGGGTGATAATTAAGAATTGACTGAAAGCATATGCCCACAGTCTGAATAGGAGAGGTTTGAAACATGAGCAACGATTTCTTCGGCGGTCTTTTTGACTTCAATAGAGATGGAAAAACTGATTTTTCTGAGCAATTTCTCGGTTTTATGATAATGCAGGATATGATGAACACGGAAGAGAAAGATAGCGACCTAGATGATTTCGACGACTCTGAGCTTGAATGAATGGGTTTGAAGTAATGACCCTTTTATGAGCAAGAATGATGTATATCTCGGAAATATGCGGAAAGAAATGAGAGACACATGAGCCTGTATGCGATCGGAGACCTACATCTCCATTTTCAGACGGATCTGAAAGCGAAAGCCCAGCTCAAAGACAGGGCATGGAAAAACCATGAACAGAAGGTACAGAAAAAATGCGCTGAAATGATCGGGCCCGATGACACCCTCGTTCTGGTCGGGGATCACAGCTGGGGCCGCAATCTCGATGAGTGTGTGCAGGACCTGCAGTTTATCGCTGAGCTGCCCGGGCGCAAAATCCTTCTGCGCGGCAATCATGATATGTTCTGGGACGCGAAAAAGACGCAGATGCTCAATGGGCGTTATGCCGGGAAGCTGCTGTTCCTGCAGGATAACTTTTATCCATACGAGGACTATGCGCTCGTCGGAACAAAGGGCTTCTGCTTTGAAGGCCCGTTTTATCTCAACCGCAGGGGACAGATCGTCGGATGGGACGAGGAGAAAGCGGAGCACGCAAAAAAGCTGGTGGATCGGGAGCTTGAAAGGCTGCGCATTTCATTTGAGGCGGCGAAAGCGGCAGGGTATCACAAGTATGTCATGTTTCTGCATTATCCACCGACGAGTATTCTGGAAGACGAGAGCCATTTCACCGCTATGGCGGAGGAGTACGGGGCGGAGCAAGTCATTTACGCGCACAGCCATGGAGAGAGCCGTTTCCATGACAGTATCCTCGGAGAGAAAAACGGGATTCGCTACAGTCTTGTTTCCGGAGATTATCTGAAATGGAAACCGATGAAGGCGTTGGGTTAACTATTACCGGGAATATACTGAAAAATCGCACTGAAAGAATCATTGAGGAGGAAAACAAGATGAAGACGATCGGACTGCTCGGCGGCATGAGCTGGGAGAGTACCGTCACCTACTATC
>CADABA010000225.1 GCA_902785985.1 uncultured Lachnospiraceae bacterium
CCGGAAGTTCGAACTCATCAAGCCGAAGATCATTTGCCGCGTGGAGTCTGACAGCCTTTGTTTTCATCTAAGTGTCCTCCTTTAACATAGATTGTTTTTTCTGCCCTGCGATTAGTTGGTTTTTTGTTTTAACATCTTAATGCTATTATAATAACAGTATTAGAGCTTGTCAAGTTGTTATTTCAACAATAATAAGCCCTCTTTTTTGGAATATTTGCACAATCTTGCTCGTTTCTGCTCGCTTATGAGCGGTAACGGTATCAACATCCCTCTGCATTTTACTTTCACTTATTTATGCTTGTTGATATAATAAGGAAGGCAAAAAATCCCACTTTCTTATTTTCATTTCAAAAGGAGCAGACTATGATCGGAACAAAATGGCCTTCTGAGAAACACACTTTTCTCGATCCCGTGAGCGGACAGCCCGTCACGCAGCTGACAGATCAATACCTGAATTTTCATCTGTATTTCACGGACAACTCCTTCGATCCCTCCTGCGAGAACATCTACTTTCAGTCGAACCGCTGCAATCCGGAATCGGAGCGCTGTCAGCTTTTTCGTATGAATCTTGAGAGCGGGGAAATGGAACAGCTGACCGACGATCCGGCAGGGATCATGCAGGCACAGGTCACAAAGACAAAGGACGGAAAGCTGATCGCCTATTTTACCGGAAAGGAGCTGCGCCTCTACAATACAGAGACCCGGGAGAACACCCTGCTCTACGAGGAAAAAGGCGATTTTATCCTGAGCAACCTCTTTTTTTCCTGTGACAGTAAAAAGATAGGATTTACAAGAAATGAAGACCGCGATACCATCCCGGACGGAGGTCCCAACTATCTTGGTTTCAAGGAAAAGATGTTCGCGATCAAAGACGGGCGGGTGAGTGTGATCAACGTCGACGGATCCGATTTTCATGACGTGCTCCGGGATACGCACTGGATCAGTCATTTCCAGTATTCGCCGGACGATCCGGCCATCGCCATGTTCTGCCATGAAGGTCCCTGGAACTATGTACAGCAGCGGATCTGGGTCATTAACATGGAGACCGGGGATTTCCGGCCCTGCTTCCGCCAGAGCGAGGAGGACTGCGTCGGACACGAATTCTGGAGCGAAGGGGGAGATATTATCTTTGACAACCGGCGGGACGGGCACGATGGGACGATTTCCTCCTCCGGGACCCAGGTCTTCGCCGAGGAGACGGGATCCGGCAGGACGCCCTACTTCGGGTTCGCTCATAAGGACGGGACCGTCTACAGAAAAATCGACATGCCCTTCTACTGCAATCATTATTACGCGAACGCTGACCTCTCCCTCTTCGTCGGAGATGCCGTGAAAGACATCGTCCTGATCAGTATCGATGAAAACGGCGGTACAAAGCTCACCACGCTTGCAAGGCATAATACGACCTGGAAATACCAGCGCTCCCACTGTCATCCGAACTTTTCCTGGGACGGAAAAAAGATCCTCTACTCCGCGGATACCGATGACACCCACGACAATATCTTTCTGGTCGAGGTCCCGAAAGAGCTCTTATGAACTGAAACTCCCCGCACGTATGAGTGCGGCTGCGACCGGGATTCAAGTCCCGCCGCGAGACTTGGATTTAAAGAACTAAAAGGAGGTATTCATGGCCTGGGCTACTCTTTCCTTTGAATCAAAGACCCTGAACCGCCCCGAGAAGATCGAAGTTCTGATCCCGCAGTACGGGTTCAAGGGACAGGATCAAAAGGGTGATTTCGGCGTCCTTTTCGTCCTCCACGGACTGCACAAGGACCGCAAGGAATGGCTTCTGGACTCCCAGCTGCCCTTCCTGACAAGGGAGCTGCCGCTCCTCGTCGTCATGCCGTCCGGCTCGAACGGATTTTACATCAACACCGCAAACGGCTATCACTATATGGATTACATCTGCCGGGAGCTGCCTGCTTTCATAAAGAGCATGTTCCCGGTCTCCCGCGACCCGGCAGACTGGACGATCATGGGGGAATCCATGGGCGGATACGGAAGCCTTGTGTGCGGGTTTCATTTTCCGGAAGTATTCGGGGCCGTCGCTGCTTTTTCTCCCGTCACTGACATTCTGAAGGCTTCCGAGAACTTTTCGGACGTCTCCTTTGAAGACCTTCTGGGCAGCCGGGAGCGCGCGTCTGAACTGGGCTTCGATCTTTTCGAGCTTGTCAGGCAAATGGATCACTTCCCGCCGGTCCGGATCTGCTGCGGCACTGAGGATTCTCTCCTGCCCATGAACAGACAGTTTGTCAAGGTCCTTAAGGAGAAATGTCCCGTTCACTATTCCGAAGGTCCGGGCGGACACGATTTCCTCTGCTGGAATCCGGAAATTCCTGCTGTCCTCTCCTGGATCATGGAGCGAAGGAATGAAATACGGAAACAGGAGGAGGTGAAGCCATGATCAGCGCCTATGTACACCCTTATTCCAATATTCTCAATATGGAGACCGACTGCCGCCTGATCATGCCGGACATAGACGATGCGGGCGATCCGATTCCCTGTATCTATCTGTGCCACGGGGGAAGCGGCGACGAGGATGCCTGGCTCTTCCTCGGAAATGCCGCCGCTCTGGCAGACAGATACAGGACTGCTTTCTGCCTGGTCAACGCACGGGATTCCCTGTTTGCCGATATGGCCCACGGCTTCCGGTTCACAACGTTTATAGGAAATGAACTTCCCGAGATCATGCGCCGGCTCTTTCCCCGCCTCTCCAGAGAGAGGAAGGATACATTCATCTGCGGGCTATCCAACGGCGGGTACGGAGCCCTCCTCATAGGGCTCTCCCATCCGGAAGTTTTTGCGGCGATCGGAGCCTTCTCCGCAGGGGACAAGGCAGATGCTGTTCCCAAACCGGCCGTCCCCGGCGAAATGGATCCCAGAATACGCGTCTTCGGTCAGATGGATATAAAGGATACTCCCATGAGCATACGCCATCTCGCAGGGACCCTGGCAGAGAGTCCGGGACCCAAGCCCCGGATCTATCACGCATGCGGAGGAAAAGATCCGTGGCTTGATCTGAACATTATGGTCCGGAACTGCTTCGAGAGCATCTCTCTGCCGGACTATGATTACCGCTATGATCAGATGGACGAATACGGACATGAGTGGCCGTTCTGGAACGAGGAACTTGTCCGTTTCCTGGACTATCTGGGGCTTGGGCAGGACCGGGAGACCTAAGGCTTTACAGGCTGCTCCCTTATCGCCTGCTCACACCCTCCTGTGACCGGGGAATCTGAAGCTCCCTCCATCATTCGATAATTACTATATCTGATCATGCAAAAAACCCACCTCCTTAGGGCAGTGTTCATAAAACAGTAGAGACTGAACAATGAGCACTGTCACTAATGGATTGGCGAAAATGAAATAAAATACCGAGTACTATGGGATCACACCTATGGGATCACACCCCCACAGTACTCGGTATTTTTACTTATTGCCGTACCGGCAACTACCATCGAGAGAGTAAACTAAAATTTCGTATTGTAACGCCGCAGTATCACTTTGGCAGCTTCCTTTTTCCGGTAATACTCTCAACTTCAAGAACATAAACCGCCGTTCTGGAGATTGCTGCCGGATTAAAATAAGCATTTTTCCCAGGATGATATTGATCCATAAGTGCTCGCAGTGCCTGTTCCTTCTCTTTATCACTCAGAAAACGAATTGTGCCACTGCCAATGACACTTTCATAAGCCATGGTACAGTAACCCTGCTCCTCAAAATACTGAAGCTGATGCTTTCCATCCATCTCAAAAGATGCGCGGTTATCCTTGCGAATAAGGTCCAGCTTCATTCCTTCTAATGCACTGTGAAAGATCAGTGAAATCTTATCTTCATCAACTGATAATCCGAAATTCATCGGTACAATATAAGGGTAGCCCTCATTATTCAATGCCAGCCTGCAAACATCACATCTGCGCATGATCTCCAATAGTTCTTCACGATTAGATACTTCTCTGTTCTTTTGTCTCATTTATCCTTTTCCTTTCTAAATCCACGTGGATCTGCTTTCTCACAGCCTTCCGGCTTGCATATCTCGCAAGCTGTAAGTGGATACTTCCGCGAGGAATGATGTCGATTTATACACTCCTCACAGTTCATATATAAATCACAATCAACATTCAGGCAAGGACAGTTTTGTGGATCATATAACATACAGGCCTCCTGTCATCCGATAAACTTCGCCATGTCAGCTTCCGGTGTACTGATAGGTGCAATGCCATAGTTTTCGACTAAGAACTTCAGGATATTCTCCGAAATAAACGCCGGAAGACTCGGTCCAAGGTGAATATTCTTAATACCGAGATGCAAAAGCGTCAGCAGAATACATACGGCTTTCTGTTCATACCAGGAAAGCACGAAATGAAGCGGAAGGTCATTTACACCACATCCAAACGCTTCTGCCAGAGCTGCTGCAATGCACTCTGTTCTTTATCCAAAGTTGCTATCTTTTCCATATCATCAGCTGATAACTTGTTGTTTTAGTGAGATACAGAAGGGAAAACACAATGAATTCCTCAATCACCTTCTCTTTTATTGTAAATGGCTCTGCAAAAGGATGCAAATTTACAACAAAGTAAGGGCAAATTCCAGCAAGTATTGTTTTCCCAAAATCCAGACGGCGAAAACGACAACAAATCATCGTCATATGACCAGATTATTGTTCTTCCCTTACCTGCTTCGATACTTCAGTGGCGTCATCCCATACCTAGCCTTGAATTCTCTGATGAAATATGACACGTTTGGGAAGCCATTGTCCTGCGCGATGTCCAGCACGCTGGCATCCCTTGTCCGCAGCATCTCCTCCGCTTTCGCCAGACGATAATTTTTCAGATAAGTGACAAAGGACATTCCCAGCGTCTGCTTGAAGAAACGCATGAAATGAGCCTCCGAGAAATCCACCTGTGCTGCCGCATCTGCCACGGTAATAACCTCCTGATAATGATCCTGCACGTAAACCAGCACCGGCTTCACCCGTTCCAGGGCATCTCTTCTGGCTGCCCTTTCGGTTCTCTCCGGATAAAGCTCCAGCAGTCTGCTGCACAAGAGAAAAAGAAGGCTTTTTACCATAAGAGGACTGTCTGTCTCCTCGCATTCCTTGAGGGGTGCATAAAGCAAAGAAAAGCCCGTATCCACCTCTTCCAGGAAGGTCGGCATCTGTATCATCCCATCCAGAAGCGGTGTCAGATACTGCTGATCAAATATGTCATTATCATGGGATTGCAGCAGCCTTGGATGAAAAATGATATTCTCGTACTCCATCCTCTCCTTCTCGTATTGGCATATGCCATGCAGCTGCCCGGGCAAAATGAACATTATAGCCGGTGCCGTCAGCACCCGCTTCTCAAAATCCACACTCACAATCCCCTTTCCTTCTTTAATTAATATGATCTCCATCTCCTCATGCCAGTGGGGCAGGACCTCTGAGAAGAGATCCGGAATAACACAGGAATAGATACTGAAAGGGTAGCTGTGCTCTCCGTGCGATTTGTTCTCTCTGTAGTTTTCGTAATTGGTTATGATTTTATCATTTTGCATTTTGTTCACCATGTGTGGGCGGGCCAGGGGGTCGGTTCCGGTGGCACCTTTTTCTTTATAATTTGTTTATAAACTGGTCAATTTATTAATTTTTCATTAAAAAAAGTGTGCCACCGGAACCGACCCTCTGGCTCAAATCATGCTAGGATTGTGTGATTTTCTGAGGATATCGTGCAAGATTGCAAGCCTCGTTTATGCTACTTTATTGTATGTAGTGAGGAGGGTTCGGGGAACGCCGGAGCACCGGTGGAACCCTCCTTTAACTTTTGATTATCAAATCCAGGAGGGAACCCATGAACCGTAAAGCAGGCGTTTTAATGCCAATCTTCAGTCTGCCATCCAAGTATGGAATTGGATGTTTTGATCAGGCTGCCTATGATTTTGTTGACTATCTGACTGAGGCCGGCCAGACCTACTGGCAGATTCTGCCACTCAGTCCTACCAGCTTTGGCAAGTCCGACAACTCACCTTATCAGTCCTATTCAGCATTCGCAGGCAACCCATATTTCATCAGTCTGGATGTGCTGGTGGAGGAAGGTGTGCTGACGGCATCTGAGGTGGAAAACGGTGATTTTGGCAAGCGTCCTGACACCATTCATTATAAAAAATTAAACGACAATCGTTATGCTATCCTTCGCAAGGCTTACCAGAGAAGCCACGTAAATGAAGATCCTGCTTATCAGGAGTTCTTAACCAACAATGGCTGGTGGTTAAATGACTATGCTCTTTTCATGGCGCTTCACGATTTCTTCGAGGGCAAGACCTGGATGGAATGGCCGGAGGATATCCGCATGCACTGGGATTTTGCTGTTGATTATTACAACCGCGAGCTCTACTTTGAAACCGAATTCCAGAAATACATGCAGTTCAAGTTCACGCAGCAGTGGACTAAGCTGAAGGCCTATGCCAACAGCCGCCATATCCAGATCATCGGTGACATCCCGATCTATGTATCTGTCAACAGTACCGATGTATGGGCTCATCCGGAGCTTTTCCAGTTAGATGAGTATCATGTGCCAACAGCAACCGCCGGCTGCCCTCCTGATGCATTCGCTGCAGATGGACAGGTTTGGTGGAACACCCTTTACAACTGGGATTATCACAGAAGCACCGGCTACGAGTGGTGGTCTTCCCGTCTCTGGTATATGTTTCAGATGTATGATGTGGTTCGTATCGACCATTTCCGTGCATTTGACGAGTACTTCTCCGTACCTTACGGCAGCAATTCTGCAGCAGATGGTCACTGGGAAAAAGGACCTGGCATGGATTTCTTCCGCACCATCGAATGGCGTCTGGGCCGCAAGCAGGTTGTAGCGGAGGATCTTGGTCTCATGACCAACACTGTTCGCCAGCTGGTAAATGAAACCGGTTATCCAAATATGAAGGTTCTGCAGTTTGGCTTTGATAAGGGTGACATCGGATACGGCAATGACTATCTGCCACACAATTACGGCCACAATTGCGTCGTATACACCGGAACCCATGACAACGAGACCATCGTTGGCTGGTACCAGGGCTTAGACGAAGAGATGCACCACCTGGTTCGCAATTATCTGAACGACTTCTACACTCCGGACGATAAGATCTACAAGAGCTTCGTAGCCATGGCACTCCGCTCAACCGCAGACACCTGTGTCATCCCAATCCAGGATTACCTGGGACTGGACAACAAGGCCCGCAACAACGTACCAGGTACCGACAGCGGCAACTGGTGCTGGCGCGTCACCAAGTCCAAACTCACTGAAGAACTGAAGAAGGAGATCCTTGTCAACACCCTTCAGTACGGTCGTCTCAACTGGGACAATTCCGAAATTCTGGAATTCTAGTACAGCGACAAAACAGCATATGACTTTTATTCATACCATGATTGGTGTTCTCCCCTTCCTAAACAGG
>CADABA010000226.1 GCA_902785985.1 uncultured Lachnospiraceae bacterium
AAAAGATCCGCAAAGTCGAGGAAGACGGGACCACGGAGGACTTTGAATGAAAAAGAGGCTGGATGTGCTGCTGGTCGAAAAGGGACTTGCCGGATCCCGTGAGAAGGCGAAAGCCGTTATCATGTCGGGGATCGTCTACGTAGACGGACAGAAGGCGGACAAGGCCGGGATGACCTACGAGGAGACGCTGCCGGTCGAAGTGCGCGGGACAACGCTGAAGTACGTGAGCAGGGGCGGTCTGAAGCTCGAGAAAGCGGTCTCGGTCTTTCAGCTTGCGCTGAAAGGTCTTACCTGCCTGGACGTCGGCAGCTCGACGGGAGGATTCACCGACTGCATGCTGCAGAACGGCGCGGAGCACGTATATGCGATCGATGTGGGCAGAGGGCAGCTCGACTGGAAGCTTCGCAACGATCCCCGCGTGACCTGTATGGAAAAGACGAATATTCGCTACGTCGTTCCGGGGGATATCCCTGAGCCGGCGGACTTTTCCAGTATCGACGTGAGTTTCATCTCTCTCACCAAAGTTCTGCTCCCGGTCCGTGAACTTCTGAAAGACGACGGACGGATCGTCTGCCTAATAAAGCCGCAGTTCGAGGCGGGGCGTGAGAAGGTCGGAAAGCACGGCGTTGTCAGGGATCCCCGCGTGCACATTGAAGTAATTGAGAAGGTGCTCGCCTATGCGCAGAGTATCGGACTTTCGGTGCTGGGACTTGACTTCTCCCCGATCAAGGGGCCGGAAGGCAATATTGAGTACCTCGCGTATCTTACAAAGACGGAAACGCCGGATGCAGGTCCGGTCATGACCGACCGGATCGTTCTCGCTGCGCATGCCTGTCTCGACAGGCAGGATGCATAAGAATTCAGGTCTCGCTCGCGGGACCTGACGCGGGATTCGAGTCAGCGTCAGCTGACATCTTCCAAACCGAATCCCTGCGCATCCGTTTTTTTCAGGAACGCATCAGTGTTCCTGAAAAAAACGGATGTGCTTTCGACTGCACGCGTCTTTGATCCGCAGGCACTTTGCGTGCTGCATACGCTTCGGGCAGGAATGCCGGCGGCATTCCTGAACAGAGGGGATTCCCAAGGAGGAAAGGGCTTGAAATGAAAACATTTGCGATTATCAGGAATACAGACAAGGATCCCCGCGGCGTGGTCTCAAAGAATGTTGCAGATTATCTGACGGCAAAGGGCGGGATCTGCTATTTACTGGACGATGATGAGAAACTCTATGAGGAGGTCGACTGCGCGATCGTCCTTGGCGGTGACGGCACGCTTCTTCGGGCTGCAAAGAGGGTCCTGGACCGCGATTTTCCGCTTCTGGGCGTGAATCTCGGGACTTTAGGCTATCTCGCCGAGGTCGACCGGAATTCGATTTATCCGGCCATGGACCGTCTTCTGTCAGACACGTACACGATCGAGAAACGTATGATGCTCCAGGGGACCGTGTTCCGCGGAAATGAGAAAATCCTTATCGATGTGGCATTAAATGATGTCTGCATCGTCCGGCGAGGACCGCTGAGGGTCGTCCGTTTTATGAATTATGTCAACGGGGCTTTTCTGAACTCCTACCAGGCGGACGGCGTGATCCTCTCGACAGCGACCGGATCGACCGGATACAGCCTGTCCGCGGGCGGGCCGATCGTCTCCCCGGAAGCGAATATCATTCTCATGACGCCGGTATCACCGCATACCCTGAATACGCGGAGCATCATTTTCAAGAGCACCGACAGGATCGTTGTGGAGATCGGCAGGGGACACATAAAATCCGATGCGGAGGCCGACGTATCCTTCGACGGCGGGGATTATGTATCCGTTTCGAAAGGCGACCGCATAGAGATCGTAAAGTCAGAGAAGTGCACGAAAATCGTAAAGATCAATGATATCAGTTTTCTTGAAGTCCTGAGACAGAAGATGGCAGGTACATGAGAAGATGAAAAATGCAAGGCACGAGCAGATCCTGCTGCTTGTAGAAAAATATGAAATTGAGACACAGGAGGAACTCGCCGAGAGACTCAACGAAGCGGGATTTACCGTCACGCAGGCGACGGTATCCCGTGATATCCGGCAGCTGCAGCTTCGAAAGATCCCTTCCGCCAGCGGAGGCTTTCATTATGCTGTCGGGGCGCTCGGGAAGGAGGACCTGAGCCTCATGTACAAACGCGTGCTTGAGGATGCCTTTGTCTCTGCGGACTGTGCCGGGAACCTGGTCGTCGTGCACACTGTCTCCGGGATGGCGATGGCAGCGGCAGCAGCGATCGACAGCCTTGACTGGCGGGAGGTGCTTGGCTGCATAGCGGGAGATGACACGATCATGATCGCAGTGCGGAGCGAGGAGGACGGACCGGAAGTCGTCAGCAGGATCCGGTCGGTATCAAGGCCTGCAAAGAGCTGACACGGAGGAGAACATGCTGAAAAATCTGCATATCAAAAATCTTGCCCTGATCCGGGAGATCGATATCGATTTCACGGAGGGGCTCAATATTCTGACCGGCGAGACGGGAGCCGGTAAGTCGATCATCATCGACTCGATCACGATGGCTCTCGGAGGAAAGACGCCGAGGAATCTGCTCCGGGAGGACGCGCCCTACGGCCTCGTGGAGCTTGTTTTTCTTGTGAATGATCCGGAGACCTGTGAAGCGCTCCGGACGATCGATGTGGAGCCGGAGGACGGAGGATATGTGCTCATCGCGAGAAAGGTCATGGGTACGAGGAGCACATGCAGGATCAACGGGGAGACAAGGACGGCATCGGACGTACGCCGTGCTGCGTCCCTTCTCCTGGACATCCACGGACAGAGCGAACATCAGAAACTCCTTCGGGAGGAGCATCAGCTTGCCCTGCTTGATGAGTACGGGGGCAGGGAGATCGCGGGCTTGAAGGCGGAGGTCGCCGAAAAGTACAGAGCCTGGTCTGATGTCAGAAAACGCCTTGGCGGGGAGGATCTCAGCGAGGAGGAGCGGAACCGGCAGATCTCATTTCTTGAATTCGAGACTCAGGAGATCGAGGAAGCGGATCTAAGACCCGGTGAGGACATAAAGCTTGAAAAAGAGTATAAGAAAATGCAGAACGCGCGGAAAATCGTCGTTGCAGTCGGCAGGGCGCATGAACTGACCGGCTATGACAGCGCAAGCGGGGCCGGAGAGTCGGTCGGACTTGCCGTCAGGGAGCTGGAGAGCGCGGCTGCGTACGATGAGGATGTATCGGAGCTTCTCGGGATGCTCACGGAGATCGAGAGTCTTCTCGGCGATTTCAACCGCAGCGCGGCGGATTATCTGGACGGACTTACTTTTGCTGACGAAGTCTTTGCCGAGACGGAGGAACGTCTTGACCTGATCAATCACCTGAAATCAAAGTACGGGAGGACTGTTGACGATATTCTGGCTGCCCTTCTGGAGAAACAGACTCAGCTTACGGAGCTGAAGAACTACGAGGAGAACAGGAAGAAGCTCCGCAGGGAGCTTGAGCTTCGCGAGAAGGAACTCGGGACAGCCTCCGGGAAACTTACGGAAGCCAGAAAGAAGTATGCGGAGAGCTTTGCCCGCGATGTTGCAGCCCAGCTTAAGGATCTCAATTTCGCGCGTGCCGATTTCGCGGTCTCCTTCGGCGAGACGAAGGGCTTTACGGCCGGCGGGCGCGACACCGTTTCCTTTATGATCGCGACCAATCCCGGGGAAAGCCGCAGAGCGCTTAATAAGGTCGTCTCCGGCGGTGAGCTTTCCCGTATCATGCTGGGGATAAAAACGATGTTCGCGTCGGAGGACCGTACCGGAACGCTGATCTTTGATGAGGTGGATACCGGTATTTCCGGACGGACTGCGCAGAAGGTCGCCGAAAAGATGGCTGTGATCGCGATGAACCGACAGGTCCTCTGTATTACACACCTTCCGCAGATTGCCGCAATGGCGGATACGCACTACGGAATTACGAAAAATGTGACTGACGGAGCGGCTGTCACAAGGATCGAGAGCCTCGGACCGGAGGAATCCGTCGACGAACTTGCAAGACTACTCGGCGGAGCTGAAATTACGCAAAATACACAAAAAACTGCCACAGAAATGAAGGAGATGTGTAGACAATATAAAAAGAATGCATTAAAATGTTAATTAAGAATCAGCAAA
>CADABA010000227.1 GCA_902785985.1 uncultured Lachnospiraceae bacterium
CAAGTCGCTCGGCAATGTCGTCGATCCTCTCGACGTCGTCGAGGAGTTCGGTGCGGATACGCTCCGCACATACGTCCTCTTTATGGGTGATTACGGCGCATCCTCCCCGTGGAATGAGAGTTCCGTGCGCGGCTGCAAGCGCTTCCTCGAGAGGGTCCTCCGGATGTCCGAGAATCTTTGCGAGAAGGACGATCCCGGTCTTGAGAGCAAGCTTCACAAGACGATCAAGAAGGTCACCTCGGATATCGAGGAAATGAAATTCAACACGGGCATCGCTGCCATGATGACCCTGATGAATGATTTCGAGGCAGCCGGAAATGTCGGAAAAGGCCAGTTCATGGACTTCCTCAAGCTGCTGAATCCGTTCGCTCCGCATCTCACGGAGGAGATCTGGGAGATGCTCGGCGGAGAGGGATATCTCTCTCTTGCAGCATGGCCGGAATATGACGAATCGAAGACGGTCGAGGATACGGTCGAGATCAGTGTTCAGGTCAACGGAAAGCCGAGAGACGTGCTTCGCATCGCGGTCGACGCGGACGAGGCGGAGGCCTCCGCTGCAGGCCTTGCCCTTCCGAAGATCATGAAGCCCTTCCGAAGATCATGAAGTTCGTGGAAGGAAAGCGCGTAGTTAAGACGATTTACAGGGCCGGCAAGATCCTGAATTTCGTAGTGAAATAATAAATTCGGACCTCCGTGCGGAATCAATTGCACGGAGGTCCCTTTTAAGTTCCCGGGGATATATCGATGGAAAAAAATATGAGCAGCAGATCCAGAGGAATATTACATATCCTGCTTGCAGCGTTCGGATTTGCAATGATGAGTTTTTTTGTGAAACTTTCCGGTGACCTGCCCGTCATGGAAAAGGCGTTCTTTCGAAATCTTGTCGCCTGCTTTGTCTCCCTCTTCATGGTCATCCGATCGGGGGAGGGGATCCGGATCCATGAGGGGTGTCTTCTGGCGCTTCTTGCGCGCAGTACGGTAGGATCGATCGGCATTTTCGCGAATTTCTGGGCGATCAGCAATATGGCCATCGCGGATGCGAACATGCTGAATAAGCTGTCCCCGTTCGCGGCGATCGTCATGTCGATCTTCATTCTGAAGGAAAGACCCGGGCTTTTTGATATCGTAACTGTCATCATGGCGTTCATCGGAGCGGCCTTTATCATAAAGCCGTCCGCCGGGATCGCATCCCTTCCCGCGCTCGTCGGTGTGCTGGGAGGAGTCGCTGCAGGGACTGCCTATACATTTGTCTATTCTCCTGTGTGTGCTGTCTCCCGTTCATGATCCTGGATTTTGCGCCGATGACAGGGCGGCAGCTCCTCTGCCTTGTGATGGCCGGTGTGTCCGCGACAGTCGGACAGATGAATGTGACCGCGGCGTATTCCTACGCCCCGGCCAGAGAAATATCCGTATTTGATTATTCGCAGGTCCTTTTCGCCGCGATCCTCGGCTTTTTCGCATTCGGCGAGATCCCGGATGCGGCGAGCTTCATCGGGTACGCGGTCATCATAGGAACGGCGATTGTCAAGTGGAGACACGACCTCAACATCAGTCAGCCTTCTTCAAATTAGAGATATCCGGGGAAGCCATGAGCGAATAATTCGTGTGATAAGTCACAAAGCCTGGCTTCCCGCCGTTCTTTTTGTGCAGATTTTTCCGCTGCGTATAGTCGATCTCGACCTTCGGCGCTTTCCTCCCGCTCGAATAGTAAGCCGCGAGCGAGCCGGCCTCCTCGTAGGCGCGGTCCGTCAGTTCCCGGCCGCCGGTCTTCACGATGACGTGACTGCCCGGCATCTTTTTTGCGTGGAACCACCAGTCATTCCCGGATCCGATTTTAAATGTGACTTCCTCATTCTGATAATTGTTGCGTCCGACGTACATGGTGAACCCGTCCGAGGAAATAAAAGACAGCGGCTGCGCCTTTCCCTCGCGGGCTTTTCCTTTCTTCGCAGGTTCTTTCTTCTGCAGAAAACCGAATTCGGTGAGCTCTCTGCGGATCTCGTTAAGGTCCGCCTCGGACTCCGCAAGGTCGATCGCCGTAAGGCAGTACTCGAGCTGTTCTCTGTCGGAACGGGACTCCTCGAGCTGGACGGCCGCGGCTTCCGCTGTGCGCTTCAGCTTGTTATAGCGGTCAAAATACTTCTGCGCGTTCTGGCTTGCGCTGAGCGTGGGATCGAGCGGGACAGTGAGCGGTTCATTGGTATAGTAATTGATGACCTCTATGGATTTCGCTCCTTCAGGGGCCCCGTACCCGTAGGTGTTGAGCATTTCTCCGTAAATGCGGTATTTATCCTTCTTCTCCGTCGAGAGGAGCTGTTTTTCCTGAATTGCAATTTTTTTATTCGTGCGGTCGAGAGCGGTCGTGACCAGATGCCGGAGATCCGCGGATTTCTGGCGCATGCGGTCAGCCGACTCTTTCTCCCCATAGTAAGCGAGGAGCATTTCGCTGACTGATTCATATGTCCGCGAGAAGAGATGCGAGTAGAGCATGAGCGGATAAGCCGCGAACTCTTTCGGAGTTTCTGTCTCATAGAAAATGCAGGGAGTGTAGTTTCCCTCCCGGACTCGGTCCGTGAGCTTTTGAAAGATGCTAAAGAGCACGTCGACCTCATCGGAGCTCAGTTCCGAAGCCTTCTTCCGGGCTTCGAGACCGGCCTCGAAGACGAGTTCTTCAGAAGCGATGGGAGAGAGACCTGTAAAAGACATGTAGAGAGCTTTTACAAGATCATAAGGGCTTTTCCTGAGCGCCTCCCCGAAAGCAGAGCGGTCTGCCGTAAGCGGATCACATTTTGCATCGGCTCCCGGAATAAAGTACGGACGTCCGGGAAGGACCTCCCGGACTGAGCTCACCTGTGACGGGATGCGCTTAATGCTGTCGAGGATCTTCCCGCTGTCATCTGTGAGAATAATGTTGCTGTGCTTGCCCATGAGCTCGATGATGAGCCGGCGGACGCACAGGTCGCCGAGTTCATCGCGGTGCTGTACATCGAACAGGATGACGCGCTCAAGCGAGGGCTGGTGCACCTTAAGGATCTGTCCGCCCTGCAGATGCTTCCTCAGCAGCATGCAGAAATTCGGGGCTGTGAGAGGAGCCTGCTTGTTAAAGGGTGTTATATAGATGAGCGGGAGCGAGGCGGATGCGCTGAGAAGGACCCTGTAGGTGACCTTGTTGCTCTTTACCGTGAGGATCAGTTCATCCTTCTCAGACTGAACGATGCGGCTGATGCCTCCACCGGCAAGTTTTGTATTCAATTCGTGCACGACCGCAGCGGTCGTGATTCCATCAAATGCCATGTATATTTCCTCCGGCTCTTATGAGAGAATGTTCTGTCCCCTCCGGTCTCGCTTGGAAGAACGGAAGGGGTCCTGGTCAGCGAAAGCTGACATACTATAAAAGATAAGTTCCGCTTTGATCATTTATCATCACAGATTTGCGTCATGCGGATCATATGTCCGGGATCGAACGATATGCACACAGTATATCACATCGGTTTTATTTTACAAACACTGAGACCTTCGCTTTAAAGTTGACGAGCCCTGTGAAATGATGTAATATAACTTAGATTAAATATAAGTAACAGAGGTCGCCATGATTAAGAGTATGACAGGCTTTGGCCGCGCCGAGGCTGTAAATGATCTGCGAAAGATCACAGTGGAAATGAAATCCGTGAATAACCGCTACTTCGACTGTAATATACGGCTTCCGAAGAAATACAGTGCATTTGAGGCGGATGTTCGGGGGATCCTGAAAGAGTATGTGAGCCGCGGGAAGGTCGACGTCTTCATTACGGAGGAGACTTATGCGGAGAGCAACAGCGAGCCGGTCCTCTCTGAGGCGCTTGCTGCAAAGTACGCGGATATTCTGAAAGAGATCACGACCCTTACAGGCATCTCCGACGAGATCAGGGCCTGTGACATCGCGCGGTTCCCGGATGTCATCACTCTCCGGCAGACACCTGTTGACGAGGACGAGCTGAAATCCCAGCTTGTCACTGCAGTCAGAAGCGCATGCGGGAAGTTCGATGAAGCGAGGATCGCGGAGGGAAAGCGTCTGCATGATGATATCATCTCAAAGCTTTCCGGCATGAAGGCCAATGTGGATGAGATCATCGCGCGTGAGCCTGAGATCCTTGCGGATTACAGGAGGCGTCTTTCGGATAAGATCGAGGAGATCCTGGGAGACCGGACCATCGATGAAGGACAGCTTGCGGCCGCGGTCGTCATTTATACCGACAAGATCTGCACGGACGAGGAGACGGTCCGGCTGAAGAGCCACATCGAGCAGGTCGCGCTCGAGATCGAGAAGAAGGAGAGTGTCGGCAGGAAGCTGGATTTCCTTGCCCAGGAGATGAACCGTGAATCGAACACGATCCTCTCGAAGGCAGGTGATCTCGCAACGTCTAACCTCGGCATCGCGCTCAAGACCGATGTCGAAAAGATCAGGGAACAGATCCAGAATATCGAATGATTTGCGGAGGGAATATGGCAGGAAAGGGTTTGCTTTTTATAGTGTCCGGGTTCTCGGGCGCCGGGAAGGGAACGATCATGAAGGAGCTCCTTCGCCGTTATGACAATTATGCCCTGTCAGTCTCTGCGACCACGAGAAAACCCAGACCGGGCGAGGAGCACGGGAAAGAGTATTTTTTTATTTCCCGGGAGGAATTTGAGGAGATGATCCGCAATGACGAGCTCATCGAGTACGCCAGGTACGGAGAAAACTACTATGGGACGCCTAAGAAGTATGTCGAGGAGATGATGGCAGCCGGGAAGGATGTCATTCTCGAGATCGAGGTACAGGGCGCACAGAAGGTAAAGGAAAAAATGCCTGAGACGGAGCGGATCTTCGTGACGCCTCCGTGTGCGGAGGAGCTCAGAAGACGCCTTCTCGGGAGGGGTTCCGAATCCGAAGAGGAAATCGAAAGACGCCTTCACCGGGCTGTGGATGAGGCACCCTATATGCCGCAGTATGATTATATACTGGTCAATGACGATCTGGACCGTGCAGTCGAAGAGCTTCATGCCCTGATCTGCGCTGCCCATAAAAAAAGTGTTCACAAACAGGATATGATCGATGAGATAAACAAGCAGCTTTCGGACATGATGAGAGGAGGAAACTGACTATGATGATTCATCCGTCCTATAAGGAAATGATTGCAGCCGTTAATTCTGAGATTGAAGACGGTACCGTGCCGGTCGTATC